>NZ_CP025791.1:890000-1216666 GCF_002886045.1 Flavivirga eckloniae | reverse complement strand
CAGTTAAAGCTGTTAGTCAAAAAACTTCTTTTTTAGTTTGAATTAAAAGTTCAGGTGTGTTCTTAAAGTAACGTGAATTCGAAGTAAGAAACCTAGGTTTATAGTATGAAAAAGCAAAACATTTAGAGAATTTAAGCGCTGTATTTCAGTTGTGTAATTAAATGCTCTGCTATGATAGCTAAAGATGAAATTACCGGAATTTTATGTTCTATTGATGATTATCGATATTGAGGACAAAAATTTGGGCTCTTGGTAGTTTTTCATTGATGGTAAAAAATAGCGTTAAGGGCAGACAACCTGATGTGCAAGGTAGAAGTCTGGATATTTTTTGTTTTAAAGTCATTCTTGTAATTCACTATAAGAATGATATAAAAACAATTGCTTTTATATTTAAAAATATATGGATTTTAATGGGGGGAACTACTTTTTAGCAAGTCTTCTCATGGCTACCCATTGCTTTAGCATATCTCTGGCATCTTGTGCAGGGTATCCTAAAACGGTTTCTCCGGCTTTTACATTATTCATAACACCAGAACCTGCACCCACTGTAGCACCAGATTCTATTGTCGTGTGATCTTTAATTGAAGCACTTCCACCAATAATAACACCATCACCTAAAGTTACAGAGCCTGCAAGTCCGCTATGACCAGCCATAATACAAAAACGACCCATAACGCTATTATGTGCTATTTGTACTAAGTTGTCTATTTTGCAACCATCACCAACAATAGTGGCACTGAATTTAGCACGATCTACACAGGAATTGGCTCCAATTTCAACATAATGACCAATAATAACATTACCAATTTGTGGTATTTTAACAAGACCACGGCCATCATCGCTAGGGCGATATCCAAAACCATCGGCACCAATGCTTACATTGGTATGGAATATACAATGGCTACCAATTATACAACGTTCCCGAATAACTGTTCCAGACCAAACCGTAGTATTGTTACCAATTGTTGTTTCATCAAAAACACAAACATTAGGGTATAAAATAACACCGTCGCCGAGTTCTACATTTTTACCAACATAACAATTGGCTCCAATTTTACATCCATTTCCAATTTTTGCAGTTTTATGAATAGTTGCTGTAGGATGAATATCGATATCGAATTCTGGAGCAGGAGGATTAAAGAGCTCCAAAACTTTAGCCATAGCTAAATCGGCATTTTTTACTTTAATTAATGCACGATTGTCTCCGGGCTCTACATTTAAATTGTCGTTAACAATTGCAGCAGAAGCTTTTGAGTCTGCCCAGAGCTTAATGTATTTTGTGCTTCCTATAAAAGTTATATGATTAATACCAGCATTTTGTAACTGTTCAGGTCCACTAATTGATTGCGTCGTGTTTCCTATTAATTCACCTTTTAAGATATCATTAATTTCTTTTATAGTATAAGATGCCATGCTTTTTTATTAGGTTAGATGTTAACTAGTACTCGTAAATCTAATTGAAATATAGCAAAATACATTTTTTTTTTTTAATTCAAATAATTGTATAAAAGAAAACACCCAAGAAATGTAATATTAAAACTACTTTTTTGGGTGATACATCTGAGGTAAGAAAAGGGGGCTTTAACTACCTTATATTTAAAATGATATCTATTTCATAATATTTTATTTTCATAAAGTTTAAGGTGAAAAATCACCTTTAGAAAGCTGGTCCATAGAGAATAATCAAAAAACCTTTAATTCCTGTAGAAAATTCGCTGTTGTGCCAAAAACCAAATCGGTCTGCAATAGCAGATATAAAACTTCCACTAATTATCAGTCGTAAGAATAATTTAATAATGCTTAATGTTCCACTTTATAATTTCCTGGAGTAAATCTAAATACTTTCATAAGTCTGTTCCAAGTATTTATTTGTGCTATGGCTAATGATAAGTAGCATATTTCCTCTTTATTAAAATGATCTAATAAAGGAACATAGTCTTCTTCAGATATTGGGGAGCTATTTATTGTAGTAAGGGTTTCGGCAAACTTTAATACTATACGTTCCTTATCTGTAAAATAAGGGGTTTCTTCCCAAACACATAGCGACGATAAGCGCAATTCTGTTTCTCCTTCATGTTGTAATTCTTTGTAGTGCATATCTACGCAATACGCGCAACCGTTTTTTTGAGATACCCTAAGTTTAATAAGCCCTATTAGCTTATTATCTAGAGTAGAATGGTCTATCGAGTCTTGAATAACTCTTAAGTTTTCAAACATGCCTTCTGGGATATCAGCATAAGTAATTCGTTCCATAATTTTATATTGTTTTTGTATTATGAAACAAAGTTAGGATAGAGAAAATCCGTGGATATTAAGATGTCTTAAGAAATAGACACTATTTGTTTTTTCTGAGCTCGCTTAAATATTCTGGTGTAATATCTAGGTAAGAGGCTATCATATATTGAGGAACACGTTGCGAAAATGCCATAAGCTCATTTATAAATCCGCGATACCGTTCCTTACTGCTCATTTTAAGATAATGCTCATTCTTACGTTCAACAGCAATAAGCATTTTTTCTGTGATAATCCTAAACAACCGTTCCAGTTTTGGTATTGTAGTATACGCTTTTTCTAAATCTGCCTTACTTATAGTGAGTATGGAGGTTTCTTCTAAAGCTTGAATATATAAAAGCGAGGGTTGTTGGGTAACAAAACTTTCCATATTGGTCATCCACCAATTTTCTATACCAAAATGAATAATGTTTTCATTGCCTTTATCGTCAATCTTAAAAATACGAATTAAGCCTTTTGTAATAAAGAATTTAATTTTGCATACGTCGCCTTCCTTTAGGATATAGTCCTTTTTTTGAAATGTTTTTGGCGTAAGATATGTGTAAAACAAGTCTGTTTCTTCTTCAGAAAAAGGAACATAACGATTTAAGTAGGTATGAAGCTGCTTTTTCATAATTAATCATCTATTCTATTATCATCAAACGCAGAGGGTAATAATTTCGGAATAAATTTAATAACCAGGGGGAGTAAAAGTGCGCCACCCGGAAGCATGAATATAGCCAGACTTGGAATAGATTTAAAAATATCCAGCAATTGTTCTTGTACTTTTTTTTGCTCTTCGTTATTTAAATCCCGAACTGTCGATTGCGATAACAAAACCATAAGTTCTTTACTGTCTTTAAGCTCTTGGTACAGACGTTTGCTATTTCTTGTAATTAGTTTGTTAACCATCTTGCTAGAGTTGTTGTAAAAACTTTGTACAATATTCTTAGAACTTAAAAGTGCTATGTTGTCTTTATTGGTATTGTAAAAATGATTTACGGTTTCTATAGATTGATTAATTTGCGATACGTGAATGTTTAAATCGGTTCCTAACTGTATTAAAAATTGTTGTTCGTTATCATCTATCGTTCTGTCTCCCCAGGTAGCCATACAAGCTAAGTCTAAAACATAGTTTTTTTCCTGCTGTGTTTTTATGATTTTAATGGCCTTTTCGTAATCTATATGCGTATTATTTTTAAATCGTAACGAAGATTCGAAGAGTTTTATCAAACTTTCGTCGTATTGATTTTTTGTGGTTTTGGAGTTTAGAACATCTAGAGAAATAAACTCTATAGCGGCTTCCAGATTTTTTATGTAACTAACTGAAATGCTATTGTTTTTTAAAAACTCCCTATAGGCTAGCGCATCAATAAAAAGTAAGGCATTAACTATAAAATATTTAAAGTTTTTGGTGAGTACATTGGCATCTATTTGTATGCGTTTGTGTATTATTTTTTCAAGTTGTTCGCTCGATTTTTTACCACCTAATAACTCTTGAAAGAAAGATAATTTAAGTTCATTTATATCTGTATAAAAGTTTATAACACTTTTAATAAATGGTATGTTCGACTTTGATTTTTTATGGGTATATAATAGCGTTAAAAGTAAATTTGTTTTACAAAGTTCTTCCTCGGTAAGATCCTTTTTATCAAGAATACCCCCGATAATATCTAAATTGCTTCCGTAAATAAAGCCACAGTTTCTTAATGTATTGTAAAATGCCTCTTCGTTAAAATTAAAGATGGCATCTTTTTTTTCAATTTCTTTTAGTAGCTTTTTTATCCAACCTTGTGCAGACGGATTCATAGTATCGTTGTTTTCGGTGTAAATGTAATGCTTTAAGCATTTAATTTACAAATTTTCGTTTTATCATAGGTTTAACGGTTTTTTATCTTTCGTTGTTGTGCAAGACGAGGGCGTATAAAGAATTTTAACTTAATACATAAATCTATGATAACCCGATGAGGTGTTTAATGCTTTATATTCAATCTGTTAAAGTTTTTATGGTAAAGCCACGCATGCTAACCATATCGATAATATCTGATTCTGTAATGTTACTTGTGGCTTCAATTCTTAGAACATTATCGATGTCTTCGAGGTCGATAGTCCAATCTAAAATATCAGAATGTTTATTGAGTACTGGGTTTAAGGATTTTACTTTTTTCTTCGATTCAATGTTTGTTTTAAATATGAGCAGGTGCATAATAGAAGATTTTAAAGAATTAGAGTTCTTTTAATTCGTTTGATTGATTTTGATTTGTTTTGCGTGAGATATATTGTTTATAAAGCTCGTCGCCTTCTTCTTCCCAAAACTCGTCATAGTGCTTCCATTTTGAGAAATCGGTTTTTGAGTCATCATCGCATTTTCGTTTTGAACTTTTAGAAGATTTTCCTCCGCCTCCGCAGCCTCCAAGTAGTAATTTTAAGAATATAAATAAACCTACAGCTTGCCAATACGTAAGTGTGGCTAGTCCGAAAATTTCTGGCATAAGCCAATTCCATAGCCACATGATTACAAAGCCGAACAAAATGGCTAATCCAGCGATAGCAATAGCTCCAAAGATGATTATGCCTGCAATCTCTATCGGAGACTTACTTCTGAATTTATGTGTGAAAAAGTTTTTCATGATATGCTAATTTTTATGTTTGTTAATTTCTGATTCTAATTTTTTATATAACATCCCAATGGCTCTATGTCTTCGAGACATAAGTGTGCCTTCTGGAATTCCAGTTTCTTTGGAAATCTCTTTATACGTATAGCCTTCAAAATCTACAGCTATAATAATATCTCTATAACCGGGTTTAAGCTGTTCTATGCTACTTTTTAAAGCAGGAATTATGTCTTCAGATATATGATCGTCTGTAGACTGGTTTATCTTTTCTGCCAGATTTAAGTACTCGTAATCAATGTCTACTTGCTCCGTTTTTTTAGATGTACGCATAATATCAATTATTCTGTTTTTAATTGACCTGTACACAAAACCAGCCACATTATTAATGGGTGCAGATCTATCTGCTCCGGAGAATAGTTTTAGGGCTACATCCTGAATAATATCTTCGGCACTTCTGCTGGCCGAGTCTTTTATTCGGTTGCTTACATAAACTTTAAGAGACCGGTATTCTCTACCAAAAAAATCGTTAAGTTTTTTACTGTTTTCAGATTCCGAGTTCATTGTAACCGTTTATAGAGGCTCTTTGGTTTTAAAGACGACAGTTTTTTAATCTATTGCATTTTATTTTAAAAAAATGTCATCTTTTTGTAAAGAAGAGATTGCCCATGCTTATATATTCAGAGTTTATAGCATGTATTTTTAATTGTAAAAAAGGCTTGCGTAAACACTATTTTTTCAAAAGATATTCTCCCTCTTCTTTTCTATACCATGTTAAAGCGCCTTGATACAGATATATTATGTAGACTGTGATATTGTAAAAAAGTTACATGAAAATTTACATTACTTAATATGCAGATTTTCCAATAAACCCGAAATATCTTCTGATAGTGAATTAATGATAATTAAGTGTGTTTTATCGCTTAAAAATGTCGTGAATGCAAAATTCGAATTTGGCTTTGGTGCCCAATGCTTTAATTCTTGAAAGCTGTTTTTAATTAAGCTTAAGTGTTTTTCGTTGTTATTGGTTACTATAATAACTTTAGTAATAGGATGGCCTTTCATTTCTTGAATGGTTAAGGCGCTAATTGTGTTTCTATATTCGTTTATGTTTGAGTATCGATGCTTTTTTGATAAGTTTCGGTAGGCGTCTTTGCTTTCCGAAATAATATAACGTTGCATTAAAACATGATCAATATCATACAGCCATTGCGGAAACTCATTATCCATTAGTGCGATATACTTATTAATAAATTTTTGATCAATTTGTTTTTTTTCATCCAGATAGGTTTTGACTAATGGATACATTTTTTGGGCCATTTCAGCAATGTATTTGTTATTGTACCAATTTCCTTTTGGTAGTGTACCAGCCAAGTTTTTATACAAATAACCGTTGGCAGTCGCAGTGGTTATGGCTTCATTGAATAGCAATTGAGCATAATTGGCATTTTTTGAGTCGTTAGCGTTAAACCAAGAAGCAATATCTTCCTTAACCTTTAGAGATTGTTCATCATACAAAATATGGAACGATTCGTGAAACATAACAGCCAGGAGCTGTTTGTAATTGTCGAAGCCCTGAGGAATTCCAGCTATGGCCAAATTGTAAAAGGCAGTAGCAGTAAACCCGATTTTTCTTTCATCCGGAATTGGAGAGATGTACATTTTAAAGGGCAGGTTTAAATCCCAATTCGATTTATGAAAATGTAACAGCTGTTTAAAAGGGGAATCGATATCAACTGCCGCTACAAGGCTTTGTATGTTTTTCAATTGTTTTTCGAAAAGCGGTTTGCAAGGAATATAAATAAGGTCTTCGTAAATAGGTTGAAATTCAACAAGAATGTTGTAAAGCTTGTTGAGGTCTTCGTTTGGAATTATACCAAATGACTTCTTTTTAAATTCTTCTAGGTTGGAACTTTCAAGAAGGTTTCTATTTAATATGAAATAGGTGTTCCCTCCAATTTTGTTCCCGTAAGGATATTGCGGAAACTCGTACGAATAAAAAATGTTTATGTTGGCAAATGCTTTTAAGAGTTGATTGTACTTTTCTGTATTATATTTCGATTTGTTAAAAGCCTTTTTGTACGGATTGGTTTGGCGAGTTGAGGATATATTATTTAAAAAATCCAGTGTTGCATAGTTTTTCGAAAACTCAACCTGAAATGTCATGTTTTGCGAATAACTGTGTATAAAGAATAGAATTAGGAAAAGAACCGTTACGAGTTTTTTCATGGTTTTTTGGGGATTTAAAGGCGGGGTTTTATTTAGAACGTAGTGAAAGCTTGTTGTACAAAGCATTATATGTCATTCAGAATGAACACTTTTGGGACTGCCTCATTAAATATTATTGATATAATTTTTAAACTCATTTTTGTTATCTATGTACAACGCCAAAACTTTAAATTTTCTTTTAATACCATAAAGTCCAATTAATGTTTGTTCGGTTTTTAATTTAATGATAACGTTGTGACTTTCCAGTTCTCCTAAAAATGATAATCTTTGAACAGCTTTGTCCTTTTCAAGATCTTTTGACGATAGCTCTATGGAATCAATATTTTCTATAGCGATAGTGCATTCGGTCATGATGCCGTATCGCAGATAGAGTTTGTTGTTTTCAATTGAAATGGGACGTTTTGTCATCGATTTTAAAAAACCGAAAATCTGAATACCGGAATAAATACTGAGGCATGTTAAAATCCATGCCGCTATATTACTCCACTTAACGAGCAATGCATGTAAAACAAAGGTTTCTATAGCTACAATAAGTATTATGGCAATTAGTAATGTTGGTGTACCACTGTTCTTGTGGTATGAGAATTCATTACTGCTTAATTCTCTTTTTTTCCAATATATAAAGCCATAATAAAACACCGCAATTTCTGTTACAAATGGAATAACTACTGGTTTAGGCAGTATGTTATAACAGGTCTTTTTTAGCGTTGTAAAAAAGTCGAACGAAGCCGTTTTTTCATGTTTGAAACGTTTTATGCCTTTTCGAACATTGTAGATTATAAACGCTAAAATTGATAGCTCCATAAGAGGAAATACCCAGGTTTTAAAAAGGTTTAGGTAATACTGGTTTTCCGAAGGAAGTATTAACGAACAAACAATCATTCCAAAAATGATAAAAGGAACAATCGTTGTTTTGGGAATGTTGGTTTTCCTAATGAGTAAAAAATAGACTAAAGGAACGGTTAATAACAAATCGCATGTAATACCAATAGCTAAACTAGTTGGGTTCGATTGAAAAACGGATGATTTAGCGATTAAAACCATCAACCCTATAATCAATAACGGAATTCCGAAAATTATTAGATGCCTTTGAAAGGTTATTGCTTTATTCATTTTGTTCCTTATTAAGCCCTAAAAAAGTGCTATTGTGTTATGGCATTTATCTTTAAAGTAAATTTGTAATTGAAATTTACAACATTATTTTCAAATAGTATTTCATCATAACTAAGATAAGATTCTAATGATACTTTATTTATATGCTTATCTTTAATGTTGACCTCTATTTTACCCTTAGATTTTACATTTAAATTAATGATATTGTTAGGTACTTCCTCTTTATTTAATTCAACTATACCTTCAACATCAAAATACGCTTTGTCTGCTTTAACTTTTGTAAGGGTGAATTTATTTTTTGTGTTGTTGCTAATAATGTCCTTAATAGGAGCATTCTCCAACATTGCTGGCTTTTCTGCTAATAATAGTCTGAGAGGTTTCTCTAGAATGAATGAATCACCTATGGATAAAGCATTATCGGGAAAGAAAACGGTACTTTCAACATTTTTATAATATAGTTTTATCATGGATTCGTTTTTGCTTTTTAGATTATCAACAAAAACTTCATCTATCTGAACTTTATTTTTAGAATTAATTTTTCCAACCAGTTTCAAAGATTTAAAACCATGCTCTTTATTTATCTTTTCTCTCTCATAAAAGCCTTTATAAGAAAGTTGGTCAAACAATATTTTAATAGGTATGTTTCCTTCACTATCAAGATTGAAAGTTGATATTTTCATTCTAAAAGATTCCTCTTTACCGGACTTTAAACTTTTAACAGACCCAATAGAGTCTAACATTCGTTTCATATCCTTATCAACATCCTTAAACGTATTTATGCTAGATGTCTCTTTTATTCTGTATGTATAAGTCTGGTTAGGTTCGTAAACGACTTTAATATGATAGTTTTCGGTTTGAGAGGAGCTTAAGAAAGTACAAAACAGGAATAAAAAGAATATATAATGTTTCAAATTAATTCAATTTTTTTTCTAAAGCTGTTAATTCTGCAATTTTGCAGATCACCTCAGTGGCTTTAATCATACTCTCAACAGGAACGTATTCATAACGTCCATGAAAATTATGTCCACCAGCAAAAATATTGGGGCAGGGAAGTCCCATGTAGCTTAATTGCGAACCATCGGTACCACCTCGAATGGCTTTTATAAGCGGTTGTATACCCAGTTGTTTCATGGCTTTTTCTGCAATATCTACAATATGCATTACAGGCTCAACCTTTTCTTTCATATTGTAATATTGATCTTTTATTTCGGTAGTAATAGCCTCTCTGCCGTATTGGGAATTTAATTCGTTGGTTAATTTTTGCATCACTTCTTTACGTGCTTCAAAATGTCCTCGATCATGATCGCGAATAATATATTCTAAAATCGTTTCTTCAACATCACCTTTCATGTTATGCAAATGGAAAAAACCTTGATAGCCTTCTGTATGTTCTGGGGTTTCCAGTCGTGGTAACGAATTAATAAACTCCTGTGCGATATACATAGAATTTATCATTTTACCTTTAGCATATCCTGGGTGTACAATTTTACCTTTAACGGTTACCACCGCACTTGCGGCATTAAAGTTTTCGTATTCTAATTCGCCTATTTGGCTACCATCTATGGTGTAAGCCCAATCTGCACCAAATTTTTCAACATCAAATTTATGTGCTCCTCTTCCAATTTCTTCATCGGGAGTAAAACCAACCCTAATTTTTCCATGTTTAATTTCCGGATGGTTTATTAAGTATTCCATAGCCGAAACAATTTCACAAATACCGCCTTTATCGTCGGCACCCAAAAGTGTAGTGCCGTCTGTTGTTATTAAGGTTTGGCCTTTGTATAGTAATAAATCCTCAAAATAACCTGGAGATAGTACGATGTTTTCTTCTGAATTTAAAACAATATCCTTACCATCATAGTTTTCTATAATTTGAGGATTTACATTGGCTCCTGTAAAATCTGGTGAGGTATCGAAATGAGAAATAAATCCTATAGTCGGTACATCGTATTCTACATTAGCAGGTAATGTAGCCATAATGTACGCGTTATCGTCAATGGTAACATCTTGCAAACCAATAGATTTAAGCTCTTCGGCCAGTTTGTTGGCCAAATCCCATTGTTTTTTGGTACTTGGTGTTGTATTTGATGATGGATCTGATTCGGTATCGATAGTAACGTAACTTACAAATCGTTTTATGATGTTTTCTTTTGAAATCATTTTAAATAAACTTTGGTATGGTTTAGTATGAAAATACTTAGTGTTTGTTATGGGTTTAAAAATACGATTATTAATTTTTTTTGCTCTTAGAATTGTGCAATTTTTTATTTAGAAGTACTTTTGCATAAATAATACCGGATGTACAAATTATTACTTCGCCCTCTATTTTTTTTATTCGACCCAGAAAAGATTCACCATTTTACATTTTCACTTATAAAAGTCACATCTAAAATACCTGGCTTTGCAGCTCTTTTTAGAAGTTTATATGTGGTTAAAGGTGCCAAATTAAAGCGGAACCTGTTTGGTTTAACGTTTAAAAATCCGGTAGGTTTGGCTGCTGGTTTCGATAAAAATGCTGTGCTATACAATGAGTTGGCAAATTTCGGGTTCGGTTTTATAGAAATTGGTACGGTAACTCCAAGGGGACAGGTAGGAAACCCTAAGAAAAGATTATTCAGACTTAAGGATGATCAGGGAATTATTAACCGAATGGGGTTTAATAACGAGGGAGTAGAAGCTGCCATTTCTCAATTAAAGAAGAATCAGGGTAAATTGATTATTGGAGGTAATATTGGAAAAAACACCGATACGAAACCAGAGGATTATACTAAAGATTATTTGGAATGCTTTAATGCATTGCACCCTTATGTTGATTACTTTGTACTTAATGTAAGTTGCCCGAATGTGGGGAGCCATGCCAAATTAAATGATAAAGATTATTTGGAAGAGCTTATTGGTGCGGTACAAGAGGCTAATGCTTCATTCGAAAGCAAAAAACCAATTCTGTTAAAAATAGCACCAGATTTAAATAATGGTCAATTGGATGAGATTGTAGAACTTGTTGCAGATACAAAACTGGATGGGGTTATTGCCAGTAATACATCTATGGACAGAAGCGATTTAAAAGCTTCGGAAGCATTACTTGAAAATATTGGTAACGGAGGTTTAAGCGGCCAACCCATAAAGGATAAAAGTACAAGTGTTATTAAGTATTTATCTGAAAAAAGTAACAAAGCATTCCCTATTATTGGAGTAGGAGGTATTCATTCTGCAGAGGATGCTCTTGAAAAAATAGATGCTGGTGCCGATTTAGTACAAGTTTATACCGGGTTTATTTATGAAGGTCCGAGTCTTGTAAAGAAAATTAATAAGGCATTGCTTAAAAGGTAGTTTTTATTCCTGCCTTAATGAACTACGATGTACCAACAAATATGGCTGCATATTAAATAATAATTTTACAAAGATAGACACTAATTTTACGAATTATCACAAATGATTCTAAATATAGATTGTTTACTAATAAGTAATCTGTGTTTGCTTATTAGTAAACTAAAGCGCAGAGATATAATAGGATTAAATCGGGTTTGGATTGTAAAAACAGACTGAAAGTATGATTCGTGATTATGAATAGTATAGAGAGCAATCCATTATATTGAGGTTTTATTCGTGTAAATCTGTGTAATTCGTGGCTTGATTAAAAAGATGTGGGGACACTATAGCTTACAGAAACAAGTTCAGCACAGACCGAAGTAATGACAAAAACGGATATTAATTTTTTTGAAAAAGCTAAGTTGATGTCAGCTTGGTTAAAACTAGTTAGAATCAAGTCTTAATTCTAAAAGCGAAGCGGTCTTACGTCTTTCCTTTTTACTTAACTATCTTTTTTACAATTCTGGAATTCTTGCCATTTATAGATATAAAGTAGGTTCCTGAAGATAGACTACTCACATCAATAGGGTGATTTGTTAGTGTTCCCGATAAGAATATTTGTCCAACCAAGTTAGAAATTTGATAATTTAAAGTACCATTCGTATTTCTGGAGTTAATATAAAGTGTCGCATTGGTAATTGGGTTCGGATACACTTTTATATCCAATAGCGTGTCAACACTATTAGGAACCTCTTTGATGCTTTTAATAAGAATATCGTCTATAGCAATATCTCCATCCCAATGGGTACCTCTTACAGCTCTAAAACGAACTTTTATGGTTTCGTAAGCATAAGACGATAAATCGATTGTGCGTTTTAAAAACGCATCCTCTTGATTAGCTTGCTGATTTCCGTAAAGCGCAGGGATAACATCATTAATATAACCATCGTTAGTTTTAATATCTACGTGCAACTCTCCTGTGTTTTTGCCATACATATGGTATGAAAACTCCAGTAAGGTATTTGTATTAGTTATATTGATACACGGGGAAATAAAGGTGGCAACATCTCCAGGTTCTGCTCCCGAAGCTTCTGCATAAATATATGTACCGGTATTATCCTCGGATGTATTATCGCTTAAAGGTCCCGTATCGTCCGAGGCTGTTTTTCCAGAATTAGAGTACCAGCTGTAACCGCTATTAGAGTCGTCTATTACAGTCCAACCGTTATCTTCAGCCATTTCAAAATCTTCGAAATCCTCGTGGTTAGGATCTATTTCCGTTCCAACCTTTATAAACTTTGAAAATGTTCGCTTTATAGTTTCCGATGTATTGGAAACAGTAAGCGTTACATCATATATTCCTGTGTTATAGGTATGCGAAGGGTTTTGATCGGTATAATCTATAACCCCGTCTGAATCTACATCCCATTCCCAATGGGTAGCATTCGAACATTTATTTTTAAAGTTTACGGTTAGTATTTCTTCACAAGTTGAACTCGTATCTACACTAAAATTGGCATTAAAAGAAGGACATGCCAAATAGCTTTTTGTAGTTTGATAAAAGGCATACATTCTAGCAAGTTGTTGAGGTGTAAAGTGATCTCTACACGATTTTTTGGAATACGACATTAAATTGCCCGTATCTGGATTAAACGCATGACCATTAACATCTGTTTCTTTACCTATATACTCGCAAGAGTTATCTACATTTGTACATGAAAGCATGGGATCTGCCGGTGTATCGCAAATACCATCGCCATCTGTATCGCAATTGCTGCCATTAGCTAATTCCGATGTTAATTTATTATTATCAGGACCGTGTGTATGGACTAAAGAGAAAAAGTGCCCCAATTCATGTGCCAAAGAAGAATCGTTGGTCGCACAGCTGTTTTTTATAACAATAACATCGTCATTCCTCCCAACATTGTTGCTATAGCCACAAATACTTTGATCGGATGTGTTTACTAAATGATTAACAAAATAAATATTGATCAAGCCAGATGTGTAGCTTCCTTCTTTTAAATGACTTTCGTCTCCTTTTTTTAAATGACAAAAGGCATCATTATCTATATAGTTAATGCCATCGCATAAGAAAAATTCCATAAAGGCATCGGCATAAATAGTGTTAAGGTTCTCGATAGCATCATAAAGATCTGAAGCATCCAGTCCGCCTGTGCCATTTGTAGCTCTAATAATATGTGCTTTAATTGGAATAGAGTTAACCACACGATAGGTGTTGTTTTTACCTGATTTAGCTTTATTTAGCGCAAACTCTTGTTCGTATTGTTTGATTTGTGGTTTTAAACTATTTATGTATTCAAGAGATTCTGGTGTGGTAACTGTACCACAGGATTCCATGTTCTGTCCAGAGATATAACACGTAGCCGATAGAAGAACTATCGGAAGTAGTAAGTATTTTGGGTTAGTAATAAAAATATTCATCAGGGCAAACATTTTTTCAAATGTATACCTTAATGAAAAAGATGAATAATAAAAACGTCTAAACGTTAATTTTATCGGTTACCTTTCAATTATGTACTTAATATTTAGTTGATTACCAATTTTTCTGACTTGTTTTTACCATCAATAGTTTTTAAATTCAATAGATAAATACCTTTGCTTAAATCGGTTAGATTGGCATGTAATTTAGATACGTCTTTTATTACTTTTATCTGCTTTACCAACCGTCCTAAAACATTATAAACTTTTACAGAGCTTAGCTCTATGTTTTGTATGTTGGAAACCGTAATGTGTCCATGGGTTGGATTAGGAAATATTTTAATAGAATCGACAGTGTTTGCCGTTTCTGCACTTAGGGTAGATGAATTGTATGTAAAAGTAAGCGTGCCAATTTTTTTATCATTAAAAGGCGTTACATTAGATCGGCTGGCTATTACTCCAATCGGGTTGCTGTCTGGGTTGCTGCCGGAATACAAGTTTCCATCTTCGGTACCTGCATCATAAGGATAAAGGTCTATTGTAAAGGTGTCTTTCCATCCGTTATTAACACTATTGTTTCCAGATCTTAAACTAATACCGTTAATGCCAATAAACCAATCTGGGCTTGGTGCTATCATTGAAGCTAAAGTAACCAGCGGGTAATTTTCGCTAACATCCAGACTGTTTATAACAATGGAGCCTTTAGCGCTACCAAGTCCACTACCTACAACTACTTTGTCTGCATCTGCATTTGTATTAACTTCATTTTGAAAAATATTTGTGCCACCTGTTTCGGCAATATCTTCAATGCCGGGTGAGGCAGCTGCTCCCACCTTAAAGAAAGTATCTGCAGTTTGGTGTGTAACCAAGGCTAATGGTGACCAATGCGCACTATTGGGTAGGTTAATGGTACTTTGGCCATCGGTTGGGTTTGTACTAACTTCTTCCCATATACTTGCAAATTCAACAGTATAATTAGCTGTACTTTGACTAAATGAAAGTAATGGAATAAAACATATGCAAAAAAACAGCAGTGTAATTTTTTTCATGGTTGGTTATTTTAGATGTTAAAGATAGGGTCGTTTAATTATGAATAAACTTACAGCTTAATTAAAAAATCTTTATTTTAATGTTAAAAGCTTAACTAAATTAATAGTATTTTTATCCTCCTATTTTTTGAACTAAATGCAAAACGAAGTAAAGATTATTGAATGCCCGCGAGATGCCATGCAAGGTATTAAGACCTTTATTCCAACAGAGAAAAAGGTGCAGTACATACAATCGCTGCTTCGCGTTGGTTTCGATACTATTGATTTTGGGAGTTTTGTATCTCCTAAAGCGATTCCTCAAATGGTTGATACGGCCGAGGTATTATCTAAACTCGATTTATCAAAAACAACAAGCAAGTTACTCGCTATTATTGCAAATACGAGAGGAGCAAATGATGCAAGTACACATCCTGAAATAGATTATTTAGGGTATCCGTTTTCAATTTCAGAAAACTTCCAGATGCGTAATACACATAAAACCATTGCGCAATCTGTCGATACACTTTCAGAAATACTGGAAATCGCCAACAAATCTAATAAAGAAGTCGTTGTGTATATATCTATGGGATTTGGTAACCCTTACGGAGACCCCTGGAATGTTGATATAGTAGGAGAGTGGACCGAAAAATTATCAAAGATGGGAGTTAAAATACTGTCGTTAAGCGATACCATTGGCAGTTCTAATGCCGAAAGTATTGATTACCTTTTTTCAAATTTAATACCTCTATATCCAGATATTGAATTTGGAGCTCACTTACACACAACACCAAGTACATGGTTCGAAAAAGTTGATGCTGCATATAAAGCAGGTTGCAACCGTTTTGATGGTGCTATTCAAGGCTTTGGCGGATGCCCTATGGCAAAAGATGAATTAACGGGTAATATGCCTACCGAAAAACTATTATCTTACTTTACTTCTAATAAAAATAATAGTTTAAATGCTCTTAGTTTTGAGAGTGCTTTTAATGAAGCTTCTAAGGTTTTTAATTTTTATCATTAATTTTTTATCAGTATAAGTTATTGTTTATTAGTTTTTTAACTTATGTCTTAAAAGTTTATTTAAATTTAATCTAAATAAACTTTGCTAAAGCAATTTTGAATTTTATATTTGCAACTTCAAATCAAATATTATTTATAACAAGTCTAAATAAAGATAACAATACAAACTTAAAATGAAAAGACTAACCTTACTTTTTACAATTTTTATAGCATCAATGACTTATGCTCAAACAGTACAGGATTCTATTACATTCGACCCTCAAAAACAATTAAATGCAGCACAGCGTATACTATCTGGTAACTATGGTAAATCTGTTACAGTAGGCGCTTACGGGGAGGTAACATATAACCAGCCTGAAGCAGATAATGGCGAATTAGATGTACAGCGTTTGGTATTACTTTTTGGTTATAAGTTTAATGATAAAACACAATTTGTAACAGAGGTAGAATTTGAGCATGTTGAAGAAGTATTTATAGAACAAGCTTTTGTAAACTATGCCATAGCACCAAATGTAAGTTTACGAGGTGGTTTAATGTTGGTACCTATGGGGATTGTAAATGAGTTTCATGAGCCAACAACATTTAATGGGGTAGAGAGACCTGCAGTAGATAATGCTATCGTACCAACTACATGGCGTGAAATAGGTGTTGGTGTTACTGGTAGATTTAACGACATTTCTTTAGGATACCAAGCTTATGTATTTAACGGATTCCAATCTGTAAATGGTACTAAAGTTTTAGGCGGAAAGAGTGGATTAAGAAATGGAAGACAGAAAGGAATTAAATCGACTATAAACTCACCTAATTTATCTGCCAAGTTAGATTATTATGGAATCCCTGGTTTACGTTTAGGGTTATCGGGTTATTTTGGTCGTACACAAGCCGAAGACGATGTTGATATGATAGACGGATCTGATATAGGAATCGCTATGGTTGGTGTAGATGCACGTTACGCTTACCAACGTTTTACAGCTCGTGGACAATTTATTCACGCAAGTTTAAGTGATACCGAAGATTATAATAATTTGTATTACGATTTAGCAACTAATCCAAACGAAGGTTTAGGTAGTGCTCTACAAGGGTGGTATATAGAAGCAGCTTACAATTTATTACCACAAGAAAAATCACAACGTTTGTTTGCTTTTGCTAGATACGAGCAATACGATACACATGCAGGTACAGATGGCGCTTTAATTAAAAACGATACTTATAATAGAAACGATTTAACAACAGGTATAAGCTATCACGTTGCTCCAGGAGTTGTTTTAAAAGGAGATTATCAGTTTAGAGATAATGCTCAATCTGGTGCTGATGTAGACAATAGACTTAATTTTGGAATCGGCGTTTGGTTCTAAAATAAAGTAAACAATATATTAACGATTAATGTTGGTTAGCTTTTTTTGTCCCGAGCCCCAAATTCTTTAATAAGAATGCCTATTTAAGATTAACGTTAAAATTAGAAGCCCTATAGCTAATTAGAAATAACCTTTCTTAATTAGCTATTTGGCATTTAAGTTGTGAGTAACACTAAAAAAATAATACTTTTGCATTATGAATTCTAAATACATGCCATTATTATCAGTACTATTACTGTTAATGTCTTTCGGTTTACCAAAAAATATTCAGAAGAAAGTAGATAAGGAAATTAAAAACATCTTTAGTGTAGAAACGTTTGAATTCACAAGTGTCGCTATTTCCTCGGAGATTACTCAGGACTTACCTTCTAAATTTGGAGAAGACAATCTATTTAAAATAGAAGCAGGTAATAATCTTTTGGGGTATGCCTACCTATCTCAAGCGGCTAGTAAAACGGCTCAATTTGATTATCTGGTTTTACTTGATAAAGATTTAATTGTATTAAAATCCAAGGTACTGGTGTATAGAGAGGAGTATGGTGGAGAAATAGGCAGTAAACGTTGGCTTAAACAATTTATTGGTAAAAAAGGAGGCGATGAGCTTAAGTATGGCGATAACATCATAGCGATTTCTGGGGCTACCATATCTGTACGATCTATGACAAATGCCATGAATGACCTATTAAAATCATTAAAAATTCTTCATTCAAAAAACGTTCTGTAAATGCAGCTAAATGGGTTAATATTTACACTTCCTAAAGAAATTAAACTGTTAATAGGTGTATTTGTAATCGTATTGAGTATTGGCTTTTATACAGGATTGTTATTTGTTGGCGAAACCTCTTCGGCTAATCCTAATGGCATTGAAGAACACTATTTAGGGAATGAAGATGATGAAAATGCTGAGGTTATGCGCTTTAAAAAAAGCGATCAGGAAATGCTCACTTTAGTTCATAATCATATACTATCAATGTCAATTATATTCTTTTTAGTTGGCCTAATAGTTTCTATAACCCAGCTTAATAAAAAACTAAAACTATTTTTAATAGTAGAACCTTTTATATCTGTTATACTAACGTTTGGAGGGTTATACATGCTCTGGGTTGGTATGCTATGGATGAAGTACATTGTTATGTTTTCGGGCATTTTAATGACACTTACTTTTACAGCCTCAATACTTATTATTTTAAAACAGCTACTAGTAAAAAAATAACTATCAATATAATTCTCGTATTTTTATGTGCTTATGCGATGGATTATAGTTTACTTCATATTAATTTTTAGCAATACAGTATCTGCCAAAGAGTGGAAGAGTCTTAGAGTTTATCAAAAGGAAACGCAACGGGAAAAGTTGTTGCCATCCGATTGGTTAAAACGAGATCGTATTAAGAACACCTTGGTGTGGCAAGAGGCAAATGTGTTTAATCTTAAAAATAACTTATCTCGAGAATATAAGAATATTTCGCAACGGCGCGACTTTTATAAATGGTTCTTCTATGAATTAAATAAAAAAGGTCATGACGTTGTTTGGGTGCAAATGGCATACTTTATTTCAAAGAAAATGCATCTCATGGAGATATTTCCATATTCGATCTTCTCAAAAAAAGAGGTTAAGACCTATGCCAGACAGGGCAGCGAATTGGTTTTTAATAATGCGTTTGAAGAATTACAAAAATTATATAATTCTAAATTAGTATTAAAAACAGATAAGGCTACAGTATGGGATAGGGCGATTTTAAAGAAAGAACAATACGAATGGATAGATCGCATTTATAAAACTATGAATGCCAAAAGTTTAAAAACCTTAAAGCGTATTGCCAAAGGAAAATGTTTATACGGTTTATTTTTGCCAAGAGCCATCAGATTTAAAGGAGATCTTTCCAAAGCGGAAACGCGCTATAAATATGCTATTGAAGTACTTAAACCATATTGCAAAAACAGGTACAAATAATACCATAGTATCTTAGAATTTAATTGTATGTTTTCCCTGAGTTTTTTATTTAACATGAAAGCCAGAGAGAATCCGCTATATTATTTTTTTCATTTAAATTTTGTGAATCCAAATGAAAAAAAATGCGTAGATTTGCACGCAATTATAACGTAATTGCATCATGACCGCACATCAAAACAAAATAGTAGGAGAAGGTTTAACCTACGATGACGTCCTTTTAGTTCCAGCATTTTCAGAAGTCCTTCCGCGCGAAGTTAATATCCAAACAAAGTTTACTCGTAACATCACAATTAATGTGCCTATCATTTCGGCAGCGATGGATACGGTTACCGAAAGTAAAATGGCTATTGCCATGGCACAAGAGGGAGGGATTGGTGTTTTACACAAAAATATGACGATTGAGGCGCAAGCTTTAAAAGTTAGAAAAGTAAAACGTGCAGAGAGCGGTATGATTATCGATCCGGTTACGTTGCCACTTACTGCTATTGTTAGTGATGCTAAACAAAGTATGTCAGAACATGGTATTGGTGGTATTCCTATTGTTGATGAAACAGGAACTTTAAAAGGTATTGTAACCAATCGTGATTTACGTTTCGAGCATGATAATTCAAGACCTATTGTTGAGGTTATGACAGGGGAAAACCTGGTAACATCTGCTGTTGGTACGTCTTTAAAAGATGCAGAAGAAATCCTTCAAAAACACAAAATAGAAAAACTACTTATTGTTGACGATAACTATAAATTATCGGGTTTAATTACGTTTAGAGATATTACTAAACTTAGCCAGAAACCAATAGCTAATAAGGATCAGTACGGACGTTTACGTGTTGCTGCGGCGATTGGTGTTACCGGAGATGCCGTTGAAAGAGCAGAAGCTTTAGTAGGTGCTGGTGTTGATGCTGTTGTAATTGATACGGCTCATGGGCATACCAAAGGTGTGGTTGGGGTATTAAAGGAAATTAAATCTAAGTTCCCGGAACTGGAAGTTATAGTTGGAAATATTGCTACTGCCGAAGCTGCTAAGTATTTGGTAGAAGCAGGAGCCGATGCCGTAAAAGTGGGTATTGGACCAGGTTCTATTTGTACTACTCGTGTTGTTGCAGGAGTAGGTTTTCCACAGTTTTCGGCCGTTTTAGAAGTTGCCGAGGCTATAAAAGGTTCTGGAGTACCAGTGATTGCAGATGGTGGTATTCGTTATACAGGAGATATACCAAAAGCGATTGCAGCAGGAGCAGATACTGTTATGTTAGGATCGCTATTGGCAGGAACTAAAGAATCTCCGGGTGAAACTATAATCTACGAAGGAAGAAAGTTTAAGTCGTACCGTGGTATGGGGTCTGTAGAAGCTATGAAACAAGGTAGTAAAGACCGTTATTTCCAGGATGTAGAAGACGATATTAAAAAGTTGGTGCCAGAAGGTATTGTAGGTCGTGTACCTTATAAAGGTGACTTATACGAAAGTATTCACCAGTTTATAGGGGGGTTACGTGCCGGTATGGGGTACTGTGGTGCTAAAGATATAGCAACATTAAAGGAAAATGGACGCTTTGTAAAAATTACGGCTAGTGGTATTAATGAGAGCCATCCGCATGATGTAACTATTACTAAAGAGTCGCCTAACTATTCTAGATAAATAATTTAACGTATTCTTGCTTAAGAATTCAAGGTGTTCCTCCCTATTAAAAAGGGAGGTGGATCCCGATGAGATCGGGATTCGGAGGGTTATATTGGTTTGTTATTTTTAATAAAACTCCTCTTTCTTCCAATTTTTATCAAAATCGAAATTCATTTCTCGGCTTTAATTTAAAGAGGAGAGCACTGTGACAGTAAAAAAATAGTTCTGAAACAAGTCTGGGACACACACCGACATAAATTCTCTTATCCAAGATTCACATTAATTTAGGTTACATATTTAACCATATCTCAATAGCTTCCGAACTGTTTTTAATACTCAATTGAAATAGAATAGAGTAGTGTGCTTACAAAAGAGCTACTTAAGTTTTTTTGCCGATTTAGGTTTTGTACTTAATGCTATTATTCCTAATAGAGGACCTATAGCGAGTAGGACATAAACATTATTTGCATCTGCAAAACTTCCTATGCTATTTACGATTTGAATACTAATTATGGTTATTGCAAACCCAATACAATTCACTATGGTTAGAGCAGTCCCCTTTATTTCTGGCACTGCATTTTTCGCTACTAAAGTTGAGAAAAGAGGAGAATCGGCAATAACTACCATACCCCAAAAGATAAGAAAAATGATAAATAGGTTTTCAGATTGAAGTGTAAACATCAATGGCGAAATGAGGCAACATACGCATGACAATAACAATGCAATAAAAGCCGTTTTTTTAACTCCTATTGTTTGAGAAATGTAGCCACCTAAAATACAGGCCAATCCGCCTATTCCTATAATAAAAAAGGATAAAATGGGGATATTAAATATGGTTTCAGGATGTAAATCGCTATATGTCTTCAGTATGATTGGTGTAAATGCCCAAAAGGCATAGAGTTCCCACATGTGTCCAAAATATCCAAAAGCAGAGGAACGAAATTTATGATTACGGAATACACTAAAAAAAGCTAAAAGATTTAGTTTCTGGCTTTGTTTTCTATACGGTCCGTTAGGAACCATAATTAACATTAACACCCCACCTGCTATTGAAAGACATGTTGTTATAAGTATTACAGATTTCCAGGGAAGTGTATTTGTAATTCCTTTTAACAAATGAGGCAAAGCTGTTCCCAATACCAATGCGCCGACCAAAAAACCAAGCGATTTCCCAAGCCCTTCTTTATAGTAATCGGCAGCTATTTTCATACCTACAGGGTAGATACCAGCGAGAAAAAAACCAGTGAAAAACCGAAATATTAATAAACTGGTTAAATGACTTCCTTGCCATAAAACGCCAATATTAAAAAGCGCAGATAACAAGGCGCTAATAAAGAATACCTTTGAAGGTGCGTAGCGATCTGCAATATTTAAGATAGCAAAGATTAGTGTGCCTAAAATAAAACCGAATTGAACAGATGATGTTAAATGACCTAAAGCATTATTTGTAAGTTTAAAGTTAGCTATGAGATCATTGATAACACCATTACTAGCAAACCAAACAGATGTGCATAAGAATTGTGAAATTACTATAACTTTTAGTATTACACCTCGCTGTTCCATTTAAGTATTCAAGCTTTCCAGAATTTGTTTATAATTAGCATTATTTGGTGCAAGTTTAATAAGTTGAGAACAGGTGTTATAAGCTTCAATATCTTGTTTAAGATTAATTTCTCCAATCAATCTTACATACAGTAAGTTTTCATTATTAGGAAAAATAGCTAGTGCTTTATTGATAACCTCTACTGATTTCTGATTTAAATTTTCTGCCTGAAGCTTTAAGGCGTAATTATAAAAGGCTCTAATATTAGCAGGCTTTTTGTTGCATGCCTCAGCCAAGTATTTTAAAGCATTTTTAGTGTCTCCAACCTCGTTAAATAGTAACCCCAGCATATAATAAGAATTGCTGTATTCAGGCTCTAGCTCAATCACTTTAAGATAAAGACTTTTCGCTTCTTCTATATGTCCTTGCTTATAAACTAACAAAGCTAAATTCATTCGGGATATATTATAGCGATTATCGATCTCTAAAGATTTTCTGTAAGCCTTAATAGCTAAATCTGTATGGCCTTTCATTTCATTATAAACAGCTATTTGATGCTGTCCGGAAGCAAAATCAGCATTCATATCCAAATCCTCTAAATATTCTTTTTCTGCTTTATTAAAAGCATCATTGCCCGTCATGTTAGCACCAATGCTATTAAAATATTTAACCGCAGCGATTCTTACCAATCTAATGGAATCCTTTAATAAAGGCGCAATATCGGCATGGTAGTTTTTATCGCGAATCTTTTCAAAAGAACGTACCGCTTCATTTCTTACAAGAATAGAAGGGTCATTTAGAAATTTCCTAATATCATTTATTTCATCATGAGTTAACGAATTGTTTGTGTATTGATACAAGGCCGTTGCCCGCGCAATTTCAGGAAACTTGCTTTGAGACAATAATGTGAATAAAGCTTCATGATTGTTGTGATACCCTTCTAACAGATAATTAGAAAAATGGTCTGGACGTTTAGTGCCATATTTAGAATTAATAAATGCACTGGCCCATTCTGGAGATTTGTCTTTATGGCATTCGTTACAAGCATTAGGAGTACCATACTTTACAGTTTGGTCTGGTCGAGGTACTCTAAAACTATGGTCGCGCCTGTAATCGTTACCCATATATATTTTTCCGGTCATATGGCAATTAATACATTGGGCACCTTCCGAATTAATAGGATGATAATGATGAGCTTCACTATTATATTTCGGTTCGTGGCAACTCATGCAAAGGTTGTTACCTGTTTGTTTAAGTTTTAACGAATGGGCGTCGTGGCAATCTACACAAGCCACATTGTTTTGGTACATCTTACTTTGCATAAAGGAACCATAAACATAAACTTCGTCCTTTATTTGACCGTCTAGTTCGTACAACGGATCAACAAGAAGCGCAGGACTATAATGATCTAGAAAATGGCCGTTATAATCGAATTTCTTTGTTGTTTGAGACCGTCTTGAGTGGCATCTCGCACATTTTTGAACGAGATCTTTAGACTCCTGTGATTTCCCCATATATAATTTTGGAGGCGTAGCCTTAGTGTTTTCATCGTAATTTTTATAAAACGATACATGTTTACTTGCAGGACCATGGCAAGCTTCGCAACTTACATTAATTTCATTAAAAGTGGTATTGAACACGTTTGTTTTAGCATCGAAACCTTTTTCAAGGTTTGTAGAGTGGCAGTCGGCACAAGCCGTATTCCATCGCATAGCGCCTCCCGTCCAGTTTATCCATTCGTCGTGCGCTAACTCTAAATCAGGCTGTAAATGAAACCATGTGTTCTTTTCAGTATCCCAGGCGGTTATTAAACATTGATAGGCACCATCTGGAAACTTAACAATGTATTGCTGTAAAGGTGTTACCCCAAAAGTGTATACTATTTTATAATCACGGTAGTTTCCATTTTTATCTGTAGTGTTCACATAAAAATCATTTCCTTTTTTAAAGAAAGTGTTTTTAACCCCTTTATGGTTAAATACTGTATTATTAAAATTGCCTAAAACAGTAGTAGAATCTGCAAGGCTCATAGCCTGTTGATGGTGCGAACCATTCCAATGATCATATTCCGATTTATGGCAATCTATACAAGCCGCTTTACCTACAAATTTTGGATGCTCGGTTTTATTTTGAACTGTGTTTTGCGATCTATATTCTTGTTTTTTACAAGCAAAAACCAAAAGAAATGGTATAACAAGAAACCACGTATTTTTTAGAGAATCATTCAAATTTTTAGTCATTATAAATTTGTCCACGGTTTGGTTTTAAAGCATCTCTTATAAGTTTCATTTTATCTTTATTCACAATCAGAAAAGTAATAACATGATTATCACTTATTTGTTCCACACCGGTAATAGAAATATCAAGGTTTTCTAATTGTATATATTCTTTTAAATGAATTTCATGGTGTTCTGCTATCTTCCAGGCATTTGGACCACGGAAATCCCAAATAAGTTTAAACTTTAGCATAAAGGTAAGTGATAATTTGAAGTCAAATATAATCCAAAAAGCTCAATAATAGTCTTTTTTAATCGTTAGTAAAACAACTTGTATTATAGCTATATATTGCTATTTTTGTAAACCATAGAACAAATTTTCACTTCACATGAAATTAAGATATAGACTTACTTTAATATTAATCGCTTTAATATTAGGTGTTGAAGCGCAATCCGTACAAAAAGATGTCCTTTTTTACGTTGATGATGAACCTGTTTATACATCAGAATTTTTAAGAGTTTACAACAAAAACCTTGATTTAGTTCAAGACGAATCCCAAAAAGATGTTGATGAGTATTTAACACTTTTTACCAATTACAAATTAAAATTAAAAGAAGCCAAAGCACTAGAGCTTCATAATAAATCATCGTATAAACGAGAGCTTTCCAATTATAAAAAACAACTAGCAAAAAGTTATATGACAGATGCTAAGGTTTCTGAAGCTATGGTTAAGGAAGCTTACGAACGTATTTCTTACGATATAAAAGCCAATCATATTTTGGTTAAAGTTGGCGAAAACGCTAGTCCGGAAGATACACTTGCTGCTTATAATGATATTGTAAAGCTAAGAAATAGAACCTTAAGCGAAGGGTTTGAAATCGTTAGGAAAGAAGTACACAATGGAAGAACGGTTTTTGGCGAAGAGTTAGGTTATTTTTCTGGTTTTAGAATGGTTTATAAGTTTGAAACAGCTGCTTTTAATACCAATGTAGGTGACATATCGCAACCTTTTAGAACACGTTTTGGATACCATATAGTTAATGTTTTAGATAAACGTAAATCCAGAGGAGAGCGTACTGTAGCCCATATTATGGTGGTTGAGAAAAAAGGCGATACTTTAGCCGAGAAACCAGAAGTTAGAATTCAGGATATTTATAAAAAGATTAATCAAGGAGAAGACTTTGAGGCTTTGGCTAAACAGTTTTCCGACGATAGAAGTTCGGCTTCAAAAGGCGGGGTGTTAAAGTCGTTTTCTAGCGGACAATTAGGTTCGCCAGAATTCGAAGAGGTTGCTTTTGGTTTAGAAGAGGTAGATGCTATATCCGAGCCATTTAAAACACAATATGGTTGGCATATTGCAAAACTAATCGCGAAAAAACCTGTACGTGAGTTTGATGCTGTTAAAGGAGAATTAGAGCAGAAAATAAAACGAGACGACCGTTCTAAATTAATAGATGAAGCATTATATGCATCCTTAAAAAAGAAATACAATATAGGTGATCAACCCGCATTAAAGTATTTCGAATCTATACTTAACGATGATTATTTTAAAACTATATGGAAATTACCTAACGAGTTTACTGGCGATGAACCATTAGTTAAAATTGGCAAGAAACAGTTTTTATATAAGGATTTTGGTAATTATTTATTAAAGTCGCAACGTAGAAGAGGTGCAAGCGGATCAATTCAACTATTAGTTTCAAAGAAATACGAAGAGTTTTTAAATAGTAATTTGGTTAGATATCATGAAGACAATTTAGAAACCGAAAACGAAGAGTTTGCTCATATTGTTGATGAGTACAGAGATGGTCTGTTGTTATTCGATTTAATGGAAACTACTATTTGGAATGCTGCTAAAACAGATTCTACAGGAATTCAGGATTATTATAAAACGCATAAAAGTGATTACGTGTTGCCTAAGCGTGTTGATGCCGTGGTGGCATCTTCTGCAAAGCAGAAAACCCTAAAAAAAGTATCTAAATTACTAAAACAGGGTATGGCAATCGATCAAATTAAGGCACTTATTAATAGTAATGATAAGATAGACGTGATATTTACATCAGATATTATGGATGCCGAGCATCAAGCCCTTCCTAAATCGTTCCAATTTAAAGAAGGTGTTTCAAAAACATATAAACATAATGATGCTTTTGTAGTTGTTCAGGTTAAAGACATATTACAAGAAAAAGAGCAGACTTTCGAAGAGGCTAAAGGCGCTGTTATTAGCGATTATCAATCTTATAAGGAAGAAAATTGGTTAAAGGATTTAGGGGACAAATATAAAATACAAATTAATCAAGACGCATTAAAAAACATAAAGAAACAAATTAAAAAGTAGGTGATAGGTGGGGGATAAAATCATTATATTTTTTTTATTATTAACAGTATTGTCGTGTAATTTTTTTAAAAAAACAGAAGGACAGATTCCTGTTGCCAGGGTAAATGAAACATATTTATATTATGAAGACATTAAGGATCTGGTATCTGAGGGGACATCGAAAGAAGACAGTTTACTTGTAGTACAGAATTTTATTAATCGCTGGGCAACACAACAGTTATTCGTAGATGGCGCAATACTTAATTTAAATGAAGAAAAACAAGAAGAATTTAATAAACTAACAGTACAGTATAAAAACGATTTATACACCAAGGCATACATAGAAGCCTTAATAAAAAGGAGTATAGATACTGTAGTTAATAAAAGTGAAGCTCAGGAATATTATAAAAATAACAAGGAAGTTTTTAAACTAAATGAAGAACTTATAAAATTTCGTTACATACATGTAGACGAAGATATTATAGACTTTAAAAGCATTAAAGAAAAGTTTAAACGTTATAATCAAGAAGATAAAAAGGAGTTGGATTCCATATCGATACAGTTTAAATCCTATTCATTAAATGACTCTATATGGATAAAACTAAATCAAATAGTAGACAAGATTCCGGTTGTAACTGCCGAAAATAAAAGTCAACTGTTAAAAAAATCTAATTTTTTACAACTCAAAGATTCATTAGGAGTATATTTGATGCAAATTAATGATGTTTTATTGAGAAATGACAATGCTCCTCTCGAGTATGTTAAACCTACCATAGATCAAATAGTTATTAATAAAAGGAAGCTTGAGCTTATTAGGGAATTAGAAAAAGATATAACAAAAGATGCTATTAAAAATAAACAATTTGAAATTTACGATTAATTTGAAACACATATCAGCTTTATGCATGGCTTTACTATTGGTAAATGTTATGTCTGCGCAGGAGATTATTGAAGAAGAGGTAAAGGTTAAAGAAGAAGTCGTTAAAAAGGTAGATTCAACAAAATCTCAAAACGCTAAAAAGGTTGATGGTGTTGCAGCTGTTGTAGGTGATTTTATTATTTTAGAATCTGACGTACCTAAAAAACGTGAGCAGATTAAAGCAGCAGGAGGTTCGATAGACGGTGTTACAGATTGTGAGTTGTTAGGATCTTTACTTGAAGATAAGTTATATGAACATCATGCCATACAAGATAGTATTCAGGTATCTGATGCAGAGATAAGACAAGAAGTCGATTATACAATTCAGCAATTCTTACAGCAAAAGCCAGATATTGACGAACTTGTAAAGTTTTATAAGCAAGAAGATGAAAAAGGTTTAAGAGACTATATATTCGAAGTTATTAAAGGAAACAAGCTTTCTGCGAAGATGCAAGCTAAGATTGTAGAAGAGGTTGAAGTAACGCCAGAGGAGGTTCGAATATTTTTTGATAAAATACCAGAAGACGAACGCCCTTTCTTTGGTACCGAGCTTAAAGTGGCCCAAATTGTAGCCAAGCCAAAAGTATCTCAACAAGAAAAGCAAAAGGTTATTGATCGTTTAAAACAAATTAAAGCCGATGTGGTAGAAAGCGGAACAAGCTTCCGTTCTAAAGTAGTGCTTTACGGGCAAGATCCGGGGATGGTTGAATCGGGCTATATTTATACATTGAACAGGAAAAAGCCTAGAATGGTAAAAGAGTTTAGGCAAGTCGCTTTTTCGCTTCAGGAAGGCGAGGTATCCGATCCTTTCGAAACGGAGTTTGGCTATCATATTATATATTGTGAAAAAATTAGAGGACAGGAATACGATGTAAGTCATGTATTGTTATTCCCTAAAGTGTCCGATGAAGCCGTAAAAGAGGCAAAAGATCGTTTAGAAGAATTAAGAAAGCGTATTGTTGGTGGTGATATATCGTTTGCAGATGCAGCAAAGCAATATAGTGACGAAAAAGAAACCCGAGGAGATGGTGGGCAACTTATTAACCCGAGAACTCAAGATTATAATTTTGATTTAACGAAAATGGGACCAGAGCAGTACTCCCAAATTCAAAATTTAAAGGATAATGAAGTGAGTCAGGTTTTAACAGAACAAGATCGTAAAGGAAATGTTTCGTTTAAAATTATGAGGGTTACAGATAGAATAGATGAGCATAAAGCAACTTACGCACGAGATTTTATGAAAATTAAAGATCTGGCGCTTACAGAAAAGAAAATTAAAGCTATTGAGAAGTGGCAAGAAGGAAAAATATTAGATACATACATAAAAATTAGTGGAACATATAGAGATTGTGAATTTTCCGGTAATTGGTTAAAAAAGTAAATATATGTCAGACGTCGTTGCGATTGAACAATTCGTAAAACAATATAAAAATTTAAAAACTGAAATAGCCAAAGTAATCATTGGTCAAGATGCAGTAGTAAATCAAATATTAATCTCTATTTTTTCCGGCGGACATTCGCTTTTAATTGGAGTTCCCGGATTAGCAAAAACCTTAATGGTTAATACGATTGCACAGGCATTAGGATTGGATTTTAAACGTATTCAATTCACTCCAGATTTAATGCCAAGTGATATATTGGGTAGTGAGATTTTAGATGAAGAACGTCATTTTAAATTTATAAAGGGACCTATTTTTTCAAATATCATTTTAGCAGATGAAATTAATAGAACCCCACCAAAAACGCAGGCAGCACTTTTAGAAGCTATGCAAGAAAGAGCCGTAACCGTTGCCGGTCACCATTATAAATTAAGCTTACCATATTTTGTTTTAGCAACACAAAACCCTATTGAGCAAGAAGGAACCTATCCATTACCCGAAGCGCAATTAGACCGTTTTATGTTTGCTGTTTACTTGGACTATCCTTCTTTTAGCGAGGAAGTAGAGGTTGTTAAAGCAACGACTAGCGATACCAAAGTAAAAGTGAATCCGCTATTTACAGCACAACAAATAATCGATTTTCAACATCTTATTCGTCGTATCCCAGTAGCAGATAATGTTATTGAGTATGCGGTAACTATGGTAGCTAAAACAAGACCAAACGAAGATACCGCTACAGATTTGGTTAAAACCTACATAGATTGGGGAGCAGGGCCAAGAGCTTCTCAAAATTTAATTTTGGCAGCTAAAACACATGCCGCTATAAATGGTAAGTTCTCTCCGGATATTGAAAATGTTCAAGCCGTAGCTTATAGTATTTTAAGACATAGACTTATTAAAAACTATAAAGCAGAAGCAGAAGGCATCACAGAAGAAGAAATCATTAAGAGTCTATTCTAAATTTTTGTACATTGAGATCGTTTCGATGTATATAAACAAGCATAGAATTTTTGGACTAGATATTATTAGAGCACTAGCTATTTTATTGGTGTTATGCTCACATTCTACACTCTTACTTTTTCCCAATAATACAGAATTTTATATTACCGTTGTTCAGTTTTTTGGAACCGTTGGCGTAGATCTTTTTTTTGTTTTAAGCGGTTACCTTATTGGGGGCATTTTGCTAAAGCAAATTAACCAAGGGAAAACAAAGTTTAAAGACTTCCTGTATTTTTGGATACGAAGGTGGTTTAGAACCCTGCCAAATTATTTTTTAATCCTTGTTATTAACATCTTACTCTTTTATTTTTTACATGAAAGAGTTATAGAAAGTATTGCTTACTTTTTTGTGTTTTTACAAAACTTTTCAGGCCCGTACCCAGATTTTTTCACAGAATCTTGGAGTTTATCTATCGAAGAGTATGCTTATATCTTGGGGCCTTTAATATTATTTCTGTTAATCGCCTTTTTTAAAAACATTTCAAAAAAGGTTCTATATATAACCATGCTGTTGGTAATAATAATAACAATAACGCTTTTGCGCATAAACTTTCATTTAAATCATGATATAGTTTCGCATCACGATTGGAGCAGACATGTTAGAAAAGTGGTTATTTATAGAATTGATAGTATTTATTACGGTTTCCTTGCAGCATTTTTAGCACACGCATATTATGCATCTTGGCAGTATTATAAAAAAATGTTTTTCGTATTAGGGAGCGTATTGTTTTTGGGGATACACAGCTATATTTTCTTGTTTAAAGCACAACCGGAAAATTCACAGCTGTTTTATAATGTGTTTTACTTGCCGCTATTATCAATAAGTTTACTGTTCTTTTTTCCTTTTTTTAGCACATGGAAGACCGGGAAACTTTTTAAGAACCTAATTACCAGAATTAGTGTTTTGTCTTATGCGTTGTACCTAATTAATTACTCGATAGTTTTACTAACCATTCAATACTTTATAGAGGTAGAAAGCAAACCAATAATGGTTAAACTATTTATTCTGTTAGCATATTGGTTTTTATCATTTGGGTTATCACACTTATTATTCAAATACTTTGAAAACCCGATGACGAAATTAAGAGACCTAAAGATTTTTAAACAATAGAAAAAGATTGGTGAGTATCATAATTTACTCCGATAGTAGAATAGAAATATCCCCCTTTAACCGTGTAACCTCTTTGCTAACCAAAATATTATAAAATCCTCTTATGGCCTGTTTTTTGTCAACTAAAGACACATAACTACTATGGTAAAAGTCGGTACCGTCCTTCTTAGCTCTAAAATTGGTCATAAACTGATTGGCTTGAGCTTTGGCTTTATTAACGTCAGCATATAAAAATTGCCATTTGTCGTTTGGAATTCCAGTGGCCTCGGCATAAGATTTCAAAACGGGAATACTATCGTTTTCAGGATCGATAGTATGTGAAATAATTATAAAATCATTATCGTTTTTAAAAGTATTAGCAACCTCTATTAGTTTTTGTCGTATTGGCGGACAAATACTGGGGCAGTGGGTAAAGAAGAAATTTGAAACAAATACTTTATTATCAATATTTTTAGAATTAAAAGGCTTATTTAATTGATTTGTAAATCCACTGTATGTAATGGAATAAGGTGCTTTGTTACCAGAGCTATCAATTTTATAACTTAAAACTGGGAGTTTTTTTGAGTCGTTCTGGCAGCTTAAAACAAGCAGAAAAACAATAAACTTAAAGTGCTTCATCCGTTTGTGGGTTATATGTTTTCAAGCGTTCATCCATTTCTTTGTCATATAAAAACATAAACATACTGGCCATCATATCCTGATTAATTTTTGAGGTGTTATTTGTTTTTAAAACTAATTCATAGTCATGGTCGGTATAAAGCTTTATACCAGTTTCACTGGAAAAATAAGTAACCTCTTTTAATCCTATTTTGTTTTTATAGTTTTTTGCCTTACTGGTAAATAGTGTAGAATCTATGGTTTTGTCTCTAAAAGAAAGCGATTCAGAAAAAGGATGTAAATGAGAGGCGATAAGGTGCAAAGTTGTGTCCTCTAGCAATTGCAATTGTTCTGTAATATTGGCTTTATAAGTAGCCTCACCAGGAAAAACAACCCAGTGTCCAGAATAGGTAATACCGTCGTTATAAGTGTAGCTATGATTTTTAGTTTCAATAGGTAAGCACATATTCGGGTTTTCCTCTGTAGGTCCTTCAAAAGGGTTTTCCGTGTCATAGGGTAAAACGATCATAACCGTTTTGGGCATCAGCGGTCTTATACTTTTATGGTGCTTTTCGAGACCTATATTTATTTGATGCTTAACAGAAAAAGTTTTACCAACAACATTATGATTTAGGGTTTGAGTAGATAAAAATAAATTTTCATTGTTAAACACAGGAAAGCCAAACCCTTTAGGGAACTTATAGCTTTCAATACCAGTAGTCATAGTTGTTAAACGTGGGTATCGTAAACCAATTCTATTATTTAAGTTCCATCTGGCATAGTGCTCGCCATCGTAAAAATCAATATTTGTATGGCAAATAAAATCATTCGAAATAGCCTTGCTTTCATCATCATCGATGGCTTTGGTTTCAAAGGAAGTTAACCAAACCAAATTTGACTTCTCAGAATTTAACTGAAACGATTTTATAACCTGAGGGCCTTCCATAGATTTATAAATGTTGTCTATAACCATAGTTGGCGTGATTAACGAAATAGAATGATCTGTAGAAGTTATATGCCATGTATTATCAACAATTCCAAGTTTATGTGCCAGATAAGTTTTTACAATGGCTTTGTGTCTGTTAGTCAGGCTAAGATAATAGAGCCCACCAACGGTGTTTACTATTAAAATTAGAAAGACAAAATATTTTGTTACTTTAGATTTCATTTAAAGAGCCATTACAGTAGGATAACGAAAATAACGCTTTTTCACATAAAAAATAACGATTAAAACTATTAGAATAATAATGACAAAACGATTACTGATTAGAATCTTATTAATTATCAGTTTTGTAATTCCGTTAATGTTAAGTTTTCCCGTATGGCTATCCAGCAGAGGGTTTCCCACAACACCACTATTTTTTAAGCATTTAGAGTTTCATTATTATATAGATTTAGCGCTATTGCTAATTTTTTGTATTTCGGCAATTTGGTTTCTTTTAAAAGATATGGGCAGTGGCGGGTTATGTTTTTTTCTTATTTACGTGCTGTTATCCGTTTTCGATCAAACTCGAATTCAACCCTTCTATTTTGAAATTGTAGTAATTATTTTCTTTTATTATGCATTCCGAAACAATTTTAATCATTTTAAAATTGCCTTTTTCCTGCTAATGGCAGGAACCTATATCTGGAGCGGTTTACACAAAATGAATGGTACTTTTTATGAGTTTTGGTTTGAAGGCTTAAATAAAAGAATACCATTTGTACCCGTTTTTTTCAGACAGGTTTTTACTTGGCTGGTGCCTTTTTTAGAAGCCTCATTTGGAGTAGCATTACTATTTAATAAAACCAGAAAATGGGGTATTTATTTGCTGGCAATCATGCACACCATGGTTTTAATAACCTTAACCTATGCAGGAGTAGGGTTTACGGTGTTTCCATTAAACATGATTAACGTGATATTGCTTTTTATGCTATATCGTGGGTTTGATTGGAACATATTTAAATTAAAGACTCATAAAAGTTTAAAAATACGAATCATTGCTTTTTATGCTTTACTATTACCAGCTTTAAACTTGGTTGGTTATTACGATCATTTGTTGGCATTTAGTTATTTTTCTGGAAAGCCATCGTATTGCAATATTTTCTTTTCAAGTAAAGATGATCGAGACAAGTTACCAGAAAAAATGCAAAGCATTATGAGGGAGCATGAGGGAAAATATTATATAAATGTAAATGAATGGAGTCTTATTTATGTAAATCTGTTATGCTATCCACAAGACCGTGTTTATTTGTATTTACAAGATTATATAGAAACTTTTACAGGAGAACATACTACCCATTTACAATATTATAAAAAGTAACATGAAGCAAAGGGTTTTTGGCTTAGATTTAGTTAGGGCAATTGCCATAGTCATGGTTGTACTATCGCATGTGGCTTGGGTCATTCCTAAGCATAGAGAAACACTGTTGGATATACTGAGTGTTTTTGGAGTGCTTGGTGTAGAAATCTTTTTTGTTCTTAGTGGGTTTTTAATCGGTAGGATTATATTTAGAATATATACTTCCGATGATTTTAGTTTTTCAAGTATGCTCCACTTTTGGATTAGACGCTGGTTAAGAACATTGCCAAATTACTATCTGGTATTGCTCATTAATATTGGTGTAGCCGTTTATATTGGAATGGCACTGCCCGAAGGTTTGTGGAAATATGCTTTTTTTATACAGAATTTTTCTTCGGAAACACCTGGATTCTTTATGGAATCCTGGAGTTTGTCTATTGAAGAGTTCACCTATGTATTAGGTCCTCTGCTTTTGTTTTTAACCCTCTTTATAAAAACAAGGATTCCGAAACCCAATATGTTTTTAGCCATTACACTATTAATTATTCTTCTATTTATAATAACTAAAATAGTTTACAATTTTAACGAGGCAGAACGTACATTAATTAATTGGAATAATAGTCTTAAATCTGTTGTTATTTATAGAATTGATGCCGTTTATTATGGTGTTTTAGCAGCCTATATTTCGATTGTGAAAAATAAGCTTTGGAAGAAGATAAAATATCCCGCCTTTGGTTTGGGGTTACTTCTGTTTTTAGGGTTGAACGGATTAATGTTTCTGGGAGGCGTAAACATAGAAAACAATCCTTTTGTGTGGAATGTATTATACCTGCCAATTAACTCCGTTATTATGCTGTTAATGTTTCCTTTATTGAGTCAAATAAATACGGCACCAGCAATAATTTCAAGACCAGTTACCTTTATCAGTATTACTTCGTATGCAATTTATGTGTTGCACTATTCTGTGATATTACATTTACTTCAATACTTTATACCAGCTATTAATTTATCGGAGTTCGATGTTATAGTTTATATCGTAGTATATCTCTCTTTAACAATACTTGCTTCTTATGTGCTTTATAAGTTTTTTGAACACCCAATGACCAGGCTAAGAGATTCCAGTTTTATCAAAAAAAGGTTTGTTTAGCATGTCATACTTGCAAAATCGTCATTTTTGATGAACTAAAAATGATAAAAACACAAATCATAATAATTAAAAATGCTACTATAATAAATTAGTATTACTGGATATTGAAATGCATAGTTTATTTTGTAATTTGCATGACTTTGTAAAAAAACAAAAACTAAAAAATATCTATGGCATTGACATCGATATGATGACAGGAAAATACACTTATAATATTAAGGTGTCGAAGCTATTCCTCTCATAAGATTGTTGTCAAGCTAGTTTAACATTGAAATAACTTTTTATGAACTACAACGATTACGTTAAGGAAATTGAAGAAAGAAAAGCTCAAGGGTTACACCCTAAGCCAATTGATGGTGCTGAATTATTAAGCGAGATTATCACGCAAATAAAAGATACCAATAATGCGCACCGTGAAGATTCTCTTAAATTCTTTATTTATAATACCTTGCCAGGAACCACAAGTGCTGCTGGAGTAAAGGCAAAATTTTTAAAGGAAATTATTCTTGGTGAATCGGTAGTTAAAGAAATCACACCAACCTTTGCATTTGAGCAATTATCTCATATGAAAGGTGGACCATCTATCGGGGTACTTCTTGATTTAGCTTTGGGAGATGATGCAGCAATTGCAGAAGAAGCTGCTAAAGTATTGAAGACGCAGGTGTTTTTATACGAAGCTGATACGGAAAGGTTAGAAAGTGCGATGAAAGCAGGAAGCCCTATAGCTAAAGAAGTTATTGAAAGTTACGCTAAAGCGGAATTCTTTACAAAGTTACCAGAGGTTGAAGAAGAAATTCAAATAGTAACTTTCATTGCAGGAGTAGGTGATATTTCTACAGATTTATTATCGCCAGGTGCAGATGCACACTCCAGATCAGATAGAGAATTACATGGTCAGTCTATTTTCGAGCACAATAAAGACATGCAAAAAGAGCTTTTAGCGCTTAAAGAACAACATCCAGATAAACGTGTTATGTTGGTTGCAGAAAAAGGAACCATGGGAGTAGGGTCTTCAAGAATGTCTGGTGTAAATAACGTAGCTTTATGGACAGGCGTTGAATCAAGTCCTTACGTACCATTCATAAACATTGCGCCAGTAATTGCAGGAACAAATGGAATTTCTCCAATCTTTTTAACCACTGTTGGCGTAACAGGAGGTATCGGTATCGATTTAAAAAACTGGGTAAAGCAAAAAGATGCCGAAGGAAATACTATTGTTGACGAAGATGGAGAACCAATTTTAAAACAAGAATATTCTGTTGAAACAGGAACCGTTCTTACCATTAATACAAAGACAAAGAAACTTTATAACGGAGACCAAGAATTAAAGGATATTTCTGCGGCATTAACGCCACAAAAAATGGAGTTCATTAAAGCAGGTGGATCTTATGCAGTTGTTTTCGGTAAAAAATTACAAACATTTGCGGCTAAAACATTAGGAATTGATGTGCCTCAAGTGTATGCTACTTCAAAAGAGATTTCTATTGAAGGACAAGGCTTAACAGCAGTAGAAAAAATATTCAATAAGAATGCTGTGGGAAGTACCCCAGGTAAAACATTACATGCCGGTTCAGATGTTCGTGTTGAAGTAAATATTGTAGGGTCTCAAGATACTACAGGATTAATGACGTCGCAGGAATTAGAGATGATGGCTGCCACAATTATTTCTCCAATTGTAGATGGTGCTTACCAGTCTGGGTGTCATACAGCGTCTGTTTGGGATGATAAGTCTAAAGCTAATATTCCAAAGTTAATGAAGTTTATGAACGACTTCGGGTTAATTACAGCACGTGATCCAAAAGGAGCATACCATGCTATGACCGATGTCATTCATAAAGTATTAAATGATATTACAGTAGGAGATTGGGATATCATTATTGGTGGAGATTCTCACACACGTATGTCTAAAGGAGTTGCTTTTGGAGCAGATTCAGGAACAGTAGCCTTAGCCTTGGCAACTGGTGAGGCTACTATGCCAATTCCACAGTCTGTAAAAGTAACGTTTAAAGGAAATATGAGAAGTTACATGGACTTCCGTGATGTGGTTCACGCTACACAACAACAAATGCTAAAGCAGTATGCTGGTGAAAACGTATTCCAAGGAAGAGTTATTGAGGTACATATTGGTACTTTAACCTCAGATCAAGCCTTTACATTTACAGATTGGACGGCAGAAATGAAGGCGAAAGCATCTATCTGTATTTCGGAAGACGAAACGCTAATCGAATCGTTAGAGATTGCTAGAGATCGTATCGAAATCATGATTAAAAAAGGCATGGATAACGATAAGCAGGTGTTGCAAGGCTTAGTTGATAAAGCTAATACGAGAATTCAAGAGGTGAAAACCGGAATTAAACCAGCTTTAAGACCAGACGCTAATGCTGAGTACTATGCAGAGGTTGTGATAGATTTGGATGAGATTGCAGAACCAATGATTGCGGATCCAGATGTAAACAACGAAGATGTTTCTAAGCGTTATACCCACGATACCATTAGACCATTATCTTATTATGGAGGCACTAAACAAGTAGATTTAGGATTTGTAGGATCTTGTATGGTTCACAAAGGCGATATGAAAATTTTAGCTCAAATGTTAAAGAACATTGAGGCGCAACAGGGTAAAGTTGAGTTTAACGCACCATTGGTAGTTGCACCACCGACATATAATATTGTTGACGAGTTAAAAGAAGAAGGCGATTGGGAAGTGTTACAAAAATACTCAGGTTTTGAATTTGATGATAATGCTCCAAAAGGATTAGCACGTACTAAATATGAAAACATGCTGTACCTAGAGCGTCCAGGATGTAACTTATGTATGGGTAACCAAGAAAAAGCTGAACCAGGTGATACTGTAATGGCTACATCTACACGTTTATTCCAGGGAAGGGTTGTTAAAGATTCTGGAGAGAAAAAGGGAGAGTCCTTATTATCATCAACACCAGTAGTAGTGTTGTCTACAATATTAGGTAGAACACCTACTATGGAAGAATATGAAAAGGCTGTTGAAGGCATCGTATTAACTAAATTCAAGCCATCGCAGAAACAGTTAGTAATGTAATTTAAAGTTAAACCATTATAAAAAGAAGGAGGCTGTCTAAAAAGTGTCATTCAGAACATAGTGAAGAATCTCTTAAAAATTAAACATTTGTTTATTAGGGTATTGAGATTTTTCGACTGCGCTCAAAATGACAATTAAAAAACTTTTTAGACAGCCTTTTTTACGTTTATGCAGGAGCGATTTTCTGTTTTTCAATCGTGTACATATTTTGTATCTTGGTGGAGCACTTAAGCAAAAATAATAATACACTTTTATGGCATTTGATATTGATATGATAAAAGGGGTTTACGCTAAAATGAAAGACCGCGTAGATGCTGCCCGAGAAATTGTTGGACGACCACTAACACTTTCTGAAAAAATATTGTACAATCACCTCTGGGATGGTACACCTACCAAGGCCTTTGAAAGAGGAAAAGATTATGTGGATTTTGCACCAGATAGAATTGCATGTCAGGATGCTACGGCGCAAATGGCTTTATTGCAATTTATGCAAGCTGGAAAATCTAAAGTCGCAGTGCCAACAACGGTGCATTGCGATCACTTAATTCAAGCAAAGGTAGGAGCGGCTGTAGATTTAAAACACGCTAACAATGTTAGTAGTGAAGTTTTTAACTTCTTAGAGTCCGTTTCTGATAAATATGGTATAGGTTTCTGGAAACCAGGAGCCGGTATTATCCATCAGGTGGTATTAGAAAATTATGCATTCCCTGGAGGGATGATGATTGGTACAGATTCACATACCGTAAATGCTGGCGGACTAGGAATGGTTGCTATTGGTGTTGGTGGAGCCGATGCCGTAGATGTTATGGCAGGTATGGCTTGGGAGTTAAAATTCCCTAAATTAATTGGTGTACGATTAACAGGAAAACTATCTGGTTGGACAGCTCCGAAAGACGTGATTTTAAAAGTAGCCGAAATTCTTACTGTAAAGGGAGGAACCGGGGCAATAGTTGAATATTTTGGTCCGGGAGCAATAGCAATGTCGTGTACAGGTAAAGGAACTATATGTAACATGGGCGCAGAGATTGGTGCGACCACATCTACGTTTGGCTATGATGAATCTATGGATCGTTATTTACGAGCTACAGACAGAGCAGATGTGGCTAATGCTGCTAATGAAGTTAGAGATTATCTAACTGCAGATGACGAAGTATACGCGAATCCAGAACAGTATTTTGATCAGGTTATTGATATAAATTTATCTGAACTTGGGCCACTTTTAAACGGACCATTTACTCCAGATTTATCTACTCAGGTTGGTTCAGATATGACCAAAAAAGCAACTGAAAATGAATGGCCATTAAAAGTAGAATGGGGCTTAATAGGGTCTTGTACCAATTCATCTTACGAAGATTTGTCGCGCGCATCATCAATTGCCCAACAAGCTTTAGATAAAGGCTTAAAAACAAAAGCTGAGTTTGGTATTAATCCGGGCTCAGAGCAAGTACGTTTTACTGCAGAGCGCGATGGTATTTTAGAAGTATTCGAAAAATTAGAAGCCAAAATATTTACGAATGCCTGTGGGCCATGTATAGGGCAATGGGCTAGATATAGCGATCCAAAAAATGCACCTAAAAACAGCATAGTGCATTCGTTTAACAGAAACTTTGCTAAACGTGCGGATGGTAATCCAAATACACATGCATTTGTTGCTTCACCTGAATTAACAGCCGCGATAGCTATTGCTGGACGTTTGGATTTTAATCCATTAACAGATAAGCTTATCAACGAAAATGGAGAAGAGGTGATGTTAGATGAACCAACAGGATGGGAATTACCTCCAAAAGGTTTTGATGTAAAAGATAATGGCTATTTAGAACCAGTTGAAGATGGTAGCGGAGTTAATGTGGTTGTAAAAGACGATTCGGAGCGCTTACAATTATTAACACCTTTTGTACCTCTTGGAGATACTATTACTGGTGCTAAACTATTAATTAAAGCATTTGGTAAGTGTACTACAGACCATATTTCTATGGCGGGACCTTGGTTACGTTTCCGTGGTCATTTAGATAATATAGCTAACAATACGTTGATTGGAGCAGTAAATGCCTTTAACCAAAAAACAAACTTTGTTAAAAACCAATTGACAGGCGATTACGGAGGCGTACCAGATGTGCAAAGAGCATATAAAAAGGAAGGCATAAAAACGATTGTTGTTGGTGATCATAACTATGGAGAAGGATCTTCTCGCGAGCACGCCGCCATGCAACCAAGGCACTTGGGTGTAGCAGCTGTAATCGTAAAGTCGTTTGCCCGAATTCATGAAACAAACCTTAAAAAGCAAGGGATGTTAGGGTTAACATTTGCTAATGAGACAGATTACGACTTAATTCAAGAAGACGATACCTTTAACTTCCTAGATTTAAATGCATTTGCTCCCGGCAAGCAACTAACATTAGAAGTTGTACATGCAGACGGTAGTAAAAATGAAATTAAATTGAACCATACGTACAACGATTCTCAGATAGAATGGTTTAAAGAAGGTTCTGCATTGAATTTGATTAAGAAACAAAACGCTTAATTAAGGTTTAAGTTTTTGTAGAGACCTGTCAGGTTTTTAAAACCTGACAGGTCTTTTTTATTCTCAGTCTAAACTCTTGGCTAGTGGCTTGTTTAAACGAGTGTTATTTTGCTTTTTTATTAGAAGTAAGGCTGCCAGTGATTTTATATTTCGATTAAGTATGATTCTTTTACTAGTTTTTCAAAATCTGCATAACTTATATATCCATATCCATTATCACCCCAATTTTTACCCCATGAATTTTTAAACTTGATAAGTTGTTTATTATCATCATATCCTACCAAGCAAATAGCATGTCCACCCATAGGTTGTTCATCAACTTTCGGGTAAGTCATTAGTCCATTCTTATTATTGTAATTTGATTGATAAATAATCAAACCTGACACAATAGCCTTATTTATATTTAGAAGATTCTTGGTTTCTTCTATAGAACTAGAAGTTCTTCTGAAATATTTTATTTTAAAATGTCTTTTATCTTTTGACTCTGAGGGAGGTTTTAGCTTATATTCCCCTGGCTTATATTCCCAAAACCTACTTTCTATAATTCCCGTTTTTATAGAAAAATTAAAAGCATCAACGAAAGTAGCACCATAATCCTGTCCATTATTAATATTATTGTATAAGTATCTAGGACTCAAATCTATCTTAAGTGATTGCTTTTTTAAGTATAAAAATTCTATGGCTGATGTAACCGCAAATGCTACTGTTGAACCTTCTGAACCTTGATCTTTAACAATTCCATAATCGCTAGAATGATCAACATTACTTTTTATATCGCTAACAACTGTAGTGTCTAAAATTGTATTTCTTGATCCAGAAATTGGGGATGTTGAGATATTAATTTCGGAAATTTTCTGTCTAGTATATACCTCTAATTGGCTTTCAATTATCGATTGTTTTGAGTTTAAAAGAGTGGCTACTTGGTTTTCTGTTTCATTCCGTAAAAGCTGATTTAGCTGTTCTTCTGTAATTTCGTTAAGTCTCTTTTGAGCAATTTCTTTTGAATAGTCAATAACTGATTTAATTCCAAATAGCCCTATCACAAACAAGGTTATTCCTCCAATTGTGTACCATTGAACAAGTTTTTTTTAGCTTTTTCAAATACTCTTTTAGCCATCAACTCCTCCTCAAGAGTTTCATAATCTTTGAGCTTACTCTTTAAAAGCTTATTCTCTTCTAATACTTTTTCAATATCTTCTTCCATTTTTAATTCCCCATGATGCAAAAATATAAGTCGTTTTTAATGACCTTTATCGGTTGTTAAACGAAGTTAATGTATTTTTCTTACAACATCAAACAATGTATTTAATGCTCCTACTAAATTTTTGGGGACAAATTATTTGTTAATTGCTTTTGAATAAATTATTATCAATTTAAGGCTGTCAAAATTGTATTTTTACAAAAATTTCTAAAATGAATTCCAGACAAGACCAACTTAAAGCCTTCGATAGACTGTTAACCATAATGGATGAACTTCGTGAGCAATGCCCATGGGATAAAAAACAAACCATGGAAACGCTTCGTCATTTGACTATTGAAGAAACTTATGAGTTAGGAGATGCTATCTTGGATAACGATCTGGATGAAATAAAAAAAGAGTTGGGGGATGTGTTGTTGCACATTGTTTTTTATTCAAAAATAGGAAGTGAAACTAACGATTTTGATATTGCCGATGTTTGCAATAGTATTTGCGAAAAACTAATTAACAGACACCCGCATATTTATGGCGATGTAAAAGTTGAGAACGAGGAAGATGTTAAACGAAATTGGGAAAATTTAAAGCTAAAAGAAGGTAAAAAAAGTGTTTTAGAAGGTGTGCCCAAAAGTTTACCTGCATTAGTAAAAGCTAATAGAATTCAGGAAAAGGTAGCCGGAGTTGGTTTCGATTGGGAAGAGCCTAATCAAGTTTGGGAAAAAGTAGAGGAGGAGTTGGCCGAATTTAAAGCAGAGGTACAATCTGGTAATCAAGACGCTATAGAAAGCGAATTTGGAGATGTTATGTTTTCTATGGTAAACTATGCTAGATTTTTAAATATAAACCCAGAAAACGCTTTAGAACGAACCAATAAAAAGTTCTCAAAACGATTTCAATACTTAGAAGAAAAGGCTACGGCCATTAATAAGCCTTTAAAAGATATGTCTTTAGCAGAAATGGATGTATTTTGGGAGGAGGCTAAGAAGCTTTAAGGTTTGATGTAATATCTCACATATATCTAATAAGCATCCTTGAAAAAGAAAAAGAAGAATCCTGCGGTCCATTTACGATTACCATCTTCGCATTTACCAATTTTACTTCCTTTATAATAAACATCTCCATCATTTTCAACTTTACCTATCTTTGAACCTTTCATGTATACATCGCCATCAGATTCAATTTTACCAATTTTTGCCCCTTTTTTGTATACGTCACCATCACTTTCAATCTTACCGATTTTACAACCTCCTATATAAACATCCCCATCAGACTCGAACTCACCTTCACGGGAGCCATTTACATAAACATCTCCATCGTTTTCAATTTTACCAATCTTACTTCCTTTGTAATAAATACTTTGCCCATAAAAGGTATTTCCAAAGCATAGAACCAATGTTAACAATAGTAGTCTTTTCATTTTTTAAGATTTGAACATGAAGCTTACTACAATAATTGTTCCGATTACTATTACCTAGCATTATAATTAAAAGAAAAGTATGCAGTGAATATTCTTCAAATAAGATAAATGAAGAAGGTTTTTTAATAGGTTTACGATCGATTCGAATCTGAAAATGTAAATGATACTCACGATCTTAGGCAAAATCGTGAGTTATAATTTCTGTTCTAAATGGTTCTAGTTTAGTACGCTATAATGCATTCTAGATTAATAAAACCCTTTAATTTTTTTAAGCTTGGTTTCCCAAAGCTTAAGAGCTTCTTTATGAGTTTTAATGTTTTGATGCACTTCCTTTACAAGCGGGTTGTCGTCATTAACATTGGTGAAAAACTGTAAATTGTTTTCCAACTGGTTGATTTGACTTTTTACCTCGTCTATTTTCTTACGAATAAAGGAGTGTTCATTGTCTAAATTTCTGTGATCGACATCAGACTCGTTGATATTATCCAGCTTGTTTTCAAACTTAATCATTTCAACCTCGTTCTTATCCATTTCTAAGCTAGCAAACAAGCCATCAATCGCTTTTTGAAACTTACCTTCTATATAGCGTTTGTCGTTAGGTACTTTTCCAATGTTTCTCCACTTTGCGATTTGTTCTTTTATAGCTGCCAGATTTTCATCCTTAGACCCTGATAATTCTAAATCTTTTAGGGTATTTAAGAACTCATTCTTTTTATTAAAGGCATCAATATTTTCTTGACTTGCAGCATTTCTTTTGGTATGTAGTTTATCAAAATAATAGTTACATGCTGCTTTAAATTGCTTCCAGATTTTATCACTGTCTTTTCTAGGGACGTGGCCGATTTTTTTCCAATCACTTTGGATTTTCTTCATTAAAGGCGTGATAGTTTCAAAATCTTCACTGTCCTTGTTATCTTCGGCTATTTTAATTAAATCTAATTTGAGCTGTAGATTTTTGTACTGTTCTTTTTTAAGTCCTTTGTAAAACGCATTTTTTTGTCTGTTAAAATGACGTACAGACTCTTTAAATTTAGCCCATGTACTTTCGTTTACTTTTATAGGAACTTTTCCAGCATTAAAAAACGCATTACGTAGTTCTTCAACTTCTTTGATTTTCTTTTGCCAAGCACTGTGCGATTTGCTTTCTTGTGTGTTAATAGCATCAATACCAGCTATAATCTCAAGCTTAGTTTCAAGATTTTTTTCGTAGACCTTATCTATTTCTTGGTAGTAAACCTGTCGTTTATCGTTAATAATTTTTGTGGCAGCTTTAAAGCGTTCCCAAATCTCTTCTCTGTGCTCTCTAGCTACAGGTCCAAGTTCTTCCTTCCACATTTTATGTAACTCTTGCAGCTCTCTAAAAGCACGCATTACATTATCATCCTGAGCCAATTCTTCAGCACGATTAATAATCATTAACTTCTTTTCTAAGTTATGTTTGAAATCTAAATCGCGTAAGTCTCTGTTTAGGTGTAAGAAATCGTAAAATATCTCTACATGGTGGTGGTAACTATTCCAGGCATTATTGTACTTGTCTCTTGGAATAGGTCCTGTTGCACGCCAACGTTCTTGTAATTCTTTAAAGTGTTTGTACGTGGTATTTATGTTCTCTTCGAGATTAATTAAGCCTTTTAATTCTTCAATAATCGCGAGTTTATCAACTAAGTTTTGCTTTAGGTTTTTTTCTAAACTTTGGTAATGCTCGTTTAGCTTTTTTCTATAGCCTCTGTAAGCTTCCTTATACCTTTTTTGAATAGGGGAAGAGTAGTAGAAATCGATTTCGTTGCCGCCATCATTTAAAAATTCTTCCTTTTTTTCGTCTATAAGAGCTTGAAACTTGCTTTTAAATACATTATTTATCTTATCTACATGAGATTTTATAGCTTGTACTTTTTCGTTTTTTATAAGCTTCTCTAACTCAATAGCTAAAGCTTCTAACGACATGCCATCGTACTCTTTAACCTCTATAGTGTGTCGCTCTTTGTTACCTTCGTCTTCGGCGTCTTCGGCGTTAGACTCTTCTATTTCATTAATAACTTCATCATTTTCTTTTGCCTCAGAAGTTTCATCCTTTTTCTCTGCCTCAACATTTTCATTTGTATCTGGCTTTTCAATGGCTTCATCCGGAGCTTCATTAGTCGGTTCGGTGGAAGTGTTATCTACTTCCTCTGGAGTGGCAGCAGTTTCTACTTTTTGGGTTTCAACCTCAGGCGCTGAGCTTTCATCGGTTTGATCTGTAACCTCAGTGTTACTTTCTTCTGTTACTGAAGCTTCAGTTTTTTCATCTGTCCCAACATCTTCGCTTGCATTAGGCGTTTCATCACTTTCACTTGGGGCTTCTTCAACAACTTCATTAGTTACATTAATCGTTTCCTCAGGATTGGCAGTATCTGCTTTTTGAGTGTTATCTATTTCTTGTGAAGTGTCATTCGTTGAGTCGTTTTTAGATTGACTTACGGTTTTATCTTCGTTACTTTCCCCTACTTCTTGAAGTTTGTTAATATCAGACATTTTGAAAAATGTTAAGGTTCATCAAATACTTTCGACTTTAAAGATACTAACAAGTCTAGTATTTACAAAGATTAAGAAGGGGTTTTAACTATTACAAACGCATTTTATCTATAAATTCCATATAGACCAAGCTTTTTCGGCTTGTAATTTTAACATATTTAACCCATTAATTGTTATAGCACCGTTCGATTTGCCAGATTTTAGGAATTTAGTTTCTTCTGGATTATATATTAGGTCGAATAAAATGTGTTGGTTGGATATGGCTTGATATGGGATATCAGGGCAATCGTCTACATTAGGAAATGTTCCCAGCGGTGTGCAATTTATAATTATTTGATGTTGTTTTATGGCATCTTCTGTTAACAAATCGTAGGTAAAACCAATACCTTCAGATTGTTTTCTTGATACGTATTGATACGTAATGCCTAATTTTTTTAAGGTATATGCTATGGCTTTACTGGCACCTCCTGTACCTAAAATTAAAGCGCTTTTGTGGTGTGGTTTTAAAAAAGGTTCAATGGATTTTTTAAACCCGTAACAGTCTGTATTGTATCCTACCAGTTTCCCTTTTTTAGTAACTTTAATTGTGTTTACTGCGCCAATAGCCTTTGCTTTTTTGTTTACTTTGTCAAGGTATGGCATAACAACTTCTTTGTACGGAATTGTTACGTTTAAACCTTTTAAGTCTGATGTGTTTTTTATTATGGAAGGAAATAAATCGATGCTTTTTATATCGAAGTTTTCGTAGGTTGTATTTGTTATGTTTTCGTTTTCGAATTTCTTTTTAAAATATGTTCTCGAAAACGAGTATGAGATATCCTTGCCTAATAATCCTAATTTGTTCATTTATTTTTTCTAGTTTTTTGTCCATACCATTCTAAAGCCAATACAATAATAATTCCTAAAAACGTGAATGCTATGGCGTAATAAGTTTCAGTATTTAGTTCTGGTATGAAGCGCTCGTAATTTTCTATTATTTTTTGGCCTGTAGAATCTAATACATAGCTGCCATCTGTAGCTTTTTTATATGTTGTTTCTTTCCATGGCCATACAACCCCTAACGACCCAATAATAAAGCCTATAATGGCAGATAATGTTATACTCTTGTAGTGCTTTAAAATATAGCTTAAGGCATGCGAAAAAGTAACCAAACCGGTTATAGACCCTAAGGTAAATACGACTAATACTTTAAGCATTCTTATGCGTTCTGTATTATTAACAAAGGTGAAATTTCCTCCTAGAATTTCATAAAAAGTGTCGTAAAGCGCATTTACCGAATCTACCAGTAGTAATACGTAATTACCAAGGAGTATAAGTATAAAAGACCCGGAAAACCCAGGAAGTGTCATGCCAGATACGCTTATGATGCCGCAAAAGAATACAAACCAAAGATTATCGTTTTCCTTTGCTGGGTTAAAAAAGCTAATGCCTAAACCTACTATGATTCCAATGGCTAAGGATGTGTAGGTTTTATAATTCCAATCTTTAAAATCTTTATTGATGTAATAAATGGAGCCGACAATCATTCCGAAGAAAACACTCCAAACATAAAGCTCGTAGTGCTTTATTAAATAATCTAAAACTTTAGAAATACTAAAATAGCTAATAACCATCCCTAAAAAGAGAAGGCCTAAAAACCGACCGTTTATGTAATTGAAAAAGCTTTTAAACCGGCCGTTTATAAATAGTTTAAATGCTTTACTGTTTACTTTTTTAAGAGAGTATATAAATTCTTCGTAAAAGCCAGCCACAAAAGCAACAACACCGCCAGATACACCGGGAACTTTATTAGCTGCTCCCATGCCCAATCCTTTTAGAATAAGAAAAATTTTATCGGCAAGTGTTCTGGTACTCTCCATTTATTGTTTTTTTGAACCTATTTTTTCTAGAATAAAAATAGTTAAAAAACCAACAATCATTAAAATTATGGAAAACATAAGTTGATTTTCGCCATCGAAAGAAAAAGGAGAAATGCTTTCTTGTAAAACAGGCGTTTTTATGCCTTTGGAATTTGTGTGCCATGTTAAGGTTTTTTTCCAAGGCCATACTTTGTTCAGTGATCCAAAAATAAAACCGGTAAGTAATGCTAGTGTAATATTGTGATAGTGTTTGAAAAGCCACTTTAAAACATGACTAAAACTAAGAAGACCAATTACGGCACCACTGGCAAAGATTGCGATCTTTTTTATATCTACATCGTGAATGGCATTACTGAGAGTTTTATAGGCGCCTAGTATTATTAATATAAAAGATCCTGAAATACCAGGTAATATCATGGCGCAAATAGCAATAGAACCTGCTAAAAACAAAAACATTGAGCTTTCGTTCGATGCTAAAGCAGGAAGTCTTGTAATGTAAAACGCTATACTGGCTCCTATAATTAAAGCCAGGATTATTGGTATGCTCCATTTGGTGATCTGTTTTCCAACAAAATATATACTGGCTACTATGAGCCCAAAAAAGAACGACCAAATTAAAATAGGGTGATTTTCTAATAAATACTTAGCTAGCCTCATAAAAGAAACAAAACTTACTATAATGCCAGATGCCAGTGCTAGTAGGAAGTTACCATTTAATTGTTGCCAGAAGGCCTTAAAACCTTTACTGAAAAGTGTTTTAAAAAGCGATGCGTTTATATTACTGATTGAGGAAATTAATTCTTCATAAATACCAGATATAAACGCAATGGTACCTCCTGAGACCCCTGGTACGGCGTCTGCTGCTCCCATAGCTAAACCTTTTAGAGAAATAACGAAATAATCAATTAAGCGTCTTTGCATGTTCTAATTTTTAAATGATAATCAAAGGTATGTTTTAATATGCTGCTATTAAAAATTCTATAGGGAGAAAGAATAACTTTATATTAATGTATCTCTAATTTCTTTAAAGGATAACAAAATTATATGATACGTTAGCTTATAGACTTGTTTTAAGTAGTTTTTTTACCAAGATTCTATTGGACACTTCGGGGAAAAGTTCTTCAATTATAAAAGCGTAATCTTCATTGTAGCGTATACCGTTTTTTAAATGAAAAGTACCTTTGTCAATTTCATTTAAAGAAAAGTATAAACCTGCCAGACGATATTCCAATTCTGCGTTTTCTGGATAAAATTCCAAAGCTTGTTCAAAATTATAAATAGCGGCTTGTGATTCGCCGAGTTTAATTAATAAATCACCTCGAGATAGCCATGTGTTGAGTTCGTAATTTCCTAACTCTAAAGTTTTTTTAAATCCGCGTTCTGCTTCTTCGTAAAGATTAAGGCGTTGGTTAATTTGCGAGTATAGTTTCCAATAGATAACATTCTCGGTGTCTATATTGATTGCTTTGTTTATGTAGTACAAAGCTTTTTGGTAATTTTTCTTTCTGTTGTAATACTTCGTTATGGCAATCCACCCTTTATCTAATAAGGGATCTTCATGTACGGTTCTATAATAGTACTGAACTGCCAAACTATCATTTTTTAACTGTTCGTAACAACTACCAATACGCAATAAAGCGAAGGATGTTGGTTCGTCTAGTTTTAAGGAAATACTGTAATTTTCGATAGCATCTTCGTAACGGTTCAATTTTTCAAGAACTTTTCCTTTTTCAAGGTATGCTCCTACAAAGGAATCGTCTGAGATAATTGCAAAATCGAAAGCAGCAAGGGCTTTTTTATAATTGCCTAATGCGTAGTATTGTTTTCCTAATTGATGCCAGGCTACTTCGCAATACGGGTTTTTATCTAAAAATATATTTAAATAGGTAATGGCTTCTTCATTCTGTCCTAAGAACTCAAAGCAATAGATAACATTATATAGTGCTGAATAATCCTCTAAATCTACTTCCAAACATTTCATGAAGTACACTTTGGCTTCTTCAAATTGGTCTAAAAACAAATACTCCATACCAATTAGAGAGTATAAGTCTACAACATCGTCGGTAAGCTCTAATGCTCTTTTTAATACATCAATGGCTTGTTGGTGCTCATCTTTTTTCGATAGTATATTTGCTTTTTGAATGTAGATTTCCTCATTCGTAGGATCTAAACTATGGAGTTCGTTAAGTAAGGTATCTGCTTCTATTAACTTATCTTCTAATACATAAACTTCAACTTTAAAAAGCCTTAAGTTAATTGAGGTGGTGTGCTGGTCTAATCCTAATTTGATAGCCTTTTTTGCTAAGGCAATCTTTCCCTGATTAAGATAGTGGTGAATAATGTTTTCAAATTCTTCTGAATCGAAAAACAAAACATGGTTTGTTTTTAACATCGATTCAAATTTTGATAGAGGCAAATTGTTGTTGTCATTATGACTAAACTCCATAAGCACTTTTATAAGTTTCTACTTCGAATAAATTTAAGCTTCTATTTGTCTTTATGTCGACAGACAAAGCAAATGTTTTTAACAAAGTAATCAACAACTATGCCTTTTGCTAAGTTTGTCACCCTTTATTGTGGTTTTCAGAACATTGAACTGACAAAAATGTTATGAGATGCTGTTTAAAACATCAATAATTATAGCACACCCTTTAGTTATTTCTTCATTTGTAATGGTTAATGGAGGCGTAATTCTTACAGCTTTAGGTTCAAAAAGGAGCCAGAATAGTATTAAACCTGCTTCTTGGCATTTAAGAATTAGGGTATTTGCAATGTCTTCTGAAGTCATTATAAGAGCAAGCATGAGCCCTATACCTCTAACTTCTTTAATGAGCGGGTGGACTAAAAGTTGACGGAACAACGTTTCTTTTTCCAATGCGTCATGCATGAGGTTGCTTTCTGTAATTTCTTGTAAGGTCGCTAAGGCAGATGCCGCTATAACCGGGTGGCCACCAAAAGTGGTAATGTGTCCTAGTTTAGGTTTATCCTGCAATAAGTCCATGAGTTTGGCAGATGCTGTAAAAGCGCCTATAGGCATACCGCCGCCTAAACCTTTACCAGTAACTAATATGTCTGGAGTGCAGTTATAATGCTCAAAACCAAAGAGTTTTCCTGTTCTGCCAATACCGGGTTGTATTTCATCTAAAATTAAAAGTGCACCTACTGCGTTGCAGCGATTCCTTACCTTTTCTAGATACCCATTTTGAGGTGCTATAAAACCAGCACCGCCTTGTATGGTTTCTAAGATAACACATGCAGTTTTTGTGGTGATGTGCTCTAGATCGGCTTCATTGTTAAATGAAATAAATTGCACATCGGGAAGTAGTGGTCTGTAGGCTTGTTTTCTTTCTTCATACCCCATAACACTCATAGACCCCATGGTGTTGCCATGGTATGCCTTATTTGCGGCTATGATTTGACTTCTCCCAGTAGCTCGTTTAGCTAGTTTTAAGGCACCTTCAATAGCTTCGGTACCAGAATTGGTTAAATATGTTTTTTCTAAAGGGAGGGGTAGGTTTTTTGCTAATAATTTAGTGAGTTCTACGGCTGGTTTTAATATGTATTCGCCATAAACCATAACGTGTAAATAGCTATCCAGTTGCTTTTTAATAGCATTTATAACTTTAGGGTGATTATGTCCTAAGGGGCAAGCAGAAACACCAGCAACAAAATCCAGATAGGCTTTGTTATTAATATCGTAAATATAAGAACCATTGGCATGGGAAATTTCCATAGCCAATGGGTGAGGGGTTGTTTGTGCTTGATATTTAAAAAAATCAGACGTCATTATTTTTAACCTAAACCTTAACTTTTTTCTTCAGTCTTTTTTAAAACATTTGGTATTGATGCAGGTTTTGGCACCTTTTTTATAGGAGCAGGTATATGCCTTGACGCCTTCGAAGGTGTCTTTTTGTCAGCTTTATCCCTTTTATCGGCAGCTTCAACACGTTTTCGCATGTCTTCATCAAAGAAATCCTCTTGTGGAACATAATCTTCCAACCCTTTTATAACTGGTAAATCCAGAGGTGGGTCGTCACTAAACAGATCTTCAACACTCATGGGACGTTCATTTTCGCGCCAATCAAAACCTTTTAAAATCTTTTCTTTTTCAGGGTATTTAGATTCTGGATGCAGTTTACCATCAACTTGATTTATTCTGTTGTATTCTTCAATATCGCCATCGGCAAAAAGCATGGATATGCTTCCGGATTTAGCTTTGTCTATACCTATAAGTTCTTGCTTATCGTTACGTGTGTAAAAAATAGATTGGGCGTTTTTAATAATATCTACTTGTCGTAATTCATTCTCGTCGTTAAACAACCCAATTAATCTCATACCGGAAATTTGGTTATATCCGTTTTCGCTTATAGTATCTTTACTAATAATAAAGGCATTATTGAAAACTCTTAAGGAGTCTATGCGTTCTGTTTCGGAATTTGAAATTAAATGAATGGTATCTCCAGTCATTTGGTTTGCAACATTCCAGAGAATAGGTCTACGTTTGGTAGAAAACTTATCTCTGGACGAAAATCGGTCTAAGTTTATTAATTCGGTAATCCCGGTTTTTTGATTTGAACATATGGAATCTGCTTTTCCGCTAAGATCGGTTTTATATAGTTTAGCATTGTAATAAGCCCGGACAATACGGTGATCGGGTTTGCCGGTTACCATAATCTTATCGGCGTGTATATAAATAGAATCGTTTTCTTGTTTGGTAATAGCTAAAGCGCGTTTGGTAATAAATACGGAATCTTTTTCTTTAAAAACCTCGGCATAATGGCCTTTTATAACACTATTGTTAATGGTATCGGTAACCTTTATATTGTTACTTGCCGAAGCAAAACTTGTATTATTATCAAAATATAAGCTGTCTCCTTCTACAATACGGTTGTCGTAATCAATTCTTGCTTTTTTTACAGCATACCCTACGTCACTCTTGGTGTCGTAAAATCCTTTTTCGCAATAGGTAACACTTGTTTCGGTTGTTATTGTTGAAGGGCCATATAAATAAGCATAACCACTATCTGGATAGAAATCGAAAAAATTAGAGTTAATAGTTGATTCCTTGTTTACCAGTACTACATCTTCAACAAACTGATATTTTGGTATGGCCATGTAGTAGCGCCCAATTTTACTGGTAATCGTTCCAGAAGAGTCTTTTACAACCGTACCACCATTTTTATAATAGGCTTGTTGCTTAATACGATCGAAATATAAAGTGTCTGAAGATATTGTAGAGTTTGGATCTTTTAAAATAACATCGCCACTGGCAAAGGCCAAGCCAGTTGCACCGCTATACTCAACATATTTTGAAGTCATGTTAATGGTATCACCTTGTTTTATGATTACATTACCATAAGCCTCAATAAAGTTTTCTTTGCCGTAGTGTATGGCTTTATCGCACCACATGTTGGCTCCTTTATGTTCTATATGTACTTGCTGCGCATCGTCGCGCGTTAAAACTTTGGCGCCCGGATAATTTTCTTCATCTACGTGTAAAAATCCCGAATACTTAATTTCTATTTTCTTTTTCTCTTGTGCCTTTGTTATTGAAACAAATCCAATAAGAAGAATAAAAAGTAAAACGTGTAGTTTGTTCAAAATATAAAAAGTTTGTCGCAAAAATAACGATTATAATAATGTTTAATTATGTGTTACCATTTTTTTATGATTTGAGTAAAATATTTTTTGAATGCCCTTTTTTAAACAAGATTCAATTTAAAATAAATAAAAATGGTTTATGTGTAGTTATAGAAATCGCTTACCCTTTTTTTGTATTGGTTAACCATGAAAACGATACTGTTTACCATATTAATTTTACTGTACTTTTTTAACTGACTAAGTTTATATGAAATAAAAATAAATTTTTAACCCCCCAAATTATGATTAAATTATCTAAAATTACAATGGCACTTACAGTTGCCATATTAGTTTCTTGTTCTAAGGAAGAACCGAACTTAGAACCAAGTGCAGACACAATTTCACCCGAAGCTCTAGAAGGAAAAGTAGCCAAAATTACAAAAGGCTCTGAGTTTATTACTACCTGGGAAGGTACAGAGATTACCATACCTACAGCTCCTGTTAATACTTATAGTTATAATGTTGATTGGGATAACGACGGCATTGCAGACCAAACCGGAATTACGGGCGATGTAACTCATACATTCGACACACCTGGAAAACATACTATTCGAATTACAGGCTTGTTTCCTTCAATTAACTTTAATCTTTCCAGTGAGGAAAATGCTGATCAAATTATCTCAATAGACCAATGGGGAATTAATGCCTGGGAAAGCTTTAGTTTTGCTTTTACATCTTGCAGTAACCTCAAAATAATGGCAACCGATGCTCCAAATTTAAGTAAAGCAACCTCTTTGGGAGCAATGTTTTATAATTCAGGCGTAGGTAGTTTTGATGCGAGTAATTGGGATGTTTCAAATATTACCAATATGTCACATATGTTTAGAGAAACATCATTTGCCAACCCAAATGTAAGTAATTGGAATGTTTCAAATGTTATAGACATGGAAGCTATGTTTTATCACGCAAAATCGGCCAATCCTAATGTTAGTAAATGGGATGTTTCAAAAGTGCAAGACATGGATCAAATGTTCATGGCGGCGGTATCGGCTGATCCTGATGTGCGTAATTGGGATGTTTCCAGTGCATATGACCTGAGTTTAATGTTTGCTTGGGCAACATCGGCTAATCCAGATGTAAGCAACTGGGATGTTTCAAATGTGATTAAAATGGATCATACGTTTGCAGGAACAGTATTGGCTAATCCAGATGTAAGTAACTGGGACGTTTCAAAAGTTATAGATATGGACGGTATGTTTAGCGGAGCGAAATCTGCAAACCCCGATGTAAGTAAATGGAGAATAACTAGTCTCTACCACATGAATGGTATGTTTAGGGAAGCTCCGGCATTTTCTAATGCAAATTACGAGAAACTTTTAATAAACTTTGCTTACCAGCCGCATCGAGGGTATATGTTACTTACAACAGAAGCGACGGCTGTATCTGCCGAAGCAATAGCTGCAAGACAAGTTTTAATTAATGACGGTTGGATTATAAAGGATGGTAATAATACGCCATAATATAATGTGAAAAGGCCCAAGAAGTATGTTCTACTTTTAGTTACAGTTTAATAGCTCACAACCTGATAAATTAAATAGTAACAGCTTTTTAGACCTTATATAGCCTCGAAAGCCTCGTCGTTTTTAGTAACTGCGGGGCTTTTTAATTAAGTAAATTGTAATTATGAGGCTGCTTTTTTAAGGATGCCATTCACCATTTCATTTTATTAATTAACCATGAAAACAACCCCACTGACCATATTAATTTTAAGTGGGGTTTTATATTGTCTAAGTTTATAACAGTTTCAACTTAAAAATCTTAAAACCCCCAAATTATGATTAAACTATTTAAAATTGCAATGCTATGTACGGTATTAGTTATGGTATCATGCTCAAAAGAAGAGCAGCCCGACGAGGCTGCCTTAAAAAAAGAAACGGTAGAAAAAGAGATAGAAACTAAAATTGTTTTAAAAGGATTAACAAGACAATTGAAACTAGCCGATATGCCGTATGGAAATAAAAATATTATTTGGAGCAGTGATGACGCTTCAGTCGCAACGGTAGATGACACAGGGCTTGTTAAAGGTGTTGCTTTAGGAGAAGTTACCATTAAAGCAGAAACACCGGAAGGAAAAACTCTTAAATGGATTCTAGCCGTAGAAAACCAACCTGCCCCAGGAACAGAGTTTATTACTACCTGGATAGGAGAGGAAATAACTATACCTACATGGCCTTTTTATAAATATGATTATAATATTGACTGGGATAATGATGGCATTGTTGATGAAATCGGAATCACTGGTGATGTAACGCACAAGTTTAAGTCTTATGGAGAGCATACCATTCGAATTAGCGGACGCTTTCCCTATATTCTTTTTTCCGTTTCGGAGCCAGAGAATCGAGATAAAATTATCTCTATAGATCAATGGGGAACTGGAGAATGGGAATCTATGGATCAGTCGTATTATTATTGTACCAACCTTATTGTCCGGGCAACCGATGCTCCTAATTTGAGTAAAACTACAAGTCTGGGCGGAATGTTTTATAGGGCTCATGCTGAAGCATTGAATACAAGTAATTGGGATGTTTCAACCATAACAAACATGGCTTATATGTTTTACGGAGCAACATTAGGTAAAACCGATGTTAGTAACTGGGATGTTTCAAATGTAACAGACATGACAGCTATGTTTTCGGAAACACAACTATTGAACCCAGATGTTAGTAAATGGGATATTTCAAAAGTAGAAAGTATAAATGGAATGTTCGATAAAGCTTTATCTGCTAATCCAGATGTTAGTAACTGGAATGTCTCACATTTAACTGAAATGATTTCTGTATTTTCAGATACAGAATCTGCGAATCCCAATGTTAGTAGTTGGGATGTTTCTAATGTAACAGATATGTCTTTTTTGTTTAGTGGAGCAAAAGCGGCTAACCCCGATGTTAGTAAATGGGATGTCTCTAAGGTAACCAATATGAGGTTTATGTTCGAAGAGACTGTGTTGGCTAATCCTGATGTAAGTAACTGGGATGTTTCAAACGTAACCGTTATGGCCAATATGTTTAATGATTCTCAATTAGCTAATCCTGATGTGAGTAACTGGAATGTTTCTAAAGTAACAACAATGGGACGTATGTTTGATGGGGCACTATCTGCAAACCCCGATGTAAGCAATTGGAATGTTTCAAATGTTACACGAGCGTATTATATGTTTGCTAATACACCCTTAGCAGATCCGGATGTTAGTAATTGGGATGTTTCAAATGTTACAAGTTTTCAGTCTATGTTTGAAAACACAACTTTAGCGAACCCAGATGTAAGTAACTGGAATACTTCGAACGTAACAACTATGAGATTTATGTTTGAAGACGCTGTATCTGCCGATCCAGATGTGAGTAAATGGGATGTTTCGAACGTAACAGATATGTGGAAAATGTTTAAAGGAGCCACATTGGCTGAGCCTGATGTTAGCAATTGGAACATTGGAAATGTAACAAATATGAAAGAGATGTTTACCGGAGCTGTTTCATTTTCTGTTGAAAATTATGAGCAGGCGTTAATCAATTTTGCGAATCAACCACATCAAAAAAATGTTGTATTGGATGCAGATGTTATGCCTGCTTCAAAAGAGGCATTGACAGCGATGAAAGCACTAATAAGTGATGGATGGGTTGTAAACGGATTGCCGGAATAAGCTACAAGAATTGTTGATGGTAGTTCTATACCTTAAATAAAATAGAGTAGTCGCTTTTATAGTTCTTTGCTAAACCATCTAAAAAGCCTTGTAAATAATGAATTTACAAGGCTTTTTTTATAAAAAATATTATAATTTTTAAGAAACCAACTGCTCCCTAAAAATAGTCTGTTTTCTATCTGGTCCTACAGAAACAATAGTAATAGGAATTTCCAATTCTTTTTCTAAAAAGTCGATATACTCGTTTAAGGCTTGTGGTAATTGAGAGGTTTCAGACATCGTAGTTAAATCTTCTTCCCAACCATTCACTTCTGTGTAAATAGGCTCTACATTTTCCGGTTCAATATTATAAGGGAAATGTTTAATGGTTTCACCTTTATATTTATAAGCGGTACATACTTTTAAGGTTTTAAAACCAGAAAGTACATCGCCTTTCATCATCATTAATTGGGTAACACCATTAACCTGACATGCATATTTTAAGGCAACTAAATCTAACCAGCCACAACGTCTTGGACGTCCTGTGGTAGCACCAAATTCATTACCGACACGTGCCATAGTTTTACCATCTTCATCAAAAAGCTCTGTTGGGAAAGGTCCAGAACCTACACGGGTTGTGTAAGCTTTAAATATACCGAATACTTCACCAATTTGGTTTGGTGATACACCTAATCCGGTACAAGCTCCTGCAGCTGTTGTATTACTTGATGTTACAAACGGATAAGTTCCAAAATCAATATCTAATAACGAGCCTTGCGCACCTTCGGCAAGAATAGTTTGTCCTGATTTTTGAGCCTGATAAATGTATTCTTCAGAATCTATGAATTTTAAAGATTTTAAAGTTTCAACGGCTTTAAAAAACTCTACTTCAAGTTCTGCTAAATCGTATTCTATATCTACATCGTAATAAGCGATCATAGATTCGTGCTTATCAGCCAAAGCTCTATAACGTTTTTTCCAGTCACTTAGTTCTAAATCACCTACACGAATACCATTTCTGCCGGTTTTGTCCATGTAAGTTGGACCAATGCCTTTTAGGGTTGAACCTATTTTAGCTTTTCCTTTAGAAGCTTCGCTTGCCGCATCTAATAAGCGGTGCGTAGGTAAAATGATGTGGGCTTTACGAGAAATTACCAAGGATTTTCTGTAATCTACATGTTGTTCTTCTAACTTATCCAGCTCTCCTTTAAAAATAACTGGGTCTATAACTACGCCATTACCGACTAAATTAGTTGCATCGTCATGAAATATTCCTGAAGGAATGGTGTGTAAAACATGTTTTCTTCCGTTAAACACTAAAGTATGTCCTGCATTTGGACCTCCTTGAAAACGAGCAATAATATTGTAGTTAGAGGTAAGTACATCAACAATTTTTCCTTTGCCTTCGTCTCCCCATTGTAGTCCTAGTAGTAAATCTACTGCCATCGTAAAAATTAATTATTTAGTTGTTTTTCTATTTCCGTAAAAATAGAGTGAATGGTTATTGATTTCGATATCGAAAATTTCTTCGATAGTTTTTTTTATGGATTGTATTCTGGGATCACAAAATTCTATAACTTCCCCAGTGTCTGTAAGTATCACATGATCGTGCTGTCTGTCGAAATACGATTTTTCGTAATGGGCTTGGTTTTGTCCGAACTGATGTTTTCTTACCAAACCACATTCCAGAAGCAATTCTATGGTATTATAAAGTGTAGCACGAGACACACGATACTTTTTGTTTTTCATAGTAAGATATAGCGATTCTATATCGAAGTGTTCCGTACTGTTATAAATTTCTTGCAGTATAGCGTATCTTTCGGGGGTTTTGCGGTGCCCGTTGCCTTCTAAAAAGCTGGTAAATACGCTTTTAACTATGTCTTGATTTTTTGTATCTGCCTTTGCATTCATAATTCCATCGCAAATTTACACTTTTTTTACACTCTGGTAACCTTATCTATACCATTAATTTTTTTAAGTTTTTCCAAAAGTTTTTTAATTATCGTGTTATTTTTAACAATTACACTGATTTTTCCGGAAAATAACCCATCTTCACTTTCAAAACTTAGGCTTTTCATATTAACATGCATGTTGTCTGAAACAATAGATGTAATGTCGCTTACCAGTCCAATATGATCTATTCCTGTAATTCTAATTTGGGCTAAAAATTCTTGTTGGGAAGAGTCGACCCACTTGGCCAACATAATTCTATAAGCATAATTAGATTGCAAACTAAGTGCATTGGGACAATTTTTTTTATGTACCTTAATTCCTTCGTTAACAGTTAGAAAACCAAAAACGTCGTCGCCCGGAATCGGGTTACAGCAATTCGATATTTTATAGTCTAGTTTTTCTTCCTCTTTACCAAAAACTAAAGAATCGTATTTGGCTGTAACTTCTTCTTTTTCTAACTCTTCCTTATTAATAACTGTTTTTCTTGAAATTTTATTTTTAATAAAACTCATTAAAACGTTACTTCTGGACGTTGCATAGTTTTTAAGCATGGTATTGTCGATAGTACCAATGCCGACTCTATAAAACAGATCGAGGCTCGTTCTAAGCTTAAAATAATTAACTAGTTCGTTTGTAGAAGCTTCATTCAGCGTAATTTTTAGTTGTTTTAGTTTTCTTCTAAGAATTTCTTTACCATCTTCGCCAATACGTTTTTTATCTTCTCTTAAAGCAGATTTAATTTTACTTCTAGCTCTGGCCGTGGTAGCATAGTCTAACCAGTTTGCATTAGGCTTGGCACTCTCTGAGGTTAAGATATCTACTTGGTCGCCACTTTGTAGTTCATGGCTCAACGGTACCAATTTACCATTAACCTTAGCACCTCTGGTTCTCATACCAACTTCGGTATGAATGTTAAAAGCAAAGTCTAAGGATGTGGCACCTTTAGGTAAGGATTTTAATTCTCCTGTGGGCGTAAACACAAATATTTCTTGCGAATAGAGGTTGAGTTTAAATTGCTCAACAAAATCTACAGCATTGATATCTGGGTTTTCTAAGGCTTCCTGTAGTTTATTAATCCAGCTTTCTAAATTGTCTTCTTTTTCGCTTCCTTGTTTGTATTTGTAATGAGCGGCATAGCCTTTTTCTGCAATTTCATTCATGCGCTCGCTACGTATTTGAACTTCAACCCAACGACCTTTTGGCCCCATAACGGTAATATGCAAAGCCTCGTAGCCTGTAGATTTAGGTGAAGAAATCCAATCGCGGAGACGTATGGGGTTGGGACGAAAATGGTCTGTTACTACAGAGTATATTTTCCATGCGAAAAACTTTTCATTAACCTCGTCGCTTTTATAAATAATCCGTATTGCGAATTTATCGTAAACTTCGTCAAAGGACACGCCTTGTTTAAGCATTTTTTTTCGAATGGAAAAAATAGACTTTGGGCGTCCTTTTATAGTATATTCAAAATTTTCTTTATTTAATGAGGTTTTTATAACTTCACTAAATTCTTCAATATATGTATCTTGCTCTTCCTTGCTTTCTTTTATTTTATCGAAAAGATCATTATAAACATCCGGTTCTGTATATTTTAAACCAAGATCCTCCAGTTCGGTCTTTATATTGTACAAACCGATTCTGTGTGCTAAGGGCGCATAAATATATAAGGTTTCCGAAGCTATTTTTTCTTGTTTATCGGGACGCATAGACTCCATGGTTTGCATATTATGGAGTCTGTCTGCAATTTTTATTATAATAACTCGAACATCGTCATTAAGGGTAAGCAGCATTTTACGAAAGTTTTCTGCTTGCAAAGACACATTCATGTCTTTTTCCTTACTTAGTGAGGATATTTTTGTGAGTCCATCTACTATAGTGGCTATAGTTTTTCCAAAAAGTTTCTCAATATCTTTTACTGTATAATCCGGACTATCTTCAACAACATCGTGGAGTAGGGCAGCTGCAATAGATGTGGCATCCAGCCCAATTTCCTGGGCCACTATTTTAGCTACAGCTAAAGGGTGAAAAATATAAGCTTCACCAGACTTTCTACGTTGATCCTTATGACCGTCTATGGCAACATCAAAAGCTTTACGAATTAGTTTTTTATCATCATCAGATAATGTCGTGTAACTAACTTTTAATAATTCTTTGTAGGCTTTAGTAATTGCTGCATTCTCTTTTTCTATATCTTCCTCTGTCATAAATTAAAAGTAACATAAAGAATATTAATCACCAACATGAAATTTGGTTTTTTATCCCTCTTTTATTAAGATTAAGCATTTAAAAAATTTACTAATTGAAGAATGGCTTTACCACGGTGTCCGATACTGTTTTTTAGCTTTAAATCCATTTCTGCAAACGTTTCTTGGTGTCCTTTTGGCTTAAAAATAGGATCGTAACCAAAACCCTGCTCGCCACTTTTGGAGCTGGTTATTTCTCCTTCACAAATACCAGTAAAGGTATGTTGTTTGTTATTAAGTTGAAGTGTGATTACGGTTTTAAATTGTGCGTTTCGGTTGGTTTTAGCATTTAGTTCAGTTAGTAATTTATCCATATTGTCATTAGCATCGCGTTGTTCGCCTGCATAACGAGCAGAGTACACGCCCGGAGCACCGTTTAAAGCATCTACTTCCAGTCCGGTATCGTCGGCAAAACAATCATAGCCGTAATGTTTCTTTACGTAAGTTGCCTTTTGAATACTATTGCCTTCAATGGTATCTTGGGTTTCGGGAATATCTTCTAGGCATCCAATGTCATTTAAGCTTAATAGCTTAATATGCTCTGGAATTAAGGCTTGTACTTCTTTTATTTTGTTAAGATTGTTGGTTGCGAAAACGAGTTGCATGAATGAAATAAATTTTAATCTTCAAAAATACATATATATTGATTTATAAGTAAAAATTTTTTTATGACTTTTTTATGACTTTTGTTACGGTTAATTACTTAAAATTCGTGTATTTTAGATACATAATTAAAACCAATAAAGAGAAATAGATATGACAGTAAATATTCAATATGTTGGAGTAGATGTAAGTGAAACACTTTCAAAGTTTACAGAAGAAAAGTTAAAGAAAATATTTAAGAAGTACGAGTTTTTAATAAGTGCAACAGTGTACTTTAAACAGGATGAGAACCAACATGATACTGGGAAGATTTGTAATATAGAGTTGAGTTTACCTGGGCCTCGTATTTTTGCAACATCTAACGAACGTAACTTTGAAGTGTCGGTAAGAGAAACCATTAGTGATTTAGAGCGTCAGTTGCAGAAAAGGAAAGAGGTTTTTAAAACGCATTAATCAAGGTTCAGATATATATTTATGAATATTGAAACGTATAGGCAGTATTGCTTATCTAAAAAAGGAGTAACCGAATCTATCCCATTTCCTAAGCTACCCAGTGTTCTTGTCTTTAAGGTAAAAGGGAAAATGTTTACGGCTACAGATGTAGATACGTTTAAAAGTTTTAGTATTAAATGCGAGCCGGAAACTATAGAGGAACTTCGTGCGCAGTATGATGCCTTACAAGAGCCGTCATATTTTAGTAAAAAGCATTGGAGTAGCGTTGTGGTTGATGGCTCAATTCCAGATAAAATCTTATATGAATGGTTGGATGTTTCCTATAACTTAGTTGTAGCTAAACTTACCAAGAAAGAGCGATTAGAATTAGAGAATTTATAACTAACTAAATATTTAAAAGACACCTTAATAATTCATTTCGATAAATTCTTTGTTTTTTCGGAAAGACTTTAATTATACTAACAGTTTCCTAAACATGTATTTTTAAACCCCGAAAGGTACAGTGATCGTTATTTAAAATAGGTGTTTTCCCTAAGGACCTTTTCTAAAACGAATAGATGGATCAAAACAAGCTACGCAAGTTAACCTCGAAGGAGTTTGAAGAGATTTTCAATCGTCTATACGATTCACTATGTCTTTTTGCCCATAAGTACGTTAATGATTTAGGTGTTTCTGAAGATATCGTTCAGAATGTGTTTATAAAAGTGTGGGAAGACAAGGTTGTGTTTCGTGACGAAGATAGGATAGTAGGCTTTTTTTATACTGCGGTAAAAAATAAATCCCTCGATTATTTAAGAAGCAAATATGCTAAAGATGTTAAGGCTTATACTTCAGAGGATTTAGAGACTCTACAAACGGAAAATTACTTTTTATCGGAAGCTATTCTAATAGAAACATCGGATGTTATTGAAAAAACAATGAAATCGCTGCCTAACAAATGCGCTGAGGCTATGAGATTAAGCATTGAAAATTATACAAACAAAGAAATAGCCGAAGAAATGAACATATCCATTTATACGGTCAAGGAGTATAAGAAAATGGCATACCAAAAATTCCGAAAAGCTTTAAGTTACTTAAGGATTAAATAATTTTTTAATCTTTTACCCCCTCTCTTTCTTTTTCTTTACGTTATAGTTATAAACAACTGTATACAATTTTAAACGACTATATACAGAGATGTGCAAACGTAATTATTTTTTGATTTTTTGACGGTTCAGATAAAATTAAATCCTTTATTATTCTGGAAAAAACAGATAATTCATTGCTAAGTTTTTTTGAAGACAAATTTTTAGTATCCCCAAAGATACAGTGATCGTTCTTATTTAAAATGGATGTTTCTCTTACGAACATTTTTTTAGCGAATAGATGGATCAAAACAAGACATACAAGTTAACTTTGAAGGAGTTTGAAAAGGTTTTCAAACGTCTATATGAACCATTTTGTCTTTTAGCATATAAGTATATTAAAGATTTAGATCAGGCTAAAGATATCGTTCAGGAGGTCTTTGTAAAAGTATGGGAGAAAAAGGTGCCCTTTGAAAATGAAGACAAGATTGAAGGCTATATTTATAAAATGGTAATTAATAAGGCTATCGATTTTTTAAGAAGTAAAGACGTAAAATATTTTGAGACGCACTCTCTGGAGAAATTGAAAACGCTACAAAAAGAAAATTACTTTCCATGGGAAGACGTTATAACAGTGTCATCAGATCTTATTGAAAGCGCATTGAAATCACTACCTAATAAACAAGAAGAGGTTATGAGATTAAGTATTGAAGATTATAAGAACAAGGAAATAGCAGAAAAAATGAGCATAGCCGTTAATACGGTTAAGGGGTATAAGAAAGAAGCCTATAAAACACTCCGAAAAACTTTCAGTTATATAAGAGATATTTAAAAGTTATTTAAGTTTTTTAAACTTTTTACCCCCTCCCTTTCTTTTTCCTTACGTTATTATAATATAAGAGATTATTAATTCTTAAAAAATTATGAACAATTCAGATAAAATCAAATCACTTTCGGAGAAGATTGTAGCTTCGTTATTAAAAGGTGAAGCCCCAATTGATTTAGAGGAATTTAATGAGCTTACCGAAGATGATAAAGAATACATCCTTTCCAGTATAAAAAATAAAAGCAAAAGAGAAGAACGTCTAGAACTTAGAAAGAAAATAAATAAACAAAAAGCCTGGGAAACGATAATCGGTAAAGAAAAACAAAGTTACTTCAAACCAAAAACGTTTTGGTATAGAGCGATTGCGGCATCTATAGTCATTTTAATTGGCATTGTATTTCTTTTAAATAAAAATGAAGGGTTGCAAATTGATACAGTAGTTACAGCAGAAAACAATATTAAAATAGGCACAGACCAAGCAATTTTAACATTGGATGACGGTTCTGAAGTGTATTTAGAAAAAGGTCAAGTTTACCAATCAGGTAACGTTAATAGTAACGGTGAAGAAATAATATATCTGGCAGACCACTTAGAAACAAGAACAAAAGATATTGCTTATAACATATTAACGGTTCCTCGAGGGGGGCAGTTTCAAATAAAACTATCAGATGGTACTAAAATCTGGCTAAATTCTGAGTCCCAACTAAAATATCCAGTAACATTTAATGGTATGGAAAATAGGCGAGTGGAGCTTATTTATGGCGAAGCCTATTTAGATGTGTCACCAAGTACATTACACCAAGGAGCGAAGTTTAATGTGTACAATCAATATCAAGAAGTCGAAGTTTTAGGAACCGAGTTTAATATCAAGGCCTATAAAGATGAAACAAATATTTATACCACTTTAGTAGAAGGCAAGGTGCTTGTTAAAACAAATACTTATACCTCTTTAGTGGAAGACAAAGTACTTGTTGACTTCCAAGATAAAAAACAACATCTTGTGCCTGGCCAACAATTAAATCTAGACATCCAAAATAACAACTTAAGCGTAACAACAGTTGACAATACGTACAAAGACATCTCTTGGAAAAAAGGCAAATTTAGTTTCAGAAAAAAAACCTTAAAAAATATCATGAAAGACCTTTCCCGTTGGTATGATATGAAAGTGATATTTGAAAACAAAGAAACGGAAGATAAAGTGTTTACGGGGTCATTTAAGAAAAGCTTTTCAATAGAAGAGGTCATGACATTCATTAAACACTCAAATAGCATCAATGACTATTATATAAAAGATAAAACATTAACTATTATTAGGTAGAAGACATTATGTAAAAGTACCTAGAGCCTATTTTAAAGAATGAGCTAGAGATAAAACAAAAAAATTAAACTAACGATTAAATGGCCCTACCCATGAAAACAAATATAATTTTATTCAAATTTTTTGATTTTGATACGAATACCACCGGTAACAGAGATGGTGTCACAGAAATAGATGGTGATATTATCGTAACCTTATCAGGTGTATCAGGACTAGGATTGTCCCAATTAGGCCCAACAGGAGGTGAAGCCCCAAATCTCATCTCCGTTGGTCTAAATTGTATCGATACCATTTCCTTTACAGTAAAAGCATCTGCGATTGAAATTGATGATGTATTAGCCGATTCTTTTCAAACAAAAGTTAATAATAATGATGATCCAGATTCGGTAGAATATATGTTGGATGTAAAAGATGTCTCAGGCTTTAAGTTTATACAAGTATTTAATGATTTACACGAAAAGGTGTTACAGGTTAAAAGTAAAAGTGCTGAGGCCAGCCGTCTAAAAAAAGGTTTGTATTTTTTTAAAGATTTACAGTTTAGTGCGGTGCAGAAACCAAACAGTATGAATGATAAATAGGGCATGGAACGTATAAAAAATAATCTTGTGGATTATTTTGATGGACGAACAACCAGCTAACGAGAGACAAAAGCGCATAAAAAACAAATAAAATAAAAAATCAATTAAAAAAAGGGAACAAGAATGTTTTTAGATTTATTAAATTGGAGAGATAAAAAAATTTAAATCATCTTTTCCCTTTTTTGATTAAGTATAGTATCTTAAAAAAAGCTTATGCAAAATAAAACTGATGGTTTATGAATCATATCAGTATGAATGAGAAAGATAAGAATAATATAAATTGAAGACAAATCGGTTTATCCGAAACTTAATAAAAACGCACGAACTAACCTCATGAAAAAGGGCATGACTATTTTAAAAAATTAAAACTGAACAAATAAAATGAATATAAAATAAAACAAGCATAAAAAATATTAAGAAGGAAGGAATGTAACTTACGTCTAACAGTTTAAGATTACATTCCCTTTTTTTGGTGTTTATTACTTAACTAAACTTTTTTAATTAAGTAATAGCAGTCAAATTACAGAAATTAGGTGAACCATGTTTTTATTTAATAAAAACACTCTCAAAATTTATTATGCGCACATTTATACTGTTGTTTTGTGTCACATTTTTCAGTTTTACACCAAAACATACTAACTCTCAAAACACCAAGGTTGTTATAGATTCAACCATGGAGGTGACCGTTTATAAGGTATTCGATATTATTACAAAAGCGGATTTTTCGTTCTTTTATGAAGAAGATTGGTTTAAAGACTATCCTAAAGTTGTGCTCAAAAAAGGAACTATTCGTGTTAAAAAGTTATTAAATACCTGTATTCCAACCGAGGCTTTTGATCTCAAGATAGTGGGGAAAAGTATTTTTATTAAGAAAAAAACAAATGAAGATAAAAACTCACAACGAAGATTTTTTGGTGTAGTTAAAAATCAGGCTGGTCAAGCCATAATGGACGCTACCGTTTTAATAAAAGGATCGGGTAAAGGAACTGTCACCAATTCCGATGGTCGGTTTAGCATTACTGAAGCTCACCCAAAAACAGTTTTAGTATTCTCATCATTAGGTTATAAAACAGAGGAGATCACAATCGGTAATCAAAATAGTATTAATATTACCCTAGAAGAAGATGTCTATAAATTAGAAACTGTAGAAATCGTGGGGCACTACTATGAAAGATCTCAACGAGAGAATCCAGGAAGTGTTTATAAAATAGAAGCTAAAACCATAGAAAGGCAACCCGTATCTAATCCGTTAGCAGCTATGAATGGTTATATTCCGGGAGTCAATATTGTTCAAAACACAGGACTTCCCGGTAGCGGTTATAAGATTGAGATACGTGGTAAAAACTTTATAAATGCAGATACAGAACCACTTTACATCGTAGATGGTGTTCCTTATAGTTCCAAATCATTGTCATTTCCTCTTGTTAATTCTATCTTACCAAAAGAAAGCCCGCTTAGTTTAATAAATCCTATTGATATTGAAAGCGTTGAAGTGTTAAAGGATGCAGATGCCACGGCTATTTATGGCTCACGTGGCGCCAATGGTGTAGTGCTTATCAAGACTAAAAGAGGTAAAGAAGGAAAAACCCGAATTAGAGTTAATGTCTCTACGGGACTGGCAAGCGTGCCTCGTTTTATAAATTTATTAAATACAGAGCAATATTTAAACATGCGATTGGAAGCGCTTGCTAATGATGGTTACACACCTGAAACGGCACCGGATGCTATACAAGAAATTATGCCGGACTTATTTGATTGGGATCAAAATCGTTATACAGATTGGCAAGAGGAGCTTATAGGAGGTACAGCTAATCGGAATATGGGACAGATATCTTTTTCAGGAGGTAATGAACAGACACAGTTTTTATTTAGTGGCAGTTATCAAAATGAAACTACAGTATTTCCCGGAAATTCAAAATATGGAAAGGCTTCGGTACAAAGCAATATAAACCACCAATCACCAGATGAGCGTTTTCAGGTAAATGTCTTAACGAATTATGTTGTTGACGATAATCGTCTCCCGCTTGGTGAGCTTACAGTAGAAGCCTATAACTTGGCACCAAATGCTCCGGACCTTTATAATGACCAAGGCAATTTGAATTGGAATGGATGGACTCTATCATTAGTAGATAACCCATTGAGGCTATTAGAAGGGGAATATCGAGCAAAGAATAAAAGTCTTCTATTGAGCACAGTGATTTCTTATAACCCCATACCTGATCTGGAATTCAAGGCCAATTTAGGTTACACAGATTACCGCAGGGAGGAGTATAAGGCATCTCGACATACGATGTTTAATCCTGATTTTGGGTTTACAAGTGCTAATGGGTCGTCGATTGTTACTAATAATGCCTCGCGCCAATCCTGGAATGTGGAACCACAGGTTAAGTGGGAAAAGAACTGGGGCGAAGCTAATTTTAATATTCTGGTAGGAACCACATTCCAGCAACGTTTAACACACCAGGTTAGTATAACGGGACAAGGGTTTCAAAATAACAATCAAATCCTGGATGTTTTCGCAGCCATTGAAATCGAAGATGGGATAGATCAAGAATCCAAATATAATTACCATGCCATATTTGGGAGACTAAATTTTAAATGGGCAGGGAAGTATATTATGAATCTTACAGGTCGACGGGATGGCTCCAGTCGGTTTGGACCTGGCAGACAATTTGGTAATTTTGGCGCTGTTGGAGCAGCCTGGATCTTTTCAGAAGAAACTTTCTTAGAAGATTATGAGTTTTTAAGTTATGGGAAGCTCCGTACCAGTTATGGGGTTACAGGTAGTGATAATATAGGGGATTATGGCTTTTATAATACCTACGATACTTTTACTTTGAATGATAGAAGTTATATCGCATCAATACTACTGCCAAACAAGTTATTCAATCCAACATTTGGATGGGAAGAAACCACAAAGTTTGAAGTAGGTCTGGAATTGGGCTTTTTAAAAGATCGCGTACTATTTACAACTGCATGGTACAGTAATCGCTCTTCAAACCAACTGATTGGAATTCCTTTACCTAGAACTACTGGTTTTAATTCTGTGAATGCCAACTTTGATGCTACGGTAGAAAATACAGGTTTCGAAATAGACTTTCGGTCTACAAATGTTGAAAAGAACGATTTTAAATGGACCACAACTTTTAATATTTCGATACCCAAAAACAAGCTGGTAAGATTTGATGGGTTGGAGCAGTCTACTTTTGCAGATCAGTTTGTAGTTGGGCAGCCCTTAAGTATTCAGAAGCTGTATCATGCAACCGGTGTCGATCCGGAGACAGGTGTGTATCAGTTTGAAGATTATAATAAAGATGGCGATATAGATCCAAGTGCTCTTTCGGAAGATCGCCAATGGATTGAGGATACATCTCCAGAGTTTCATGGAGGTCTTAACAATAGTTTTAGTTATAAAAACCTGAACTTGGATATATTTTTCCAGTTTAAGAAACAAAGAGGAACTAATGTTTTCTATAATTCAAGTTATCCTGGCGATTTTTTTAATCAACCCGAGTCTGTATTAAATCGCTGGCAGAAAAATGGAGATGTGGCTCCGGTACAGAGATATAGTGTCGTAGGTAGTGAGGCAATATCTGCTTTTTCTAATTATCGTAATAGTAGTGCGATGTATACGGACACTTCCTTTATCCGACTAAGAAATGTCTCTTTAAGTTATACTATTCCAAAAGCGTTCATTCCTGGATTGGATGCCAATATCTTTTTCCAAGGACAGAACCTCTTAACGATTACAAAATCCCTAAAGGCAGATCCGGAACACTCAGGAGTCATGACGCTTCCTGTGTTGCGACACTTTACAGTAGGATTAGAACTAAGTTTTTAACATGAAAATTAGATGTTTATGAGATTTAAATACAGAGATACAATGCTATATCAATGGTTTTTTGCCTTAGCTTTCCGAGGGTACAATCTATTACACTCAATTATTTTAATGGGATGTTTAACAGCCTGTACAGATTTTGTAGAGGTAGATCTACCAAAAAACCAACTATCGTCCGAGTCCATTTTTGAAGATGTATCAATGACGGAGTCCGCGATCTATGGAGTCTACTATCAAATGCGCACCAGTGGATTGGTATCTGGTGACGGTTTGAATGTCTCTATGGGTGTATATACCGATGAGTTGGATTATTACAAGCTTGGTCGGGGAGAAGCGCTAGAGAATTACCAGAACCATACCGTAGGAGCAAACGACCTTATTATTGCAGATTTGTGGAACAATGCCTATACCCAAGTTTATACGGTCAATGCAATTATAGAAGGGGTTGAGGGTTCAGTGAGTTTTACCTCAGAAGATAAGGATCTATTTAAAGGAGAAGCTTTGTTTGTAAGATCTTATCTGCATCTATTGCTTGTAGAATTCTTTGGAGACATTCCCTATATTACTGGGACAGATTATGTAGAAAATCGAACCGCAACGCGTATGTCCAGAGCTTTGGTTTACGATCGCATTATAGAAGATCTAAAGTTGGCTATAGACTTGTTACCTGATTATGATATTAGTGGCGAGCGTATACGTCCCTATGCTGCAGTTGCAAAAGCAGTACTTGCTCGAGCTTATTTATATACTGAGCAATGGGGCTTGGCAGAAGCGATGGCAGATCAGGTTATTAATGAATTTGGGGCTTTTTTGGAACCTGATTTAAACAAGGTCTTTCTAAAAGAGGCTTCCGGAACGATCTGGCAATTTAAACCAAATGCCGATGGCAATAATACTAGTGAGGGAACAAGGTTTATATTCGCAACCGGACCTCCATTAAATATAGCGATGAGCGATCTCTTATTTGATGCATTTGAACCTGGTGATCTGCGCCAATCTTCTTGGGTGAAAGAAGTTAATAATACTACAAATACACAAACATGGCACCATGCTTTTAAGTATAAGGAACAAGGTAATACTGATAGTTCTGTAGAATATTCGGTACAGTTGCGTTTGGCGGAACAATATTTAATTCGTGCAGAATCGAGAGCACACCTGGATGACATCTCTGGAGCGCAAGCCGATATAAATGCTATCAGAAACCGAGCTGGCTTGAGCGATACATATGCCGCTACGTTAAATGAATTGCTAGATGCTATTTTGCATGAACGTCGTGTCGAATTGTTTACAGAACAAGGACACCGTTGGTTCGATTTAAAACGTATGGGTAAAGCCGCCGAAGTATTAGGAGCAATCAAACCCAATTGGAAGGACACTCATGTATTGTTGCCCATTCCTGATGCGGAGTTAACGCTTAATCCGAATTTATTGCCGCAGAATAAAGGCTACTAAGAAACCAGATAAAAAGTAAGTTTAAATACCATGAATCTTGGATAAGAAAATTTATGTCAGTGAGACATCCAATAAAAATTTTATCTAGTGTAAAATATTGACGTAATGCCTCCTCGAGTACTTCGGCTGTGCTCAGCATAAACTGAAGTCGAGAGGTCTTAAGGAGGTCTCGACTGTGCTCGACCAGACACAGGTTTAAGGATATAAGAACAATGTTCTCACTAATTTTATGCTGGTGATTCCAGAACTCTATTCTAGATTTTGGGATCTACGTTCTCTTTTGAATCGGGTAATAGATTCTTAAACAGATTCGTGTTGAGTTGGTAAGTTACTATGTGATTGCCAACGAGCCCGATAAACTTATCATGAAGTACCCTGAATGATCTTAGTTTGTCTTTTTTAATACCATAAACATAAAAGCTAAATTCGTAAGTGTTATCTACAAGGTTGTATACATCAATAATTGAAGCCCGTTTCCATATATGTTTAGGCTCATTTTTCCCGATCAATTTAGAGTTTACAAAAAGGTAGTCGCCATAGGTTGTACTACTTCTATTTACTATTAGAGGTGGTGCGGCCATTTTTAGCTGATCTTTAGATGCTATGGTTCCCACTTCTATTTGAGCATGGCTTATGGTGTCTATGGTTTTTCCAAGATGGCTTAATTGGAGATTGGTATCGGCAACTATAAATTGATTACGATAATAATAGGTATACACCAACTTTTGTAACTGGCGATTGTATTGGAGGGAGCCATCGGTATCAAAAATGCCGTCGATTTGCTTTTGCAGCAGGTCGTGAGTGAGGTCAATCTTGCCTGATTCTAAAAGGTTTACTTTACCCAGAACATTTTCTCTGGTCTCACTGCTTACGCCTCTAATAAGCAAGCTAACTGAGTCTATAGGTTCTACTTGTGAAAAATAGACTGGTTTATTTATAACAGAACTAGCTTTCCAATCGGTTGTATTACCCCTAAAAATATAAGACTTAACACCATCCATAAGAAAAAAATGAGGTGGGATTACCCGGAGCTGCATAGATTTGTAAGGAAGACTGTCTTGGTCTAAAGTCAAACGAATGGTTTCTTTGTTCTGAAGTGTCGTATCTAAAGTAATCAAATGAAATGGAGAGATGCTGTTTCCCAAATATATTTTCCCCTGGTCGGCTCCGGCAATATAATAAGAGTTGTAAGCCAGATCCAATTCTTTTGATTTTATTGCAGGATGACCAGCAAACAGGCGTGTAAAACTATTGTCCCTGTGTATTTTATGTTCTGAAAGAGAGAATAATAAAAACATGAGCCCTACACCACATACCATACAAATAAAAAGGAGAGCGTATGGTTTTTTATGTGGCATAAGGCTCTTTATTACATATTTAGGGTTATCGTCATTTTTTTGTGGACTTAATATTATAACCCCAATAAAGGCAAGAACAACAAAAATGATATTAAATACTAAATGCTCGGTCCAATTCAATTTTTCCAAAACACCTCCACAAGAACAGGGAATAAAATCACTAAAATTCAAAACGATAAAAATATAGGAAGTAAACATGACCATGAGCATAAAAGCAGCATACAAGGCCGGTAACCTAAATCGTGGAATGACCAACATTAATGAAATTAGGATCTCAACAGAAGGTACTATCCAAACCACCCACCCAGCATAAGCTGTAAGAACGGGAGATTGCCCTATTTGAATCTTAAATTCGTCAAAAACTAAAAGTTTGCTTACAGCGGCATATACAAACAATAGTATATATAGCATACAAATAAGTTCTAACAAACTATTTTTATGTTTACTGTAGGTTTTTATAACATTGTAGTGAAAATAATTTTTTAGCAACATAAATACGAATTAAAAAATGTTTTTGAATGGTAAATGTTTGAGCAAGAAATTTTTAGGAAAGGGTGGGGTTGGTTTTTTGAAGGGGTAATAGTTTATGCTAATTTTAGCAACGAAACTTATCTGTTTTTTAAGGGTGGGATGCTGCCACTATGTTCGGTTATTGAAAATAAAAATATGTATTCCTAATAATACAAATAAAGAAGGTTGCTGAAAAAAGCAACCTTCTTTATTAAGTTTTATTTTATAGAGGCAACCTGTATGGATCCATACATAGAAGTCCCCAGGCTCTAGAATATAAGTCCCGAGTTACCCCTGACTCAAAAGTCGTACATTGCGCTCCCCAGTTGTTGATTGAGCAACCGTATGGTAGTGACATTGTTTGTAGTTCACAATTGGTTGGAAGGGCTCTCTGGATGTATACATCACCCGAGACATCATTTGGAGCAGGTGTAAAAGCAAATGAGGCTACAATGGCCAGCAGAAAAACAAAGGCAGGCAAAACTTTTTTTAAAGATTGACGTTTCATAATATAAATATTTTAAAATTAAAAATTATTGACCTACTCGTTTTTACAGGTTTTCGGTCTAACTCCTGACTGTACAGTATGTTTTGTCTCGAATTTATCATTCGTGAGTGTAATTCAGGGATAGTTTTGAAGCGTATAATGGTTTTTAAAACAATTTTTGTTTATAGCTCATCAAAAAAATTCATGAGTTTATCTAGAGTGCTAGAACTATTTGGCACTGAAGTTAAATAACTTGAATTCTTGATGTTATAAACACCTATGGAGATAACGGTTTTAATGGTAGTACAATCTGGTTAGCTTGTCTATTTAAATATGTTTACCCAAAGGTTTGTGTTAAAAAAACAAACGTAGATGAAAAAACTTACTTCAGAGGGATAAAAACTTACCTGAGAGGGATTAATGTGATTGAGGGGTCGTTGTTTACTTTTTTGTCTTGTACTAAAGTTTAATTGGTGTTACCTATGATGATAAGGTTCATTCTTTAAAATAGTAAACCCTCTATATAATTGTTCAATAATAAATAAACGTACCATTTGGTGGGAAAAGGTCATTTTAGACAAGGATATTTTTCCATTAGATTTGTTATAAACTTCCTGAGAGAATCCGTAAGGACCACCAATAACAAAAACCAGTTGTTTAATACCAGAATTCATATGCTTTTGTAAGTAATTTGAAAATTCAATAGAGTCCAGTTGCTTACCCTTTTCATCCAATAAAATTAAAACATCCGTGGTATTCAGTTTGCTTATAATGAGTTCACCTTCCTTTTGTTTTTGCTGTTCTTCACTTAAATTTTTAACATGTTTTATATCTGGAATAATTTCTAAAGAAAACTTTATATAAAACCCTAAGCGCCTTGTGTATTCATCAATTAGGGATTTAAGTTCCTTATTATCGGTCTTTCCAATGGTGAGAAGTTTAATAGTCATAATAGCAAAATTACTATTTAGTATTTACGAAAAACATATTTAATAATTAAAAAAATAAAAATTTAATAAACGTAAATTTAATTTAGTAAATCAATTTCTTATTTTTGTTGCAAACCAACTAACTTATACAATAACAGACTAATTATATGATAACACAAGAGCAGTTTGATACAGAAGTTAAAATGATAATTGCTAATGCTATACGAGAAGATGTTGGAGACGGAGATCATAGCTCTTTAGCTTGTATCCCTGAAAACGCAAAGGGTAGAGCAAAAATTTTAGTTAAAGACAAAGGTATTATAGGCGGGGTTAATTTTGCCAAAAAAGTACTGGCTTACGTAGATAAGAATTTAAAATTGGACGTGAGAATCGAAGATGGCACAGAAGTTACCTATGGTGATGTTGTTATGTATATTGAAGGGTCTTCGCAATCTATTTTAAAAGCAGAACGCACTGTTCTTAACGCTATGCAGCGTATGAGTGCGATAGCTACTAAAACAAGAACCTTTGTTGATTTGGTTAAAGGAACGAATACTAAAATTCTCGATACCCGTAAAACAACACCAGGAATTCGTGTTTTGGAAAAATGGGCTGTTGTGATTGGAGGTGGAGAAAACCACAGGTTTGCATTGTATGATATGATTATGCTTAAAGACAATCATATCGATTTTGCTGGCGGGATTACCAAGGCCATTGAAATGACAAAATTATATCTAAGAGAGACCAATAAGGATTTAAAGATTATGGTAGAGGCCAGAAATTTAATGGAGGTTGAAGAGATATTAAAAAGCGATAATATTTATAGAATATTACTTGACAATTTTGATTATGAAGATACCAGAAAAGCTGTAGAGCTAATTGGTAATAAATGTCTTATTGAATCTTCTGGTAATATAAATGAAACCACCATCAGGCATTATGCAGAATGTGGTGTAAACTATATTTCGTGCGGCGCTTTAACCCATTCTGTTTATAACATGGATATAAGTTTAAAAGCTATTAAATAGTTCTTTATTACTTTTTTAATTAGTTTAGTTTTTTGTGCTAAACACGAAATTTTAAACTTTTAAATTAAATAATGACCAAACCCATTGAAGACAAGCTTGATAAGATTCCAGTAATAAATGTCTTGGTACGGTTTTTTAAACGAATTAAATTACCAGGTCTAGAAGGGTTGTCGTTTTACGATTTATTGGAATTGTATATTATTGGAATTGTAAAAGGAGCTTTAACAACTCGTGCCAGTGCCATTGCCTTTAGCTTTTTTATGGCATTATTTCCATTTTTGTTATTTGTACTAATTGTTATTCCGTACGTACCCATTGACGATTTTAAAATAGAGTTCCTAACTTTTTTAGAATCCTTTTTACCCCCAAATACATCCGATTTTTTCTTCGAAAATATCTTCGAAAATATAGATCAAAGACAACGTGGAGGTTTGTTATCATCTGTTTTTGTACTATCCATTGCTTTAATGGCAAACGGGGTAAATGCAGTGTTTTCCGGTTTCGAAAACTCGTATCACGAACAATTAACCCGTAACGTTTTTAAACAATATTTATATGCTTTGAGCATAGCATTGATACTGGCATTTCTACTTATTGTTACCATAGTGGTTTTAGGGTATTTTCAAATATATGTGGTACAAGAACTGTTTGAGGTGTTAGAAGGGCAGGGGTATAAAGTGGATAGCCAAAATGTACTGTGGACAGATTTGGCAAAATATGCTTTCTTTATTATGATGGTGTACTTGGCCACAGCAACGCTGTACTATTTCGGAACACAGGAAGGCAGACATTCTAAATTCTTTTCTGTAGGCGCCTTGTTTACAACTGTACTCATTATTCTGTCGTCATATTTATTTGGTATTTATATTGAAAATTTCGGGCAATACAATAAGCTTTATGGTTCCATTGGTGCATTATTAATTCTGTTGTTTTATTTGTGGCTAAATGCCAATATTTTATTGTTGGGCTACGAATTAAACGCCTCTTTAAATAAATTGCGTAAACAATGTTGATGTTGAAGAAAGGTCTTTTAATAGTCTGTTTTTTTATTAGCCTAAGTTCTTCTTCTCAAAGTATTTTTGGAAAGTGGCGAACGATTGACGATGTGAGTAAAGAAGCAAAATCTATAGTAGAGATTTACAAAGAAAACGGAAAGATTTTTGGAAAAATAGTACAGATATTAAATCCAGAAAAAAAAGATGCTTTATGTAAAAAGTGTTTAGGCGATGAAAAGGATAAACCTGTTTTGGGGTTGGTATTAATTAAAAATATGGAGCGTGATGGCGAATATTATGAGAACGGAACGATTTTCGATCCGGAAAAAGGTAAAACGTATAAGTGTAGACTAGGATTAACAGATAATCCGAATATTCTACAAGTTAGAGGTTACATCGCCTTTTTATATGCAACCCAATATTGGGAACGTGTTATTGAATAACTTAAAATCCCACTTTTTTTGAACCACTTTATAGACGTTATAATTCCCGTACCCTTAAAAAAGCTCTTTACCTATAGTATAAGTGCTTCGGAATTTGATTTCTTAAAACCCGGAATGCGCGTTGCTGTTCCCTTCGGAAAGTCGAAAATCTATACAGGTATTGTTTTTAGGGTTCATAACGATCCACCTATAGCATACGAAGCCAAAGATATCCAGCAAATTTTAGATGACACACCAATAGTAAACAACAAACAGTTGCAATTGTGGCAATGGATAGCAGATTACTACATGTGTACATTAGGGGATGTAATGCGTGCCGCTTTGCCCAGTGCTTTTATTTTAGAAAGCGAAACGGTCATCTTAAAAAATAACATCAAAACCATTGACGAATCTATATTAAAGGATGATGAGTTTTTAGTGTATGAAGCTTTACATCATCAATCATCTTTAAAGATTCATGATATCTCTAATATTCTCGATAAAAAAAATGTGTTGCCGGTAATTAAGCGATTAATTGAAAAGGAGGCTATTTCTGTTGAAGAAGAGGTATATGAAAAGTACAAGCCTAAATTGGTTCGTTATGTCAAGTTACATTCGAGGTTTTCTTCAGAAGAAGGACTTCAAAAATTATTAGACGATTTAAGCAGGGCACCAAAGCAACGTCAGGTAATCTTAACCTTGTTTTCAGTTTCGGCAACGACAAAAAAGCCTGTAAAAGTTTCAGATTTAGTTGCTCAAAGCGGGGCATCCACAGCTATTATAAAATCATTGATAGATAAAGAAGTTCTTGAGGAATATTATATTCAAACCGATCGTGTTCAATATTCGGGAGAAGAAAACGAAGCTACAAAAAAACTTAACGAACATCAGGAAACAGCCCTAAAGGAAATTAAAGAATCCTTTGAAAAATATATGGTTACATTGCTTCATGGGGTTACTTCTTCTGGCAAAACCGAAGTATATGTTAAGCTTATAGAAGAGGCCCTAAATATGGGGCAGCAGGTTCTTTATTTATTACCAGAAATAGCTTTAACGGCGCAATTAATTACGAGATTACAGAATTATTTTGGAGAACAAGTAGCCATTTTTCATTCAAAGTATTCAACTCAGGAGCGGGTTGAGGTCTGGAACCATGTTTTAAATAAATCTGAGAAAGCTAAAGTAGTTTTAGGAGCACGCTCTTCCATATTTTTACCATTTGATAATATAGGACTTATTATTGTTGATGAGGAGCATGAGCAATCTTTTAAGCAATTTGATCCCGCGCCACGTTACCATGCACGCGATACCGCTGTTGTGCTCGCAAATATGCATAAAGCAAAAATACTTTTAGGGTCTGCTACACCAAGCCTGGAAAGTTATTTTAATGCCAAGCAAAACAAATATGGCTTTGTTGAGATAACAAAACGTTACAATAATGTTTTAATGCCGGATATTGAGCTGATCGACATTAAAGATAAGTTCAAGAAAAAGTTAATGAAAGGGCATTTTAGCGATAGGCTTATTGAAGAAATGACTGAGACTTTACAAGAAGGCCATCAAATAATATTATTTCAAAACCGACGTGGTTTTTCTCCTATCGTAGAGTGTAATACCTGTGGTAATTCACCTCAGTGCCCAAATTGCGATGTAAGTTTAACGTATCATCAATATAGAAACCAATTGCGTTGCCATTATTGTGGCTATAATTCTTCAATGATAAAGGATTGTGCGGCTTGTGGTAGCCCGGAATTAGATACTAAAGGATTTGGTACGGAGCAAATAGAGGAAGAGGTAAAGTTATTATTTCCAGATTACAAAGTAGCAAGAATGGATTTAGATACTACCCGAGGAAAATACGGGTACGAGAAAATAATAACGGCTTTAGAGCAGCAGGAGATAGATATTTTAGTAGGAACACAAATGCTAACGAAAGGCTTGGACTTTAGGCATGTTAAATTGGTTGGTATTATGAATGCCGATAACATGCTTAACTTTCCAGATTTTAGAGCGCACGAACGTAGCTTTCAGCTTATGTTGCAAGTGTCGGGTAGAGCAGGGAGAACAGATCAAAGAGGAAAAGTGTTGATACAAACATATAATCCGTATCATAACATTTTACAGCAGGTATCTACCAATAATTATATAGATATGTTTAACGAGCAAATGAACGATCGGTATAATTATAAATACCCGCCTATTTACAAGCAAATAAAAATCACGTTAAAACATAAAGATTATAGTAAAGTAGATGCAGCTTCGGTTTGGTTGGCGAAATCTTTACGACAGGTTTTTAGGGAATATGTTTTAGGGCCGGAATCGCCACCTATTTCCAGAATAAGAAATCAGTTTCATAAAAACATTCTCGTGAAGATTCCTAAACAGCAATCTTTGTCAAAAACGAAAGAAGCTATCATTAAAATAAACAATAGCTTCTTGAATATAAAAGATTTTCGGTCGGTTAAAATAATCTTAAATGTCGATAACTTTTAAATTTAGCTAAGCCTTTGGTTAAATTTTGGTTAGTTAGTTAGATCTAAATATTGTTTAAGGCATCAACCAACTGAGTCTTTTTATTTCTACTTAACGGAATTTCATAAGCTCCGACTTCAACGTTCTTACTGTTAAACCTGTCAATTTTATCAAGATTAACAATGTACGATTTATGAATTCTTAAAAACTTACCTTCGGGTAGTTCAGCTTCAAAAGATTTCATTGTAGATAATACTACCAAACTAGTTTCTTCTGTAACTAATTTTACATAATCACCTAGAGCTTCGATCCATTTAATATCTTTGATATAAACTTTACGTTTTTTAAGGTTACTCTTTACAAAAATATGTTCACCTTCTTCTTCGTTAAAGTCTAGAGTCAATCTATGTTGCTCTAAGGCTTTATCAACAGAAGTGTTAAAACGTTCTCTTGTAATTGGCTTATGCAAATAGTCGGTAGCATCGTAATTAAATGCTTTAAATGCATACTCTGTTTTACCAGTTACAAAAATAATTTGAGGTTTGTTGTTTAATACATCCAAAAGCTCAAATCCATTTAACACTGGCATTTCAATGTCTAAAAAGATTAAGTCCACTTGATGGGTATTTAAACCATTTTTAGTTTCTAAGGCACTACTATACTCTGCAATTAAGTTAAGTGATGGATGATTTTCTACTAACTTCACTATTGAAAGACGTTGTATTGCCGAATCGTCTACTACTACACAGTTTAATGTCATAACATTTTATATTATTTCGGTTAAGATATCGACAATAGTACAAAAAATTCGGCTAAAAACCAAAAATCATCGTTAAAGCGTTCGTTTTAACATAATTTTAACATTTAAATTAATCCAATATTATACTTAAAAATAATTGTTGTTTTATATGTATATATTAACTATTTTTGCACCCAATTTTTAATAATAAATATAGATTTTTATGAATCATTATGAAACTGTTTTCATCTTAAATCCCGTTTTATCTGAAGATCAGATAAAGGAAACAGTAAAGAAATACGAAGATTTTCTTGTTTCTAACGGAGCTAAGATGGTATCTAAAGAAAATTGGGGGCTTAAAAAACTGGCCTACCCAATACAAAACAAGAAAAGTGGATTCTATCACTTGTTTGAGTACACCGTGCCAGGTGAAGTAATTAATGCTTTAGAAGTAGAGTTTAGACGTGATGAGCGTTTTATGCGTTATTTAACGGTATCGTTAGATAAACACGCTATTTCTTGGGCAGAGAGAAGAAGAGAAAAACTTAAACAAAAAGCTTAATTATGTCATCGATAGAACAACAATCAAAAGGAAAAAAAGACGGAGAAATTAGATATTTAACGCCGTTGAATATTGAGACAAACAAACAAAAGAAATACTGTCGTTTCAAAAAATCTGGTATTAAATACATAGATTATAAAGATCCAGATTTCTTATTAAAGTTTGTAAACGAGCAAGGTAAAATTTTACCAAGACGTTTAACAGGAACTTCTTTAAAGTATCAAAGAAAAGTATCTGTAGCCGTAAAAAGAGCACGTCACTTGGCCTTAATGCCTTACGTAGCAGATTTATTAAAATAAAATACCGATAACAATGGAACTTATATTAAAACAAGACGTTGAAAATTTAGGATTTAAAGACGATGTTGTAACAGTTAAGAACGGTTATGGTAGAAATTTTTTAATTCCTCAAGGACAAGCTATTCTAGCTACAGTTTCTGCAAAGAAAGTTTTAGCGGAGAATTTAAAGCAAAGAGCTTTTAAAGAAAAGAAAATAGTTGACGATGCTAACAAAGTTGCTGAAGCTTTAAAAGCATTAGAAATTAAGATACCTGCGAAAGTAGGAGCAGGAGACAAATTATTTGGTTCTGTAAATAATATCAACATAGCTGAAGCTTTAGAAAAAGAAGGTCAAGCTATCGATAAAAAATTCATTACAGTTACTACAGTTAAACGTACAGGTAAATATAATGCTGTTGTACGTTTACACAGAGAAGTATCTGTTGATTTACCTTTCGAGGTTATAGCACAAGCTAAATAGTAGTATTAACAATTAGTTAATAAAACTTTTAAATATTGTAAAGCCATTCTTATGAATGGCTTTTTTTTCTTTATTTTTGTTTCGACATGTTACTATGCATGCATAGTAGACAACTAAACTAAACTATACTCATATGAAAAAAACTACCCTCGCAATTTTTTTCTTGTTCTTTGGTGCGCTTGCATTTTCGCAGGTCACAACATCGAACATTAAAGGTCTAATTCTAGACGAAAAATCCGAACCTCTTCCAGGAGCCAATGTACTGGCCATTCACACACCAACTGGTACAAAGTATGGAGCAGCTACGAACTTTGATGGAAGATTTAACTTATTAAATTTAAGAGTAGGGGGACCTTACTCGATTACAGTGAGTTTTATAGGGTTTCAAGAACAAACATTTAATAATGTGTTCTTAACTTTAGGTAAAACAACCAATTTAGATGTTACGTTAGTAGCAGATAACGAAGAACTGGAAGCGATAGTTATTCAGGGAACCGGAGGAACAGGAACTTTTGGTAGCGATCGTACTGGTGCAGAAACCAGTGTGGGACGCCGTGAATTAACACGCCTACCAACTATTTCCAGATCGGCAGCAGATTTTACAAGATTAGAACCATCTGCTAGTGGAAATTCTTTTGGAGGTAGAAACGATCAATACAATAATTTTTCTCTGGATGGTGCTATTTTTAATAATCCTTTTGGTTTAGATGCTCCTACTCCCGGAGGACAAACTGGAGCGCAGCCTATCTCATTAGATGCCATAGACCAAATATCTGTTTCAACGGCACCATATGATGTTACCCAATCAGGATTTACAGGAGCTTCAGTTAATGCGGTTACTAAAAGTGGAACAAATGAGTTTCATGGTACTGTTTACGGGTTCTTTAGAAATGAGGATTTAACAGGAGGAAAAATAAAAGGAGAAGATGTTACGAAACCAGATTTAGAGCAAGTACAATATGGTATTAGTATTGGAGGCCCTATAATAAAAAGTAAACTGTTCTTTTTCGCTAATTTTGAAAAAGATGATAGAACAGATTTAGGAACTAATGGTTGGATACCTAATACAGGTTCTGGAGCAATTAACGAATCTAGAGTAAGTGAAAGTGACTTAATGAGTGTATCAAATGCTCTGGCAACATTAGGATACAATACAGGTGCTTACGAAGGATTTACCTATGGATCTGAATCTACCAAAGGAATTCTTAAACTAGATTGGAATATCAATGATAATAATCGTTTAGCGATTATCTATAACTTTTTAAACGCATCAAAAGAAAAACCAGCACACCCCACCGCTTTAGGGGTTAGAGGGCCAAGCTTTACAGTACTTCAGTTTGAAAATTCAGGATACGAAATAAATAATGGGATACAATCATTGCAATTAGAACTAAATTCAACATTATCTGGAGATATGACAAACAAATTCCAAGTAGGTTATACTCATTTTGATGATTTTAGAGATCCTTTATCGACTCCAGCACCAGCTATTACTATTCAAGATGGAAGTGGTTCTAATTATATTATCGCAGGTCATGAGCCATTTTCTATTAATAATAGATTGGATCAAAAAGTATTTCAACTTACCAACAATTTAAATGTAGTTAAAGGAAGTCACACATTTACTATAGGATTCTCTTTTGAAAAATTTCAATTTGATAACTCTTTTAATTTGGGAGCTTTTGGCTATGATGAAGATGGTGATTTTAATCAGGAAGTGGGAGCATTTGCAGCTTATCCTGATTTAAATGCTTTTCTAACTGATGTAAATGATGGTACATTAGCTGCTGCATTAGCTAATGCAGATAATGTTTTTAATACTAATAATGCTTTGGCTGCTGGCGATGGATGGTCTTTAGCCGAGACAAATGTTGGACAATTGGCGTTTTATGTACAGGACGAATGGAATGTAAATGATAATTTCAAATTAACTTACGGTATTAGATTTGATAAGCCATTATATTTTGATACCAAGAATAAAATAGATGAAAACATAGCAAGAAAACCTTTTACTTTCGATCCAACGATTCCTTATTTTAACCCCAACACAAATCAAGAAACTTTAATAGATTCTAGAAAATTACCAAATAATAAATTTCTTATTTCTCCACGTTTAGGTTTTAACTGGGATGTTAATGGGGAAAGTAAAACACAAATAAGAGGTGGTACAGGTGTATTTACTGGTCGTTTTCCATTTGTATGGCTAGGAAATCAAGTACAAGGATTAGATTTTTTCTTTTATCAAGTGGTAGACCCAGAATTTAAATGGCCACAAGTATGGAGAACCAATGTAGGAGCCGATCATAAATTTGAAAATGGTATTGTTTTAACAGGAGATGTATCTTATACTAAGGATATTAATGGTGCTCATGTACAAAACTGGGGATTAAGAAATCCATCAGGTACACTTAATGCGCCTGGCGATAACAGACCAACTTATTTACCTGCTGATAGAGGTAATAATGCCTATGTATTTACAAATTCTGATAAAGGGCGTATTTGGAATGCTAGTTTAAAAGCTCAAAAAACGTTTGAGAATGGTATTTATACAAGTTTAGCATACAACTATTTAAATGCTAAAGACGTAAACTCCATAGAAGCTGAAATTACAGGGGATGCTTTTGATTTTAACCCTAATTTAGGTAACGCGAATAATGATGTGTTGTCTTATTCCAAATATGGAGATACACATCGTTTTATAGGTTTAGCTAGTAAAAAATGGTCGTATGCAAGTGATAAAATGGCGACTACAGTTTCTGCATTTTGTGAATATGCGCAAGGTGGTCGTTTTAATTATACATATGCAGGTAATATAAATGGAGATAGTTCTTTCCAGAACAATGACCTTATTTATATCCCTACAGCAAGTGAAGTACAACAGATGCAATTCTCTGGTCCTGGACAAGCGGAAGATTTTGAAAGATTTATTCAACAGGACGATTATTTAAGTGAAAACAGAGGGCGTTATTTTGAAAGATATGGCGCTTTATCGCCATGGAGAAGCAGATGGGATATTAAAATCTTACAGGATTTTAAATTTAATGTAAGTGGAGATAAAACAAATACACTTCAGTTAAGTATTGATGTTCTTAATTTTGGAAACCTATTAAATTCAGATTGGGGTGTGGTAGAGCAGCCTAATAACATGTCTCCTATAAGTGTTGATACTTCTGGAGCTACACCGGTTTACACTTTTAGTGAAGGATCTGATGCTCAAAGTTTCGGGTTTGATTCCAGTTTAGCTTCCAGATGGCAAGCTCAATTTGGGTTACGTTATATTTTCTAAAAATAATACCATATATATTCTTAAATTTGCGCCTCTGAAAAGAGGCGCAAATTTTTTTAGTGAAACTCAAGTTTTAGGAGTTAATAAACGAACTAAAACTTGTTAGTTGAACTAATCCCGCTTTTTAGCGGGATCTCATTATAATTATATTTTAACTTAAATGAAGTACGCAAGACTTACCAAAGAACAGTTTGAAGAGTTACATCAGGAGTTCATTAACTTTTTGGCAACACAATCCGTTACTGCAGAGGAGTGGACCAATTTAAAAACAAATAAGCCAGAGTTAGCAGAAACAGAACTGGATGTTTTTAGTGATTTAATTTGGGAAGGTGTTTTAAATAAAGCAGAGTATTTAGAGCACATATCGCCACAGCATATGTATTTGTTTCATTTAAAGGAAGATAAAATGCAGGCTATAGTGATTAACTTAAAAAATGACATAGATATTACTACGAAAGAAGGCTATGCTTGGTTACGTGAAAACTTAATGGATGAAAATGTTGAGTTTTTACAAGCCGATAAGGATTATACAGACGATAAAAATCTGGATAAGTTTAAAATGATTGAACAGGGTGCTGTTATTACTAAAGGCGACTTGTTTAATTATTTTGATAAGTTGATAAACTGATTGCTTGTTTAGAACTCAAGCCAAAAATACATTATTACTTAACCGATAAATTTTGGCGGATATTCATAACATAGCTAATCTTATTTTTGAAAAATCACTAGATAAAAATAAAGGTTCTCGAAAATTTGTTGAGAATATTAGTACTGGAAATCTCGAAGTTTATGTTGCCTGGACAAAGCGTAAATACAAACTCAATATAAAATACAGAAAATCTAACTTATTCGAGGATTTTCCGAAGTGTATCATCAAAAGATCTGTTTTTATGGAATTTGTTACGCGCTCTGAGTTTCTAACAATGAGCGGAAAAAAAAGTAAAGCCAATGCATTTTTACTATCAAATGAAATCGCTATTTCAATTCTTGATTTAAAAGGTTCAAAAATTGGTGTTGATGGTAAGTTCTTAACATTTCAAATGCATGTTAATAGAGACGATAAGAGTTTTATTTCCGATTTGTTCTGGTCTCTTGAGGTTCTTGGCGAACAATTTGATGCCTATTTGAAGAATAACCGATAATGTTACATAACGGCAAGCGATGAATCCCTAATATTTGGTAACTTAGGGCTTATCCAGTCTCAACCATAAACAAATACCCTTTTAATTAAATTTGAAACGATGCACAGAAAAAAAAGTATTATAAATGTCTTAATCATAATTCTTGTTAATTATACCTGTTGTTTATCTGTGATAGGACAGGTTGATCTTGAAAAACTAAATTGGATTCACGGATCGGAGGACTGTAAAAAAAACACAGACGATTTAATACAAGTCGTAAAGTATGATGCCAATACTTGGATATTAAGGCAAAATAAGTGCACAAACTACGAAGCACCGTTTATGTTTTTATTTTTAGGTAAGGATAAGGCGCTATTAATGGATACGGGAGCAACAAAAGAGGAAGAAACATTTCCTTTATACCGAACCGTTAATAAGATCGTAAAAAATTGGGAGGAGCAACAAAGCAAAAAAATAGAATTAGTAGTAGCGCATACGCACAAACACGGTGACCATTATGCCGCAGATACACAATTTATCAATAAGCCAGAAACAACAGTTGTGGGTCTTGAAAAAAATGATGTTATAGCGTTTTTTAGGTTTACCAACTGGCCTAAAGATATAGTGGATTTTGAACTCGGAGATAGATTGATAAAAATAATTCCTATACCGGGGCATCAAGAAACATCAATAGCATTATACGATACCTCTTCTAAGCTGTTGCTAACAGGAGATACTTTTTACCCTGGACGTTTATATGTTGACGACTGGTTATCATTTAAAGCGAGTATTAGCAAACTTGTCGATTTTACAAAAACACATGAGATTAAGTATATTTTAGGTAATCATATTGAAATGTCAACAACAAGTGGTGTGGATTACCCTATAGGATCTACCTATCATCCCAAAGAACAAAAGCTACAATTAACTGTAGAGGACTTAAAAGAACTTCAATCAACTCTTAAGGAATTAGGAGACAAACCAATTAAAAAGGTATTTGAAAAATTTATCATTTACCCAATCAAATAACAATAGACTTTGTATATCAATAACAATTTTATTTAACTAACTAATGAAAAAAATAACGCTCATCATCGCTTATGTTTTATTTTCAATAAGCACCAATGCACAGCATGAACATGCACAACACAGTAAAGATAAACCGTCAACTCATGGTATGCTTCTTTTTGGAAGTGAGATGATTTATGCGTCTCATTTACCAATGTTCCATACTCCTCACGATTATCAGGTTATATTGAAATTAACGTTATCAAATAAAGATAAGGCGTCCTATCTGGCAGATAAAAAAGAACATCCTAACAATCCAACGTATACTATCGAGCCAGAACGATTTGTGTTGCCGGATATGGTTAGTGACCCTAAACCATTTAAAATAAACCTTTATAGAGGCCATTTTGAAAGAGGGGGCGTAGCGATATTAAAAAATATTGAAGTTACAATTAAGGAGGTTGTTTACTTTAAAAAGTTTAATCCAGAAGAAGCTAAAGCAACAACAGCTAATTATATTTTATTCGGAAATAAAAAGCAACAATTTATAGCTCATGAAATAACAAATAAGCCAGATTTTGAGCAAATTATTGAAGTGAATACCGATATAGACGCCATTTTAAAAGGTGAAAAATTTTCTATTCTTAAATTGAGCGAAACAGGTAATACCCCTATAGGTGTTAGTGGTAATAAATTAAAGATAAATGATTCTTCGTTGCATCTATTAGAACAAGTGTATTTAGAATTTGGTGATTTAAAATAATAGAAAGTATTCTGATTTTTAATTCCTCGGATGTTATATGAAAAAGTAATATTTTTAATAACAAGTTAAAAATATTGTTAGAAAACATTAGTTTTAGTGTTGAGAGATTAAGTAATAAAGTGTTGTGTGCTAGCTTTTTATTAGAATCAAAAACCCAAACTTATGAAGTTATTTAAAACATTTTTATCCATGGCATTGGTTTTAGCTTTTTTCAACTGTACAGATAAGGAAAAAGTAAAGAAAACCCCAGAAACCGATTTAACTCAATTAATGGAATCGATAGATAAATTTAACAAAGCTTTTCAAGAAGGTCATGTAAAGGTTTTGGAATCTATGATAACCGAAAATTATCTGCATACTAACGGTAATTTAAAATCGATAAGAAAAAATGATTGGATTAATTACTTGAGCAAAAGGGAAAAGGAAATTCAATCGGGAGCATTAGAAGTCATTGAATATAAGCTGGAAGAAACAGAAATTGAATTGCATGGAAATACAGCCATTGTAACAGGAAAGGTTACTGTATCAAATAAAAGGAACAATGACATTAAAAAGAATGAATATCGAATTACTAATATTTGGGTGTATGAATCTGGAGCGTGGAAAAGAGCTGGATTTCATGATGGGAAAATAAAATAACGAAAGTATCATTGTGAGGAAGCACGACGAAGCAATCTGCTTTTTTTTAATTCAGTTTCAATTTAATAAACCCTCAGGCTTTTTTCTATTGAAAAAGCAGGTAATAACAATTTCATTATATATTTTTGCCGTTGATTAAAACATTGCGTTGTTTTGTCATTCCTGCTTGGTCACTGAGCGAAGTCGAAGTGATAGCAGGAATCCACTATTGAAAAATAATAATTTAAAGAGATTCCCGACTGAGCGGGAAGTTGATATGGCTCAAAAACCAAGTATACCAAAAGGAACCAGAGATTTTAACCCAGAACAGGTAGCAAAGCGTCACTACATCTTTAATACCATTCGAGGCGCTTTTGAAACGTTCGGATTTCAACCCATTGAAACACCTAGTTTTGAAAACTCTGATACCTTAATGGGTAAATATGGGGAAGAAGGCGATCGCTTGATTTTTAAGATTTTAAATTCGGGAGATTATTTATCTAAAGCTAACAGTGAAGCTTACGATTCTAAAAACTCCAATAAATTAACGCCAAGTATTTCGGAAAAAGCACTTCGTTATGATTTAACGGTGCCTTTTGCACGCTACGTAGTACAACACCAAAACGAAATTGAATTTCCATTTAAGCGTTACCAGATTCAACCAGTTTGGAGAGCAGACAGACCGCAAAAAGGGCGTTTTAGAGAGTTTTTTCAATGTGATGCCGATGTCGTTGGTAGTCAATCGCTTTGGCAAGAGGTTGAGTTTATTCAATTGTATGATACTGTTTTTTCAGCCTTAAAATTAGAAGGTGTCACCATAAAAATTAATAACCGTAAAATTCTATCTGGAATAGCTGAGGTTATTGGTGCTTCAGATAAGTTAATAGATTTTACTGTTGCGTTAGATAAATTAGATAAAATAGGCGAGGAAAAAGTAAAAGAAGAAATGCTAGGTAAAGGGATCTCGGAAGAAGGTATTGCTAAGCTTCAACCATTATTTACATTGTCGGGTTCTTTTGAGTCTCAAATAGATAGTTTAAAAACTATTTTATCGGCTTCTGAAGAAGGACAAAAAGGGATTGAAGAATTAGCGTTTATAAATACAGCGATTTCAGAATTAGGATTAAAAACAGCAGCTTTACAATTGGATGTAACGCTTGCCCGTGGATTAAACTATTACACCGGAGCTATTTTTGAGGTGTCTGCACCAAAAGATGTGAAAATGGGTTCTATTGGCGGAGGTGGTCGTTATGATGACTTAACGGGTATTTTCGGCATGAAAAACGTGAGCGGAGTTGGTATTAGCTTTGGGTTGGATAGAATTTTTTTAGTGCTTGAAGAGTTGGACTTATTTCCAGAAACAGTGAATAAAAATGTTGAGGTTCTGTTTATCAATTTTGGTGAGAAAGAAGCGTTATTCAGTTTAAAGGCTATTAACGAATTACGATCTCAAGGTATAAATTCTGAACTGTATCCAGATACTGCAAAAATGAAAAAGCAAATGAATCACGCCAATAAACGTGCTATTCCGTTTGTTGTTTTGGTAGGCGATCAGGAAATAGAATCTAATACCTATACCCTTAAAAACATGGCTACCGGGGAGCAACATAAAGTGCCTTTAAAGGAGTTGATTTCTCTTGTAAAATAAAAAGAGTCCTAAAAATTAATTTAGGACTCAAAGTATGGCTAAGCGGAAAATAGATTTGGGGTTTGACTAACTCAAATAATTAAACTTAACATACTATTTTATTAATACTTTTTTAGAGAGTGTTCCATATTCGGTTTGTATTTTCACGATATAACTTCCCGTTTTTATTTGACTGGCATTATACGATAGATGCTTTTTATTGGTGTTGGTTTGAAATTTAAATAAGGACTGTCCCAGTATATTAAACATTTCAACAGTCTTTATTAATTTAGATGCTGGATTGTTAATGATAATAGAATTCTCTTCGTTAGAAAAGTAAACGTCTATAGGATTATCGTTACCAACATCGTTTACATCTAAGGTTTGAGCGTTTGAGAATGCAATTTCAAAACGATTTAAATACTCCCCAGCTGTTAAAAAGATATCATAATTACCTTGCTTTAAATTTTGGAAGACGCCTGACTCTTTATCGTGTAAATACAGCTCTAAGTTATCGGATGCGTTTTCTAATTCATCAATTGTTATGGTGTTAATGCCATCATTTTTAATGTGAATACCAATAGGGATAATGGTTTGTTCGTTAATTTCATTAATACCTTGAATAACAAATTTTTCGTTATTGATCATCCAGTACATGTCGTCAATCTGGGTATCTATATTTTTTGAATCGTATCCCCAATCGTAATCAGCAGTGGCATTTTCGTCAACAGTAACCAATAACTGTCTGTGAATTTCATTTACAGAGTTAAAGCCAATTCTTAGTTTCATTCTAGTATCTCCATGGTTGGATTTATTACTGGAATTTGCGTTGCTTTTTTTAGTATTGGATGACTTTACAAATAATGAGTTAATGCCATCTTCGGTTTGAAAAACACGCTGTCCGTTGTTAAACCTGATAGTTCCACCGGTTTCAGCAGTTACAAAGAAACCTTGTGCAACAGGTATATATCTGCCCGGTATTTTAGTTGGAGTACCTCCGGTAGCCACATCAGGATCGTTTGTACCTATCGATGCTGCTGGTACGCCTCCAGAAAGTGAGTAGGTTGCGTAACCCCCTTGGTATTCGCGAAGAATATGAGAACCACCTCCCCAGTGTTCCCAGAAATACAATGTTCCGGTTGTAGAACCTGCACCAGCAATAGTAGCGCCATTATCTAAAATAAATTGTACAGCATCTATCGCAGATGGATATGGATTACCAACTAAATAATCGTTTCCTGAACTTATAGTTAAGTTTATATCGCCATTATTAGGCTTGCCATTTAGTACATAGTTTTGGGGTGTGCTAATTGAACCGGTACCAGGACCTTTCATAATAAAACCTTCCCCTGCAAGCAATGTTCCGGTACTTCGCACATGTTGCCATTTGGAGTAGTTGTCGCTTTCTTGATTGCTAAATTTCCAGATCCAATAGTCAGCAACTGCTACGGGTGATGCAGAACCATCGTACCCAGAGGTTAAAAAACCAACATTGGTGATAACATCGGGTACTTTATAACTATTATTGTTAGTGGTGTTATTGGAAACTCCAACGGGAGACGACCAATAATTATAGGTGTAAGTATCTGCTGTTCCTTGTTGATCTTTTTCAAGTGTTCCGGAACTGGTTGCATCTAGCGTACTATCTTCGGTTTGAATTAACTGGGAGTCGCCTTCTAAATCAATATCACCATCCAGTTTTAAATACCAGGAGTTGTATAATCCAGAATCTCCGTTAACTTCAAGGGAGCTACCACTATCAATAATAAGCCCAACCGTAGAAAGATCGCTGCTTATTTCTAGATTACCTTTTATTTGAACAATAGAACAACCAGGAGCTGTACTACTAATATCCCATGAATTTCCTTGTTCCCAATTACTTGAATTTGTCCAATTACCACTACATGATACTGTCGTAACATAAGGAAGCGGAGCTGTTTGTCCATCAATGAGTTTGGTGTTGTAAATTTTGGCACCTGAGCCTACATCTACAGCAGCTGTTGTTAAATCATCAATAATATCATCTTTATAGGTGTCTAATCTGTAATATCGCTGTAAAGCGTTCCAATTAAGAGGTGTAATGGTAGACGTATCAACAAAATCTGTGATGTCTAAAGGAATAGTAGAACCTCTCACGATACCACCATTATTTTCTATTTCCTGATGTATCATTTTATGGAGTTCGTTTTCGGATAAGGCTTTATTAAATACCCGAATTTCATCTACATACCCTTTAAAATAATTGCTATTTGTATCTGGTTGCCTGCCAATGGTAAAACTGGAACTATCTGAGTTAAGTGCTCCAGAAATCGGTAGGCTGGCACTCATAGTACCGTTAACGTATAATTTAAAAATACTATTAGAATCGCTGTAAGTAGCAGCCACATGTATCCATTGGTTTGTGTTTAATGGTGTGCCATTAGTAATGGTGTTACCATCTGCAAAAGCAGATACGCTTTTATCTGCATTAAGGCGCACATAAAATTCGTTTTGCCCTAATACTATTTGTGTTCCTGTGGCTGAAGGATCGATTTTTATCCAAGCCATTATTGAGACTTCGCCCCAACCATCAATTACAGAACTTTCGGCAGCATAATCGTTGCGACCGTCAAAGTACAATTGTAATTTTCTGTTTAAATCTCGTGGAGAGCCAAAAACAGTATCGTCTGTATCGAATAAATCAAGAATACCATCGCCTTCCGCATCATTCGTATCATCAATTAAACCATCGTTATTGGCATCTAAGTTTGCGTATAAAGTATGCGAAATATCGAAAGTTGATCCATCTGAGGTTACGTCGAGATAATCCGGTATATTATCATTATCGGTATCGGCTACATAATATGCCCAACCCGATCCTGTAGCCCCTTGATTGGAATTACCATATGCTGTTGCAAAAGTGCTACCATTAAAGAAATCGTATAAATCTAAAATACCATCGGTAAAGTATTCTGAGGTACCATCGGAATTAATATCGGTTTCCCTAACGGTATCCGTGTCGGTTCCATCGCCAACACCATCCCCGGTAATATCGCCATCCCCGTTTTGATATGTGGCACTGCCAGAGTTTGTGGCTCCCGATTCATCTACATCAAAAATCGTATCGTTATCAGAGTCTAAGTCTAAATAATTTGGCGTACCATCTAAATCTGAATCTAAAGCCGTATGGCCTTCACTTAAATCGTGCATACCATTGTTGTTGGCATCTACCCAGCTTCCGCTATTGGTAAGCGTTGCGTTACCATCGCTATAGTTTCCTAAACCGGCTTCAACCACATCTGGGATACCATCGTTGTCTGAGTCTAAATCGAAAATGTCTGCAACATTATCACCATCGGTATCACATAATGTTTGCGATATTACAATATCGTCTATAGCTAAATCGTTACCAGCGCCACCAACTTCATTATTAATAAAGTAAACATAAAACTCGCTAACATTAAAAGTAAGATTAGCTGTAAATTGATGCCAGCTTCCATCTGGATCGCCATTTATTGAAGGCGGAATGTCTCCTGTGGTTATAGAGGCTAAGAGATTATTATTTACATCTCTAAACTCTACCAATATGTCTGGTCGTAATCGGGTTGCTATACCCGGAGCTGTAGTTGTATCTAAATTTAACACCCAAAAGCTATAGGTAATAGGTACATTTGGCAATGATCCTATAATGGTTGCTGTATAAAAAGTACCAGGGTCGTAAGAGGCATTAAACATGGCCATTCTTCCGTTGGTATCTCCCGGGGTATGATCTTCGCCGGTATACCAGTAGTTATCTGCCCAACTTGCAACTTCTGCATTGGGGGTATCGTCTGTGCCATCACCGTCACCAGCTTTGTAGTACACAACATATTCGCCATCACTTAAGTCGTCATTACCTAAACTAGGGCAAGTGGTTGTGCTTGCCCCGTTAGATCCGTCTTCATAGCAATAGGTTGTTATAGCGTCGTACGTAGTATTAATAGTTGTTCTGTTTCCATCCCCAAATGTTTCATTTAAGAATTTATAATTTGTTGTTGTAGCTATTGAAGATGTACTACAAGCGTTCTCTTCTTGCGAATCCAATATACCATCATTATCATCATCGATATCATCATTATCAAGTATACCATCGCCATCACTATCAAAAAAGTTCTGTTCAGAACGGGCATCGATATCAAATTGATACGAGCCTTCATCCGAATCGTTATTGGTAACCGTAACGGTACATGTTTTTGTTCCTAATGTTGGCGGATTAAATTGTATCGTAAATGCTGTTGTTCCTGTTGATGGTAGTACCGGGGATGCATATAACGGTGCGATGATTGAAAAATCGGTGGTATTTGATAAGGCTATATTTGAAATTGTTAGGTTGCTACCGCCTTTGTTGTAAACCATATACGTTCTTGTAACCAGAGTTCCTGCATTTGAGGTCCCAAAAGAGGTGTGATCTGCATTCGTAGGGGTAATATCGCCATTTGAAATGGACAGGCCGTTACCTGCAATATCTATTTCGGGTGCAGAAACCTTTACTAATATGTCGTCAAAATAACTGTATTCTCCGTTAGCATTTGCTGTACTACTAAACCTGAAACGCGAATTAGAAGAAAGTCCACTGTTTATGGTTTGGTAAAAGGTGTAGACGTAGTTATTTGATGTAAAATCTGTTCCTAATACATAGGTTTTAATTGTAGACCAGCTAGACCCGTTGTAATACTGTAAAGAAAAACCTTCTCCTGTATCGATACCACTACCTATAAACGAAAACGAAAAATCGATGGAACTATATGCTGAAAGGTCTAAAACTGGCGATGTTGTATAGTTTTGTGATGTGTCGTCGTCTTTTGAGTAAATAGATTGAGAGCTATTGTTAGCATATATGGCATTCGTATTTAAACCAGAATCTGAGCCACCATCTGTCCAACTTTGCAGACCGCTTTCAAAATCATAAGACGCTATGGTTTGCGACATGGTATCATGACAAACATATAAACAGAATGCAAGAGTGAATAATGAGTATTTACAGATAATACTTCTCATAAGTAGGTTAATTTAGTTTGGGACTAAAAGGTTACTTGTTAGAGTTTGGTTAAACGAATTTCGGGGTAAATATACATTTTTATTTTATAAAAATACGACGAAATGTATAAAAAAATCGACAAAGTGTAGTTTTTTGAACAAATGACATCTTTTGGCTCGTGTGTCGTGAGCAAAAAAAAGAAGCTTAAATTTTGAGTTTTAACTCAGATCTAAGCTTCTTTTTATTAGTGAAACTCTATTTTGAATAGTTGCGAAGCAACGCATTCAAAATAGTAAGAAGAACTAATCCCGCTTCTTGTGCTGAACTCGTTTCAGTATCCAGCGGGATCATTTACTTAATACAGTGCTTTACTTTTAGTGCATAAGTATCTTTTTTGATTGTACTCCGTTTTCTGTATTTATATTAACAATATAAATACCGGTCATGGTTTGTTTTAAGCTATTCTCTTCAATAAATTTTTTATTTGTGTTTTTACTTTTTGAAAGTAACTTTTGCCCTAGGGTTGTGAAAATTTCAATAGATTCAACGGTTATACTTTTGGGATTGTGTATAATTAAACTATGCTTTTCTTTGGAATAATACACTTGCAGTACATCTTGCGTTTCTATATCATTTTTAGATAGTACCGTATTCGAAAATACAATTTCAAACCTATCGTTATACGTCCCTTTTTCTAAGTAGGTTTGATAGTCACCGTTTATGAGATTATGATAAGTGTCTAATTTTTTGTCATGTAAAAAGACATCTAAATCGTCATCAATATTATTTAGAGAATCAATTTTTATATTTATAATTCCTGTTCCATTGGTTTTAATTCCTAAGGGTAATTGTTGATCGTGATTAAAGTTATTTACGGCCTGAATAACCATTTGGCGGTCATCAATAATCCAATACATATCTTCTTTTCCGTCTTCTATTAATGGGGCATCGTAACCAATATCGAAGTTATTGGTAGTATTATTATCTGCTCCTACCAACAATTGACGGTGATATCCGTTAGGCGAATCGAACATTAATTGAATCTTTTGTCTATCATCTATATTCTTGTTGACTTTTGAGGTTGATTTAATAAAAACCGAAGCCCCAGAACTTTGTTTTTGGAAGACTCTTTGGCTGTTTTTAAAAGTAATGATTCCGCCTTGGTCTGCAATTAGGTAAAACCCTTGTGCTACGGGAATGTATCGTTCCGGAACTTTAGTCCCTAATTTGCCAGTAGCATCTATCCTTTCATCATTGCTTATGGCAACCACCGATCCCATTAATGAATATGCGGCATAGCCTCCTTGATACTCTCTTAGTATATGGCTATTAACAGCAAAGTGATCCCAAAAGTATAAGGAGCCATTAATAATATTGCTAGAAGCTCTTCCAGCTCCATCTCTTATGTTGTCGAGAATAAACTCGTTGGCATCTAGTGCAGACGGATAAGGGTTACCAACTAAATAGTCATTTCCGGCGCCTATTGGTAGTCTTATATTTCCGTTATTAGGTTTTCCGTCAAAAACATAGTTTTGGGTTGAGTTATACGAAGATTCTGAGTGTTCAACACCTTTCATTGTAAAGCCTTCTCCAACATGGATTAATCCGTAACTTCTAACTTGTTGCCACTCCGAATAGGTGTCGTTAGGTTTATTGGCATATTTCCAAATCCAATGATCTGCTATGGTAATATCACTCCCGGAAACACTACCATCGAAAGTAGATTGCGTAAAATTTATTTCGGTTGGTGTAGAAGCGTTTGTCCCATTCTTTAAAATATTGTCAATTAACCTGTAACTTTTATTATTAGAACTAGGACTCATTACGCTTACAGGGGAAGACCAATAGTTATAGGTATAGAGATCTTTAGTACCTTGTTGATCTCTCTCCAACCTTCCAGAACTGGTAACATCCAGTATACTGCCTTCGTTTTGAATTAATTGAGATTCTCCTTCTAAATCGATAGTACCATCTAATTTTAAATACCAGGAATTGAATAATCCGGAATCGCCGTTGACTTTTAGTGAGCTATCTGTATCAACAATTAGTCCGACGTTAGATTGGTTGGAATTGGTTTTCAAATGTCCTCGTACTCGAACAATGGCACAATCTGGAGTATTACTGTTTATATCCCAAAAATCACCATTTTCCCAGTTACTGGAATCGGACCAATTACCGTTACAATCTACTTTTGTAACATAGGGTAGCGGGGCGGTTTGCTTGGTGATAATTTTTGAATTGTAGATTCTGGCACCTGAGTCAACATCTGTATCTGGGGTTGTTAAATCATCTATAATATCGTCTTTGTACGTGTCTAACTTATAGTATCGTTGTAAGTAACTCCAGTTAAGTGGTGTTGAAGTTGAGGAATCTACATAATCTGTAATGTTTAAAGGAATAATGGCGCCTCTAATAATACCTCTGTTGTTGTAGATTTCCTGATATACCATTTTTTTAATTTCGTTTTCGGTTAGTGCTTTGTTAAAAACCCTTACTTCGTCTATGTATCCATGGAAATAGTTGCTATTTGTATCGGGGTGTCTTCCAATGGTAAAACTTGAGCTATCTCCGGTTAAAGGACCATAAATGGTTTGACTGGAAACTAATGTACCATTTATGTACAGGCTGAAAAGGTTGTTCATATTGCTGTAGGTAGCTGTTACATGAACCCATTGATTGATGTTTAATGGTGTGCCATTGGTTATAGAGTTTCCTCCTGCTAATGCCGTAATACTTTTATCGGCGTTAAGGCGTAAATAAAATACATCTTGTCCAACTATAGTTTGCATGCCAGCGGCAGCTGGGTCAATTTTAATCCAAGTCATTATAGTGGTTTCGCCCCAGCGATTAATAACGGTACTTTCTGCGGCGTAATCATTTCTACCATCAAAGAATAGTTGCAAATTTCCGCTTATATCTCTGGGAGAACCAAAAGAAGCATCGTTTGTATCGAACAGATCAACAATTCCGTCGCCATCAGTATCATTAGTGTCATCAATTATTCCATCGCTATTTGCATCTAAATTAGCGTACAGGGTGTTGGAAATATCGAAAGTTGCACCATTTGAGGTTACGTCGAGGTAATCGGGTATGTTATCGTTGTCGGTGTCTACCACATAATCTTTCCATCCTGGACCCGCAGCTCCTTGGTTGGAATTGCCGTATGCTGTTGCATATGTACTCCCGTTAAAGAAATCGTATGAATCTAATATACCATCGGGGTAAAGCTCTATGGAACCATCAGAGTCAATGTCCGTTTCTCTAACAGCATCTGTATCTGTACCATCTCCAACACCGTCTCCGTTAATATCTCCGTCTCCGTTTTGGTATGCGATATTTGCGGTATTTCCGGCACCGGACTCATCGACATCAAAAATAGCATCATTATCGGAGTCTAAGTCTAAATGATTAGGGGTGCCGTCGCCGTCTGAGTCTGGTATAGTACGTCCTTCGCTAAAATCGAGCATACCATTATTGTTGCTATCTACCCAACTGCTGCTGTTAGTTAGTGTTGCATTTCCTTCGCTGTAATTCCCTAAGCCATTTTCAACAACATCCGGAATACCATCGTTATCTGAGTCTAAGTCGTAAATATTGGCTACACCATCACCATCTGTATCGCACAATGTTTGTGAAATAACAATGTCGTCCAAGGCAAGGTCGTTTCCTAAGCCACCTATTTCGTTATTAATAAAATACACTTTAAACTCACTAACGTTAAAAGTTACACTTGCTGTAAAATTATGCCAGCTGGCATCTGGGTCGCCATTAACCGATGGCGGAATATCTCCTGTTGTTATAGAGGTTAGAAGGTTTTCGTTTGCATCTCTAAATTCTACCAATATATTAGGTCTGAGTTTGTTTTCAATACCCGGAGACGTTGCGGTATCTAAATTTAGAACCCAAAAACTGTACGTAATAGGTACGTTTGGTAAGGCACCTACAATGGTTGCCGTATAGAAGGTTCCAGGTTCGAACGAGGCATTAAACATAGCCATTCTTCCTTTTGTATCTCCAGGAGTGTGGTCTTCACCTAGATACCAATATCCGTCTGCCCAACCGGCAATCTCACCATCTGGAGTATCGTTTATACCGTCGCCATCTCCTGTTCTGTAATAAACGACATATTCCCCATCGTTTAAATCGCGATCGTTTAAATCTGGACAGGTCACTTCACTAGTACCATAGAATCCGTTTTCATAACAATATCGAGTATCGGTGTCGTAGGTAGTGTTAATTGTTGTTCGGTCTCCTTGTCCAAAAGTCTCATTTAGATATTTATAGTTTGTAGTAATCCCAACAGAGGAAGTACTACATGTTGATTCTTCATCTAAATCGGGGATACCGTCGTTGTCGTCGTCTATATCAATATTGTCCAATACACCGTCGTTATCGCTATCGAAGAAGTTTTGTTCGGAACGTGCTTGAATATCAAATTGAAAAGAGGCTTCATCGGAATCGTTGCTGGTAATGGTTACAGTGGTTGTTTTTAAGCCCATAGTAGGGGCATTAAATTGTACTGTAAATGTTGTACTTCCTGTTGATGGTATTACTGGTGATGTATAGAATGGTGCTATTATAGAAAAATCGGTTGTATTGGATAGACTAATATCCGAAATCGTTAAATCTGTTCCACCTTTATTATAAATAGTAAATGTTCTGATTGCTGAAGAACCAAAATTTGAAGTACCGTAAGCCGTATGATCTGAGTCGGATGGCGTTATGTCTCCATTCGAAATGATTAGGCCGTTACCGGTTACGTCAATTTCTGGTTCTGAAACCTTTATTAATACATCATCAAAGTAACAATATTCATTATCATCACTGGTTGTACTGGTAAATCTGAATTGGGAATTCGCAGAAAGTCCGGTACTAATAGTGTGGTAAAATGTGTAAATACGGTTAACTGAAACAAAATCGGTTCCCAAGGCATAGGTTTTAATGGTAGACCAACTGGTACCATTATAGTACTGTAACGAGAAGCCTTCTCCAATATCAAGTCTTTGATGCCCTATGAATGAAAAAGAAAAATCTATCGAACTGTAAGTTGATAGATTTAAAACGGGGGAGGTGGTGTAGTTTTGGTTGGTGTCGTTGTCTTTTGAATAGATCGATCGGGTTCCGCCACTGGCATAAATATTATCGTAGTTTACGCCGGAGTCGTAGCCACCGTCGGACCAGCCTTGCAGGCCGGTTTCAAAATTGTAAGTGGCAATTGTTTGTGAATGTGCGTTATAAAAGAGTAATAACGCCAGCACCAATAACAGTTGGTAGCTGAAATAGTTTGTGTTCATAAGTAGGTAAATTAGGGTTAAAAATTTGTATGTAAAAAATTACTAACCAAATATAATTTTTATTACCATATGTATGAACATGAGTGTTAAAAACACGATGAAGTGTATGTTTTTTATCGAGGTTTTTATTATATGTTTGTTTTTTAAACAAAAAAAATCCGGGTATAGATTTTACCCGGATTTTTCTCCTCATTTTCAATGTGCTAGAATTACGGTATGCGTATTTTTTTTGAAAATGATGTGCTGTCTGTATTAATATTTACAATATAAATTCCTGAGGAAAATGGTTTAAGTTGATTTTCAATGTATTTTATATTTGTGTTACTAGCTAGGGCTAACACCTTTTTACCTAGGGTTGTATAGATTGTAATCGTGTTAATGCGTACTGTGTTTGGGTTGTGTACGATTAAACTATTTTTTTCTTTTGAATATGCCACTTGTAGGTTGAGCTCTTCTTTATGGGTATTAGACAATGATGCATTCGAGAACAGCACCTCAAACCTATCGTGATAACTACCTTGTGCTAAATACACTTCGTAAGCCCCATCTTTAAGGTTGTGATGTATATCCAGTTCCTTATCATGTAACACAATGTTGAGTGTATTGTCTATGTTTTCCAAGCTATCAATTTTTATAGAAGCTATACCGGCATGACCAATTTTTATGCCTAAAGGTAATTTTTGGTCTTGTCCAAAGTTGTTTACAGCCTGAATAATCATATGTTCGTTGTCATTAATCCAGTACATGTCTTCCATATTATCTTCAATTAAAGGCGCATCGTAACCGATATCGAAAGCATTAGAGGTGTTTTCGTCTACACCAACTAATAATTGACGGTGGTAACCTTGAGGTGAATCGAACATTAATTTTATCTTTTCTCTCTGGTCTGTAGTTGTTTTACTGGTCTTGCTCTTTTTTTGATCTGATTTTAGGAATAGGGACGAGGCTGAACCTTCAGTTTGAAAAACACGTTGACTGTTTTTAAACGTGATCGTACCGCCTGTATCTGCAATTACAAAAAAGCCCTGGGCTATTGGAATATACTGTCCCGGAGTTTTAGAACCAACTGCGCCAGTTGCATCAATTCTTGTATCATTGCTTATGGCTACAGCGGTACCCAGTAACGTGTAAGTGGCATACCCGCCTTGATAATCGGTAAGTATATGGGAATTAACAGCAAAATGGTCCCAGAAATATAGAGTTCCGTTTATAATATTACTGCCTGCTCTACCGGCACCATCGCTAACGTTGTCTAAAATAAATTCATCAGCATCAATAGCAGATGGGTACGGGTTTCCAACTAAGTAATCATTACCAGCATTAAGGGTTAAGGTAATGTCGCCATTGTTGGGTTTTCCATCAAAAACATAGTTTTGAGTGGATGTAAAGGAGCTTCCGGAAGTTTCTACACCTTTCATTATAAATCCTTCCCCGGCATTAATCAATCCATTGCTTCTTACATGTTGCCATAAGGAATAGGTGTCGCTTGTATTGTTGGCATATTTCCAAATCCAATAGTCCGCTATACTAATGTCGTTACCAGAAACGCTACCATCGAACGAAGAGGTTAAAAATGTTATATTATTTGGTGTAGAGGCTATCGTTCCGTTTTTTAAAATATTATCACTAAGCCTATAGCTATTGTTATTGGTGGAGGTGTTACTAACACCTACTGGCGAACACCAATAATTATAAGTGTATAAATCTTTAGTGCCTTGCTGGTCTCGTTCCAATACCCCGGAACTTGTAACATCCAGGTCGCTATTTGTTGTTTGTATAAGTTGCGACTCACCCTCAAGATCAATTTTACCATCTAGTTTTAAATAATGGGATACTGTAATACTATACCCGGTGTTGGTAGATGTGTTCCCAGCTAATTCTAATTCACCACCACTATTAACCATTAAGCCCAGTACGGTTCTGTTTCCATTTCTGGTAGCTGGAATAAGGGATGTGTCTGAGTTGTCCATAGTTATGTTATGGTCGATTTGTACAATATTATAATCGATGGTTTCTAATGCATCTAAGTAAGAATCCACCCCAGGGAGATATTGCACATCGCCATTTTCCCATGTGGTTGAGGTATCCCAATCACCATTTTGTGTTGTTTTATATGGTAGTGGTGCAGTTTGTTCGTCTAGGTCGTCATATCGTATCATTGAGGCATCGTTACCGCTATTGGATTCATCTTTTACACAACCAAATACGATATTACTCATGGGGTAATAGGCAATTAAATTACTCCACGGAATGGGATTTATTTCATTTTTGGTAGTAGCAGTTGGTAAAATTTTACCGTCTGCAAAATTGGAATTGTTCTCAATTTCCTGATTCATGATATATCTGATCTGATCGCCAGAAAGCGCAACATTCCATACACGTACTTCGTCTACACTACCTCTCATTTTTTGCTGTCTTTTTATATGATGCGCAGCACCTATTAAAAAGTGGGAATCTGATGGTGTATTGATTGGGTCTAAAGTATCATCGCTATCTTCTAAATAACCATCAATATATAAGCTTACCATATTGGTTCCAGAATCGTAAGTTGCTGCAATATGATGCCATTCGTTTTCTGGTATAGTCGCTGAGGTTTGCATCACATTGTTAGCACTATCGTTGGGATCTCTCCATACCATTCTAAACTGACTGGTCGAGTTTATTCTAAACGCATAGCCGTGCGTATAAGTTTCGGAAGGAGGTCCCGGTGCTTCATGGAAATAATTCCTTTTGGAGACAATATCGAATTTGTTTTCACCAGCATCACGTTTTACCCAGGCGCTAATGGTGAAATCTGTATTATCTAAGTCGTTTACATCACCGGCATCTAAATAGGTATCGGTAGTTGTATAATTTCCAAAATATGCTGAACGGTCGCCAAGAGCGACTTCTGGCGCAGAGCCAAAAGTGATGTATTTTGTACCTTCAAAATAAAAGTCAACTTCTAATTCTGTACCCACATCTTCCATAGTGGCAGATGTTACGTTGGTTGTAAAAGATTCGTCGTCTGCAACGATCATCACATAATCTTCTCCACCGGCATTGGTACCCGATACCATGGATTCGGGAATAGAAAGTTTTATAGTAGGTATAGAATCTGTAACTACCATTTTCCATTTTCTGGTAATTGGCGTAACACTAGCGCTACTGGTAACCGTGGTACCAGCACTAAAGTCTTTGATAATATCGGTGGCAGATGATGTGGAACCATTGTCGTGCCCCCACATTAAAAAGGTTTTATCGGCCATAAAAGTATTGGAGTTGCCTTTGTTTGTTGTACTTATGCCTTTTATACCTACTGTAATATCGTCTGTAGCGTTAATCGATTTGGATTGTTTTTGATTTAATCTGGAGCTATTGTCCTGACCTATACCAGAAACATTATAGTTATACCCGACATTAGCGGATTGATCCCAGATAACACGTCCATCTGAATCTACATAGTCTTGGGATGTACCATTAGCACCCAATGTAACGCCATACTTAATAGCTAAGTAAGATTCAATCTTGTCTCTTTCGGCATTTGTTATAGATCCGGTATATATAATAACTTCTGCTATACCACCATCCCATCTTTTTGCTGTATTTGAAGGGTGTCCACCTATATTGGCTATTGGACTTGTTGGGGCATAGGTGTTTGTGGCGTCTGTACCAATTGAAGTACCGTTAATAAAGAGCTCGGAGTTGCTGCCTGAGTATACATCGTAATTTGCAATAACGTTAACGTTATTTGCTACAGCTGTCGTGGTTTGTATTTCTCCTGTATCCACACCGTCATACATTCTTGCTCTAAAAGTAGGTGTGGCATCTTCAAACTCTACAATAATATTGTCGCCACCGTTTAAGTTTAATATTTGTTTTTGAACGCCACTTACCCCTTCAGCAACAGTAAATACCGTCATATCGGAATTAGAGGCTACAGCAGGAGTTTGTAAAAGGTCGTCACCATCAAAATCAATTGTTGGGTTAAAGTTAATGGCGTCTTCGTCTAGTACGGGCTGATTGCCTACTGTTATTTGAGTTGCGTCGTTGTTGTTATCTGTGTTATCCAACCAGTTTAATATAGAATCTGCATCTTCAGCACTATCGCCTACAGCTTCTTCGACTCCAGAATCGGCTTTGAGCCATAATTCAAGGTTAGCAGTAATACCTCCGGGTGCTGTGGTATAATCGAAATTAACAATTTGGATGTTAGTACCTAAGGTAGAGGTACCACTACCTGCACGGTGTACCCAATGCTCGGCTTGTGTTAAAGAGTTTAGTTTGTAATTTCTCCATCCTCTACCATATCCGGCTCCTGTTCCACTGTGATATGTGGAGCCAACAATCATAGCTTGGTTTAAATCTGTTAAGCCGGCAGAGGTGATATCTATAGTAAATGAACCTGCAGTAGAGGAATCGCTATATCTGGTTACAACTATTTCGGGATTGTTCAGTACATGTACGAAATGGCGATTCGTTCCATCTGAATCGTGAGAATTATCAAAAGTCCAATTTACACTTCTGGTATCGCTTCCGGGATCGGTCATAGGCCAGTTATCGGAATTTGCATCGTTCGCGCCAGCCGTAGCAGTATCTCCCCTGTGTTGACTGAATATAATAGCATTGGACCAACTAGTTACGTCTGTTGTAGTACCAGTACCATCAGACATAGCTTTAAGGGTAATGGTTCCGGTATCGTTGGCTGAATCGCCGGAATCACCATGAAGTACAGTCCAATTTGAACCTGTAAACTCAACCAAAGTAATATAAACTCTAACATTAGGTGTATTGGTTCCTCCTTTTTCTACACGTAGGTTTGTTCCAGATGTTAAATAGGCAATCGCTGTTGCCGAATCGGCATCATCGGTACCAGAATCGTTCATTATCCCTGTAATGAAAGGGATACAGTTATCTTTATTTATAATTCCAGAGATGGTTTGGTCTACTGTGTAAGTGCCTCCGTTGAGGTCTATAGCATACCTGTCTCTTACTATAAATTCGTTAGCATCGCCTGGAGCACCTGTATATTCCCAGATAGATGTGTTAAATCTGGTGTTTTCGTTTTGAGAGCCGGATTCACGATAGTACGTAAGAGTTCCTACGGTTGTTAATACACGGCCTCCCGCCATATCGTCTCCTTCTCTGGCTGCGGTGACGCCGTTCGATCCACCATGCGTTTTTCTATTATTGTTGGCTAAAGCGACGGCATTGTTTAATGAAGAAACAGCTGTAAAACTGGTATTGCTGCCTCCACCATTACCAATATCATCTTGTATATGTTGTACTTTGAAATCTTGTGCAAATGCATTAGAGCAGAAGCATAAAAATATCCCCATAAGGATAAATTTAGAAAGAGTATGAACCTTTTCCATAAGCGGTTAGAATTTTAGTTTGGGACTAATAATTTGAAGCAAACTTACTACAAAATTCTATGAAATGCAAAAAAAGACGACAAAATACATAAGTTTTGGAGTACGGTTTTATTTTTGAATTGACTATAATGTGCTGTTTATCAGTTATTTAGTGCGTATTTTGTTGTATGTAATATTTGTATTATATATTGTAATATTTAACACTTTTATTTATAGTATTTTTCTTTATTATTTATTGTAAATATTTTAAAATAAGGTATTTGTAATATTGTTTTTTAAGTATTATTTATCAGTTTTAAATTGAAATAAAGTGTATTTCGTCGAGTTATTTGATTTTTGCGTTTGTATTTTATGAAATGAGTGTAGGAGTAGCGTAATTCTTATGTTTTAAGTCTTATATGTAATGCTCTGTAAATCTTTTAGTTATACTGTTAAAATAATTTGTAATTGTTAATAAAGTAGGATAATGTTTATTAGTTTTGTTGGAATAATCACATTTTTTTAAAAAAAAGCACTAAATTGTTTTCTTACTAACCAATCTTTTTTTAAACATGAAAACAATAAAGCGTTTATGTTTATTGCTATTTATTCTATTTTTTAACTTTCTCTCCTCTCAATCCCCAAATGTTATAGTTGTAATCGCCGACGATATGGGTTGGTCTCAAGTTAGTACAGGGCTTACGAACTTGAACAATCCCAGCGATTTTTATGAAACTCCAACCTTGGAGACATTGGCGTCTGAAGGCATAGCATTTCCTTATGCTTATGTTAACGGAGCCAATTGTGCCCCTACAAGGGCAGCAATGTTAAGTGGTCAATATGCTGCAAGACCAACAAATAACATATTTAACGTCTATGACTTAAATAGGGGTAATACCAGTTCTAATTCTACTTTAATTGGACCTGATATGGGATTAGCCTCTAATAACAATATAGACGAGATCCCATCAAGTGCCATAACTATAGCCGAAACTATGAAAACAGCGGGATATACTACGGCACATTTAGGTAAGTACCATGTTGGGGAAAATGAATCTTCAAATACATCGAACAATGCACCTACAGACCAAGGGTTCGATTATAATTATGGAGGTGGTACATCTGGAGCGCCGGGAAGTTATTTTGCTTCAAGTAGTTCACCCTACACTTTTAGCGGTAATATAGGGCCGGAACTGGATGCCTACGCAGCACCTTATACAGCCGCAGAATCTTTAATGCTTGCCGGAGATAATTCTTTAGAGGGAACAGCAAAGCATGTTACAGATGCCATGGCAGATGCCGCAATTGATTTTATGGAAGCTGAAAAGAATAATCCTTTTTTCGTTCATTTTAGCAACTATGCTATCCATGGGCCGTTTAATCCAAGCGATGCACGACCAGATTTAAGAGCTAAGTATGATGCTAAAGCGATTAGCAACCCTAGTTCGATGGGGCATGATAGAAAACCAGGGCAGGCAGCTTTGGCAGAAGGCATGGATCAAACCATTGGAAGGTTGATCGATTATTTAAAAACCACTGCAGACCCAAGAAACCCAGGTAATATGCTATCTGCTAATACTTTGGTTTATTTTATATCAGATAATGGGGGGGCTGTACATAGTGACGATGCCGGACCATTACGTGGTATGAAGGGCGAGTATTATGAAGGCGGTATTAGATCGGTAACTCTTGCTTGGTCTGAAGCTTCTTGGTTGGCTAACAAGGGAACGGTAAATACCACACCAATAATAGCATTCGATTTATATCCTACTTTAGTAGAAATGGCAGGTGGTGCGTTGCCCGGAGGTGGTTACGATATTGACGGTGCCAGCCAATGGCAAATGCTTACCAATGGAACCAGTATGACTCGGGAGTCCATTTATTGGCATTTTCCTGGATACCTTATTGATTCTAACAGAGATCAAAGACCGGTATCTATAGTACGAAAAGGCGATTATAAATTGATTTACAATTACGAAACAGAATCGTACGAGTTGTACCATCTTATAAATGATATTAGTGAAACCACAAACCTATTGTCTGGTAGCCCAGATCAGGCTACTTTAATAATAGGCAATGATATGAGTACCGATTTACGGAATCATCTTATAAATACATCGGCACCATTGCCTACATACAGAAGCGATGGTACTACAGTTGATTTACCTTATATAATAAGCACCAGTGGGAATCCTAATTCTACAGATGGTTGCCAGGCTATAAGCGGATATGATGCTTATTGGGATTTCGATACGGCTAGTGATGCTAACGACGCTTCTGGAAACGGTAATGACCCTAATCCTATAAATGGCACATTAACTTATGATACTGTAGATTTTAAAGAAGGCGATCAATCTGTTGTTTTTGATGGTACTGTGGATATTAATTATAGTTCTGCCACTTTTATGTCGCCAGCAACATCAACCAGAACAGTTTCGGCTTGGATAAAACCAACAGGATTAAGTGGTATTCAGGAAATTTTTGATGAAGGCGGAAATACGGTAGGTATGGCTATTCGTTTAAATGGTACTAATTTAGAGTCCATTGTTAGGAGTTCGTTAACTGTAGCAGACAGTTTAGCAACAGCATTTCCTAATGATGGGGATTGGCATCATATAGCACTAGTTTATGATGGCGCAAATACTAGTCAGAAGTTATTTATTGATGGCGTGGTACAAGTTTCTAGTAACACAGCACCAAGCACCCTTGGTTCCCATAACACAACCGGTGGAGGTATTGGCGGTGTTATTGGTAGTTGGGATAGTTTTGAAAATGCTGCCGACAGTTATTTTACGGGGAAAATGGATGCTTTTGCTGTATATGATGCTGTGTTGAGCGATTCACAGATATACGATGCTGCTTGTGTGGCGCTAACGAATTCAACAGCAGGATGTCAGCCAACAAATGGGTTTGAGGCATTTTGGGATTTTGATATTGTAAGTGACGCCAATGATGCTTCTGGAAATGGACATGACCCTAGTCCAATGAACGGTACATTAACTTATGATACTTCCGATTTTAAAGAAGGTGATCAATCTGCCGTTTTCGATGGCACTGTAGATATTCAATATAGTTCGGGCTCTTTTTTAACGGCTGCCCTTACAACTAGAAGTTATACAGTTTGGATAAAACCGACTGCATTATCCGGAATTCAGGAAATCATGGATGAAGGAGGCGGAAATCAAGGATTGGCCGTAAGACTCAACGGGAGCAATCTGGAAGCTATTATTAGAAGTGGTACGACCAGTTTTACACAAATAAGTGCGGCGTATCCAAATGATGGTGATTGGCATCATGTTGCTTTTGTTTACGATGGGGGTATTACCAGTATGAAGCTTTATATAGATGGAACAGAAGTAGCTTCAGACGGTAGTGCCTTGAGTTCGGTGCCTTCACATACGGGCATAGGAGGTATAGGAGGTGTTATTGGCGGAAAAGATAGTTTTGACAATACTTCGGATAGTTATTTTATTGGAAAAATGGATGCCTATGCAGTATACGATAATGCGCTGTCGCTTACCGAAGTTCAGGAATCAGCCTGCGTTAGCCAACAAGTTGTTGCCAATGCCGGACCGGATGTTACTATTTGTGATGGCGATACCACCACGCTAACGGCTTCTGGTGGTACCACATATTTGTGGAGTACTGGAGCCACTACGGCTAGTATTAACGTGAGTCCAACTTCAACAACCACATACACGGTAACTGTTTCAGATGGAGTGACTTCAGATGATGACGATGTTGTTGTAACCGTTAACCCGATACCAACAGCCAACGCAGGCGCAGATGTAACCATTTGCGATGGTACTTCCACAACGTTAACTGCAACTGGTGGCGATACTTACCTGTGGAGTACTGGAGCGACCACGGCGAGCATAAATGTGAGCCCTTCGAGTACAACAACCTATACGGCAACAGTAACCTTAAACGGTTGTAGTGCGAATGATGATGTGGTTGTAACTGTAGACCCATCACCGACAGCAGATGCCGGACCTGATGTAACGATTAATGATGGCGATTCCACTACATTAACTGCGAGTGGTGGCGGGACTTATTTGTGGAGTACCGGAGAAACTACAGCTAGTATTACAGTAAGTCCAAGTGTAACAACTACGTACACGGTAACTGTTACGCAAAGTGGTTGTAGTTCTAATGATGATGTGGTGGTTACGGTAAACACGGGCGGGTGTACTTACTCTGTTTTAGATACTGAAGGGTTTGAAACAGGCTGGGGCATATGGAACGATGGTGGCTCCGATTCTTTCAGAGATGGCAATTCGGTTTATGCGACTACCGGAAGTTATAGTATGCGACTTAGGGATAATACATCAACTTCTGTTGGTACTACAGACGACATGGATTTAACGGCTTATGAGGAAATTACGGTAGATTTTGGTTATTACTGTAGAAGTATGGATAATAGTAATGAAGATTTCTGGTTGCAAATATCTACAAATGGAGGAAGCAGTTATACAACGGTAGAGGAATGGAATAGGGATGATGAGTTTGTTAATAATCAATTTTATACAGATCAGGTTATCATTTCAGGGCCTTTTACTTCAACCACCAGATTACGATTTAGAGCTGATGCCTCTGGAAACTCAGATTGGGTGTATTTAGATGATATTGTTATTAGTGGATGCAGCTCGGGAGGATCTTCTAAAACAATTTCCAAAGAAGAAATAGCACCAGATTTTGCGAATAATGAAAAAGAGGAAGTGTTTAAGCTTGGAGAGCTAGGAGCTGTACTTTATCCTAATCCATTTAAAGAGCAATTCATTATTAGAATTCAAGGGGAGTATACGCAAACGGACGTGAGCATGTTTAATGTACTTGGACAATTAATTTTTGAAAAACGTTATTTTAAAGAACGATTAGTTAAAGTACCAACTTCCAATTTAAAAAGTGGTCAATATTTAATCCATATAAACATTGATGGAAAAACCATTCGTAAGCGGGTTATAAAAGATTAAAATAAGCTAATTATTTTGTGATTTTACTGAAAAGAGAAGGAAGAAAACCTTCTCTTTTTTGTGTTGTTATGTAGGGTTATTACTAGTATAAATGTAATATTTGTAATAATAAATCGACAAAAAGCTTTTTTTATCGATTAAATGCTATTATATTTGTCAACATAATTAATTGCTAACCACAAATCTTATGAAAACAATAACTACTTATTTATTGCTATTATTTTTTATTGTAGTTACCAAAGTTTACTCTCAATCTCCAAACGTCATAGTTATTATAGCAGACGATATGGGGTGGTCTCAAGTTAGTACAGGATTAACGAATTTAAATAATCCAAGTGATTTTTTTGAAACGCCCAGATTAGCAACATTAGCCAGCGAAGGCATTGCTTTTCCTTATGGTTATGTTAATGGTTCAAATTGCGCACCAACAAGAGCCGCAATTTTAAGTGGGCAATATGCTTCGCGACCAACTAATAACATTTTTGCTGTCGATAATTTAAACAGAGGCGGGAATTCAACTTTACTTATAGGTCCGGATAATGGCTTGCCAAGCGGTGTAGATGAGCTACCAGTAGCTGCGATAACCCTTGCGGAAACCATGCAAACAGCAGGTTATGAAACAGTGCATTTAGGAAAATATCATGTTGGAGAAAATGAAGCTACGAATGTAACAAATAATGCCGCAACAGATCAGGGGTTCGATGTTAATTATGGAGGAGGTACCAAAGGGAATCCAGGTAATTATTTTGCTTCCAATAGTGGCGTTCCATATACTTTTGGTAGTAGTATTGGTCCTGAATTAGACCCTTATGCGGAGCCATATACTGCAGCAGAATCTTTAATGTTGGCTGGCGATAATTCTTTAGAAGGTACAGCAAAACACGTTACAGATGCCATGGCAGATGCCGCCATGGATTTTATTGATGCAAATATCAATAGTCCATTTTTTATGCACTTTAGCAACTTTGCAATACATGGTCCGTTTAATCCAAGTGATGCACGACCAGATTTAAGAGCCAAATATGAAAACAAGGCAATTAGCAACCCAAGTTCTATGGGGCACGACAGAAAACCGGGACAGGCAGCTTTGGCAGAAGGTATGGATCAAACCATAGGTAGATTGATTGATTACTTAAAAACGACTGCAGATCCAAGAAACCCTGGTAATATGCTATCTGAAAATACTCTGGTTTATTTTATATCAGATAACGGAGGAGCGGTTCATAGTGATGATGCTGGACCTTTACGGGGTATGAAAGGCGAGTGGTACGAAGGTGGTATTAGGTCTGTTAGTATTGTATGGTCTGAGGCTCCATGGTTATCAAATAAGGGAACTATTAATACGACACCTATTATTGGATTTGATATATATCCAACTTTTGTTGAAGCAGCGGGAGGTACTTTACCTGGCGGCGGTTACGAAATAGATGGTGTAAGCCACTGGCAAATGTTAACCAACGGAACTGCGTTAAGCAGAGATGCATTGTATTGGCATTATCCTGGATATCTTATAGATTCAAATCGAGATGCCAGACCTGTTTCTATTATTAGAAAGGGGGATTATAAATTAATTTATAATTATGAAACTGAATCGTACGAGTTATACGATCTTATTAATGATATTAGTGAAGTAACGAACTTATTGTCTGGAAGTCCAGATGAGGCTACTTTAATAATAGGTAACGATATGAGTACTGATTTGCGTAATCATTTAATCAATATATCTGCCCCGTTACCAACTTATCGGGTTGGTGGTGCAACGGTAGATTTACCTTATATAATAAGTACTAGTGGAGGTGGTTCTAACTCATCCGATGGATGTCAGGCGGTGAGTGGTTATGAAGCGTATTGGGATTTTGACACAGTGAGCGATGCCAATGATGTTTCTGGGAATGGCCATGACCCAAATCCTGTAAATGGTACTTTAACGTACGACACGGTAGATTTTAAAGAAGGGGATCAGTCTGTAGTGTTTGACGGTACGGTGGATATAAATTATAGCAGTGCGACATTCATTTCCGAAGCGACCACAGCGCGTACGGTTTCGGCGTGGATAAAACCAACCAGCTTATCCGGAGTTCAGGACATATTTGATGAGGGCGGTAATACTGTAGGTATGGCAATGCGTTTAAATGGCTCAAATTTAGAATCTGTAGTAAGGCAAACAACAATCATTACAGATGTTTTGACTGCTACATTTCCTAATGATGGCGATTGGCATCATGTTGCTTTTGTTTATGATGGAGGTAATACAAGTCACAAGCTATATATAGACGGTGTAGAAGTTGCCACAAGTAGTTCTGCGCCAGCTTCTATTGGATCTCATAATACTACTGGAGGTGGTATTGGAGGTGTTATTGGCAGTTGGGATAGTTTTGCTGTTTCAGCAGATAGCTATTTTACAGGGAAAATGGATGCGTTTTCTGTTTATAATACAGCTTTATCTGCTTCACAAATTGAAGATGCTGCCTGTCTGGTAATTGCTAATTCAACGGCAGGTTGTCAACCCACTAGTGGTTATGAAGCTTTTTGGGATTTTGATCTGGCCAGTAATGCCGATGATGCATCAGGAAATAATCATGATCCAACAGTAGCGCCTTCTGGAGCGATTACTTATGATGATGTAGATTTTAAAGAAGGGGATCGATCTGTTGTATTTAATGGTACTGAGGCTATTCAATATGCCACAAATTCTACTTCGCCAGATAGTTTTTTAAATATAATAACGAATTCCAGAAGTGTTATGGCATGGATTAAACCTTCGTCTTTAACGGGTATTCAAGATATTTTTGATGAAGGTGGACAAAACAGAGGCATAGCTATTAGGTTGAATAATTCTAATTTGGAGGCTATAGTAAGAGAGACATCCAGTGTGGCTGATCAAATAAGTGCTGCATTCCCTAATGATAGCGATTGGCATCATATCGCATTTGTATACGATGAGCTAAGTACATCTCAAAAATTATACATTGATGGTGTTGAGGTGGCTAGTAGTAATAGTGCTCCTGCATCGATAATAAGTCATTATAGCTATGGAGGTATTGGAGGTAAGCTAAGTGGAAATGATAGTTTTCAAAATGCATCGGATGCTTTTTTTACAGGAAAAATGGATGCATTTACTGTGTATAATGATGTTGTTTTAACACCAACCCAAATATCAGATTCAGCATGTTTGGGTACTTTGGGAGAGCAAGAACGACGTGCTGGTTTTATTGTTGTACATCCAAATCCGTTTGTAGACCATTTACAGGTTAGTATTAAAGGTGTTACTGATCATGTAGAAGTTACATTATACGATATTCTCGGCAAAACAATTTTAAACAAAAATTATAAAGAACATTCTTTTACATTACCATTAGAGCATTTAGATAGGGGTATTTATTTGTTGCAAATTAAATCGAATGGTAAACTAAAAACCGAAAAGGTTGTAAAAGAATAAATAGGAGGTAGTTTTATAAAGCTAAAGCCTTAAATTAAATTTAAGGCTTTAGCGTTTTTAGCAAAATACAGACGAGGGATAAGAGAGAATAATTATTGTTTTACTAGTACTTTTTTAGAGATGGTTTCTGCATCCGTTTTCATTTTAACAATGTATGTACCAGTTGTAATATCTTGTGTTTTGTGTTCTATGTATTTTTCGTTGGTTTCAATATTGAGTTTGTAAACAAGCTGTCCTAAAATATTGTATATTTCTATAGATTTAATTTGTTTTAAAATAGGGTTGTGAACAATGAGGCTTTTCTTTTCATTGGAATAATAAATTTGTAATTCATCATGTTCGATAGCCTCTATATTTAATAGCGTATTATTCTTCGAGAATGTAATTTCAAAACGTTCTAAGTAATCGCCAGGAGTTAAATAAACCTCATAGTTACTTTGTTTTAAGTTATGATAGGTGTTAAGTTCCTTGTCGTGCAAATAAATATTTTGACTGTTATCGATATTTATCAATTCATCAATTTTTATTGTTGTGATGCCTTCGGTATTTATTTTAATACCTAAAGGGAGTACTTGTTCTTCGTTAAAATTATTAACGGCCTGAATAATGAGGTTGGAATTATTCATATGCCAGTACATATCTTCGTTATTCGATTCAATAAGCAGTGCATCGTAACCTATATCGAATCCGTTGGATGCTTTTTCGTCTGCACCAACTAGTAATTGACGATGATAACCACCTGGAGAGTCAAACATTAACCTGATTTTTTTTCTTTGGTCTGCTTTTTTAAGTGCTGTAGCTGCTTTTCCTTTAGAATTATTTTTTAGGAATAGAGACCCTGTATTGGATCCGGAAACAATTTCTCTTTGGAATACACGATGACTATTTCTAAATGTAATAGTGCCCCCATTAACGGGTAAGGTTATTCCGGGGTCGTTTGCTTCTCCAATTAAATCGGGATCTAATACAGCAGAAACAAAGAATCCTTGGCCTACAGGAATGTATCTTTCGGGGAGTTTGGTTCCTGCGGCTCCACTAGCGTTAATTCTTGTGTCATTTGAAATGGCAACTGCACCTCCCATTAGGGTGTAAGTAGCATAACCACCTTGGTATGCTGCCAATATATGAGTGTTATTTGCAAAATGATCCCAGAAATAGAGCGCGCCATTTATAATATTTTCTGTTAGGTTTGAGTAGTTTCCACCTTCTGTAACACTAATATGATCTAAAATAAAAGCATCTGCATCAATCGCCGAAGGATAGGGATTTCCTACTAGATAGTCGTTGTCGTCACTTAGGGTTAATGTTATATCACCGTTATTCGGCTGTCCTAAGAACTCGTAATTTTGATCTGAGGTTAATGTCCCAGGTCCTTTCATTGTGAATCCTTCTCCTGGTGAAATTGTTCCTGTGCTTCTAACATGTTGCCACGCAGAATAGGTGTCGCTAACTCTATTGGCATATTTCCATATCCAATAATCTGCAACAGCAACAGGTGCTGCTGTACCATTATAGCCAGAACCCAAGAAATTAATGTTGCTGAATATACTTAGCGGGGTGTAATTAGCATTACTTGTAGGAGCTATGGGCGATGACCAATAGTTGTACAAATAAGTGTTTGAGGTACCTTGTTGGTCTCTTTCTAAAGTACCGGTACTTGTAGTATCAAAATCACTACCTGTAGTTTGGATGAGTTGGGATTCTCCTTCTAAATCTATAGAACCATCAAGCTTTAAATAGTGCGTTACGGTTAGTCCATGTCCTGTATTTAATGACGTATCACCATTTACAGTAAGTTCGTTATTGTTTGAAATTAAAGCTAAAACACTTAAATCTCTATCAACAGAAATATTATGATTAATTTCTACAATATTCCAATCTACAGCTGTTCCATTAATTGTCGTGTTAGGAATGTACTGTACACCATTGTTTAACCATGTTGTTGCAACATCCCAGTCTGTATCAGCATCCGAAACAAATGGTAGGGGGGCAGTTTGGCTTTCAAAAGAACTGGTAGGTATGTTATAAAGTCTTCCGTTTTCTGTTGTGTTTGATGATTCGTTTAACACGCAATTACCTCTTACTTGAGAGAATGGGTAGTATGCCATTAAATCTGCTAAAGGTATACTACTGGTTTCGTGTTTTGTTACGGTTTGAGGAATTATTGTACCGTATATGTTTCCACCGGAAATTTCAATTTCCTGATTCATAACAAATCGAAGTTGGTCTACGGTTAAAGCACGGTTCCAAACTCTTAGCTCATCCATTTCTCCAGAAAAGAAGTTGCTGGGCGAGCTTCCAGAAGCCCCAATTAAAAAGCTTTCTGAGTTGGCAACCGGATCGGTGCTAATATTAGCTGTACCATCTTCTATACCATCAATATAAACTTTTGTAGTTGACCCGTTGTAAATTACAGCAACATGATGCCAAACATTTTGAGGCACATTGTTGGTAGACGTTACGGTTTGTGTACCGGAATTAAAACTCATAACCAGATTTCCGGAACTGTTAATAGTAAACTCATAGCCCGCAGCGCTTCCTTTGGAAACTATGGTTCTACCGTTGGCATTACTTTTAATCCATGCAGAAATCGTGAAATTTTCGGTTAGATCGTTGGTGTCTCCTAGATCAACATATCTGGTAGTACCATTAAAACTTAAATGGTAATTGCTTGTGTAGCTTTCAGTAGTACCTAAGGTGAAATATTCTGCGTCTTCAAAATTTATACCTGTAAAGGTTAAAATATCTGTAGTTGCGTTATAAGAACCTGCTATATTTTTGTAATTATTGAAGCTGGTATTATCAGCTATTAATAATTCTAAATTGGTTGCTTCTGCATCAGTAATGGAAGATGTGCTTAAATCGAATTCTAAAGTAACTGTTCCGGCATCATTAGTACTTTCTCTGGCACGCCATCGTCTTTCTAAAATATTTGTTGATCGTACAGGAAGTCCTGTAGTGATTAGCGCTACATTATCGCTATTGTTACCAATTAGTAAATAACTTAAATCGGCATTTAAAGAACCAGCCTCAGCTTCCATGGTTAAAATAGCTTCTGGAATAATACTAACACTTTTAGACCTTTGTTGTAATAAATTAGAATCGTCGTCTCTGGCGACACCAATAATATTATATCCAAAACCGGCATTTGTTGTGCCATTCCAAATGATACTGCTATCTGAGGCTACATAATCATTACTGGTTCCTGCATACCCAAATGGGGAAGAGGTGTTTGTTGAGGAATCCCAATAAGCATCATTAGAGCCTAAGGTAATACCGTATTTTATAGCCAGATAGGTTTCTACTTGTTGTTGTTCTGTGGCATTAAGGTCCCTGTCGTACATTATAATTTCTGCAATGTCTCCATTAAAACGAAAGCCCGAACCGGTATTAATACCATTTCTTCTTGCCCCAACCAGAACGTCTGTAACAGAGCTTCCTGTTGAAGTTCCGTCGTTTCTATCGGCGGGATCAATCACTCCATTTACATATGGAGATAATCTGGTAAGGCTGTTACCGGTGTCTGCAACAATACCAGTTGTAAGTTTAGGTTCATTTAATGCATAAATGGTTCCCCAACGCACTGCTTGATTTCCTCCTTGTCTTCCCAGTGTATTGTGTAATACACGGTCTGTTGATCCAAACCAAACCTGATAGTTACGTGTAGAGTTATTTGATTTGCCAAATACAGTCCCGGATCCGTTTGCAACTACCACAGTAAATATGGTCATTTCGTCTGTATTGGGTTGTAAGTCTAATTGGGACGGGTTACCTAAATTATAAAATGAATTACCAGAAAACCTTATAATAGGATTAAAGTTAAGATCTGAAGTAACGTATTCGGCATCTGCACTTCCTCCTGACGCACCAGTAAATCCGTTGGTAGATTGATCTGTCCAAGAGTCTACATCTGTTCCCGTTAAGGCAATCCCTTGATCTGCACGTAACCATAATTGTAAATTGGAGTCGACATCTCCAGGTGAATGATTTAGTAAAGCAGAGCCCTGTACCACAAAGGTGTATGGGTTTTCGTCGCTATCGTCATTGTCAATAGAAACAGTAGCTTGTAAATTGGAGCCAACGACCGTAGGAGCAAACCTAACTACAAAGGTTAAATCGCCACCACTGGTTATACTACTGGAACTTGGTTGCGTTAAAATAGAAAAGGCTGCGTTACCGCTAATATCTACTAAAGGAGCGCCTCCGGTTAAATTTAAGGTAGACGTACCTGTATTTTGAATGGTAAATGTGTGGTCAATTGTTGTTGAGGTGGTAGTTACACCAAATTCTGTATCATCACCAAAAGCAGGTGTGTTATCACCTGAGGCAATATCGATCGAATTTCCCTGAATGTTTATTTCGGGAGCCAAAATAACAGAAGTACCTTGAACCGTAAACGTATAAGGATCTTCGTCGCTATCATCATTATCAATGGAAATAGTGGCCTGTAAATTAGTACCAACTGCAGAAGGAGCGAACCTAACTACGAAAGTTAGGTTTCCTCCACTAGTAATCGTGTTTGAACTTGGTTGTGTTAATATGGAAAAAGCGGCATTGCCACTAATGTTAACTAATGGTGTTCCTCCTGTTAAATTTAAGATAGAATTGCCTATGTTTCGAATGGTAAATGTACGATCTAAGGTTGTTGTATTAGCAATAGTACCAAATTCGGTATGATCTCCGCTTGTAGGTGTTGTGTCTCCTGAAACAATACTGGTCGCGTTACCTTGTATTTCCATTTCTGAACCAACAATTAAGGTGCCGTTTATTAAGAGATCATCAATGGCAAAATCACTTTGATAATAATCGCCAGTGTTTGATGTGGTACCATGAAATCTTATTTGAACAGTATCTCCCGTATATGCAGAAAGGTCTATGGCAGAAGACAATGTATTAGACCAGGCAGCTCCATTACTAAATTGTTGTTGCCCGGATATAGTAAGTAGAGTTGTCCAACCGCCGCCATCGTTAATGTCAATATTTAAATCCCCCATATTACTTCCATACATATGATAGTAGAAGGACAGAGTAGGATTATTGTATCCTGTTAAGTTTATAGAAGGGCTGGTCATTATAGCTTCTTTAAAAAAAGCATTGGTTCCCGAAGATTCAACAAAAGCATAATAACTCCCTGTATTAGCTCCACTAGGTCCTGTTCCTCCAGATGGTGTTCCTCCATTTCCTCCTTCCCAGTTCATATTGCTGGTAGGGCTAGATAATGTCCAACCATTTGTATCCACATCGAAGTCTGTTTCGAAATCTTCAGAGTATATTACCTGAGAGAAAGTACTAATAGAAATTAGCAAACTTAATATGTAAGTTATTGATTTAGTGTGAGAGACCATTTTTTTTAAGAGTGGTTAACGATAGTTTTAGGGTTATAATTTTAGTTTCAAATGTATAGGTGAAATCGATGAAACGCAAAAAAAATCGACGAAGTGTATTTTTGATGTAATTTGTTGATTATCAATAAATTAAAATGAAAGATTTTTCAACAATATCGCTTTTTTGTAAGTGTATATTTATTGCTTGTAAGTGTAAGTTTATTAGTTTTTTTCGAGTTTTTCATTTAATAGCTCTAATCGTTTGCTTTTTTATTAAAGGCTTTTATAGGGTAAATGGGTTATTATGAGCTATCCAGATTCGGTGCTTTTAATAATGATGTAATTGTTGTAAAACAGTTCGTCGGATATTTGGATGATAAATTCTTTATACCAGAATTTATACGCATTTCAATCTAGGTAGAGCGATTGGTTTTTAACATAGAAACTCATGTTAGTTAGCGCTAGAATTATAACTTTAGCTCTGTAACCCTAATTGGTTATTCCCAAATATTTGAATAAGGTTACACTAAAAAAGATATATTCTAAATCCTCTGATACAATTGCCTATAAGTATTCGGAGATTTTTGTTTGTACTTATTAAACTGCCTATGGAAGAAAGAAAGGTTGTTAAACCCAGACTCATAACCGATTTCGGAAACAGATAAATCCGTTTCTATAAGCATTTTACTGGCAATAGTAATTTTATATTCATTAACGTAGTTCGAAAATGTTTTGTCGAAAGTCTTTTTAAAGAAACGGCAAAAAGCCTCCTTGCTTAGAGATAGCTTATTGGAGATTTCCTCTAAAGAAGGTTGGTTTAAAAAATTATCCTTTATATAATTGTTTACAACATTAACGCGATGACTCTCTTTTGGAGAAAGTGCTTTACCAAAACTGGGACCTGCCAATAATTTAATGGAAGCCTTGGTAGCTAACACATTTAAAATATTTAAAAAAGTTAAGAAACGCTCAAAAGGATTTTGATTAAAAATAGAATTAAAGGAACTTTCTAAAGAAAATGCCGTATCCTGATCGAAAGCAATGCCATACGACGATTTTAAAAGCATATTTTTTATACTTGTAAACTCGGGTTTTTCAATCCAATCCTTAAATAAGGCATCGTCCCATTGTATTACAACACACTTAACCTGCTCGTTTTTGGTGTCTATCGTCTTCCAGGAGTGCGGTACATTTTTTCCAACTAAAACCAAATCACCTCTTTCAAATGGATGCATAGAATCTCCCACATATCTAATTCCTGTGCTTTGTATAATATAGGTAAGTTCGTATTGTGGATGAAAATGCCACTCTGCCTTAAATTCCTTTTCCTCAAATACTTTAACTTTAAAAGAATTGTTGGGAGAGGTTGTTACTTGTCTTAATTGCGCTTTCATGAGATTAAAAATACTAAAAAACGACAATTATTGGTTAAAATAAAATATTAATGCCTTAAAAAAATCAATATAGTGTACAATAAGTGTAGTATTCTGTATAGTTTCAAAAATCAATTTAAAGATATTTGTAACGATAAACTAAGTAATACAAAAATGAACGATTTAGACATAAGAGATTTAAAGATTTATAAAGCTTCTACAACGTTAAAAAAACCGATTTCGGATGCAACACACACACTAACTGAAATCTCATTTGTTGTTTTAAGAATACAATTAGAAAATGGAATAATAGGAGAGTCTTATCTACTATCATTTCAATATTCACCTAATGCTATTATAGGAGCATTAAAAGATTTAATTCCAATAGTTAAAGGATATAAAGCATACGAAACTGGATTATTGTACCAAAAGCTTGAAGGCTTATTCGAATATTTTGGAAATCAAGGTCTATTAAGATGGGCACAAGCTGCTATTAATATTGCCATGTGGGATGCCTGGGGAAAAGCTCAAGGAAAACCTGTATATAAATTATTGGGTGTTACAAAAGAAAAAGTAAGCATATATGGTAGTGGTGGCTGGATATCTTATACTATTGATGAGCTTATTGAAGAGGTTACCGATTATGCAAGCAGAGGATTTAAGGCCGTAAAAATTAAAGTAGGCTCTCCAAAAGTGAGTACCGATTTAGAACGCTTGAGACAAGTAAGAGAAGCTGTTGGAGATCAGGTGGATATTATGATGGATGCCAATCAAGGTATGGATTTACCCTCGGCTATTAAACTTTCAAATGGTGCCAAAGATTTAAATATTAACTGGTTTGAAGAGCCTGTAAATCATCAGGATTTTCAAGCTTACCAAATATTAAAGAATCAAACCGGTATTTCTTTAGCCATGGGAGAACGGGAGTACGATACCCTGCCACTTCGAGAACTGGTTACCAGAAATGCTCTGGATATTTGGCAACCAGACATATTAAGAATAGGAGGCGTAGAGGCTTGGAGAGAAAGTGCAGCTTTGGCAGATAGTTTCCACTTACCAGTATTGCCCCACTATTATAAAGATTACGATGTACCATTACTATGTACCATACCAAATGGCGTTGGAGCAGAATCTTTTGATTGGGTAGACCCTTTAATTGATAACCCAATGAAAATTGATAATGGTTTTGCTAAACCTCATGATTTACCAGGATGGGGATTCCGTTTTATTGACGATTGTTTAACAGAAATTAAATAATATGGCACTATCTGTTTTTTCATTAAAAGGAAAACTAGCTTTAGTAACCGGTGGAGGCACAGGGATTGGAGCGGGTATTTCAAAAGCTTTTATAGAAGCTGGCGCACGTGTTGTTATTACTGGGCGTAGAGAAGATGTACTAAAAAGCGCTGTTAAAGAATTGGGAGAAGGTGCCCATTATCGCGTAAACGATATTACGGATAAAAAAGGAATTCCGGATTTAGTAAACGATATTGAAACTAATATTGGTCCTATCGATATATTGGTAAATAATGCAGGCATTCATCATAAAGGTATGGCGCAAGATACTACCGATGAAGATTTTGAAAGAATCTTGCAGACCAATGTAATGAGTGTATTTGCCTTAACCCGCGAGTGTGCTAAATATATGTTAGAAAGGAAAAAGGGTTCTGTTATTATGATAGGCTCTATGGCCGGATTATTTGGTATAGATAAAGTTGTAGCCTATGGTACTTCAAAAACCGCTTTAACAGGATTGGTAAATGCTTTGGTAACCGAATATTCCACAAGTAATGTACGTGTTAATGCGATAGCGCCCGGTTGGATAGAATCTAACATGTTTTTAAACGCGATTAATAATGACGAAAAAAGAAAACAGCAAATTACAAACCGAATAGCTATGGATGGCTTCGGGAAAACAAGTGATATTGGTAATGCAGCAGTTTTTTTAAGCTCGGAAGCAGCAAGATATATAACAGGAGTCGTGCTTCCGGTTGATGGTGGTGCAACAGTAAATTTTTAAATATATTAGATGAAACCAACATATATAAAAGGAGACCATTCTAAAAGCCCAGCATTTAATAACGAAAGCAGATTAGTTTACGGTACTTCAGGTTTAGGTGGTGTTTGGGGAGAAGTTGATCAAAGAGATTCTATAGATGCTTTATTATATGCGCTAGAACATGGTATTTCTACTTTAGATATGGCACCATCTTATGGGAATGCCGAATATTATGTAGGAATGGCTTTGAGAGAATGGAAAGGCAAAAAGCCCTTTGTGAGCACTAAGATAGGACGTTTAAAAGGAAAAGGTGCTTTTGAAATGAATCTGGATTATAGTACCGATGGTATGAAACGCAGTCTGGATAATAGTTTAAAAACAATAGGACTAGATAAAATAGATTTGTTGTTTTTACACGAACCTCAATTGGTTCCAATTGAAAACATAGAAGACATATTAAATACTTTAAAGGGCTTCAAATCTGAAGGATTAGTAGATTCCATTGGAGTAGGAGGAAACCCATCACCTGAATTTATGCCATTTGTTACCAAAGAAAACTTTGATGTAGTTTCTGGGTTTTTACGTATGGATGCCTGTAGTTTATCGGCATTTAATGGTGAAATTCAAACGTACAAAAAAGAAGGGATAGCCTATTATGCGGCTTCGGCATTACATTTTTCATTACTGGGAAATCGTTTTGAAGCCTATAAAAAAGAAGGTGCAGATGGTAAATGGATAACACAACTAGATTTGGATAATGCTATTAGGGTAAAAACAGTGGCAGATAAATATGATATGCCACTGGCAACTTTATCGCAGCGCTATTTGTTTTCAATTAAAGAAGCAGATAGGGTGGTTATGGGAGCAAGAACCCCGGCACAAATTAAAGCAACAATAAATGACTGGAACACTGGAAAATTGTCTGAAGAAATTTTTAATGAAGTTACAGCTTGCATTTTAACGAAATAATATGAAGGTAATTAGATTAAAAGAACCCGGAGCATGGGAACATTTAGATGTTGAAAAACCAGGCGATGCCTTATCATCTGGAAATGCACTTTTAAGAGTAAAGAAAATAGGTGTCTGTGGTACAGATTTACATGCTTTTAAAGGGCAACAACCCTTTTTTAGTTATCCACGAATTTTAGGACATGAATTAGCTGTTGAGGTTGTTGCTGTAGCAGATGATGTAACCCATGTATCAATTGGAGATAAATGTTCCGTAGAGCCTTATTATAACGATATTATCGGGCAAGCAGTACGAAGAGGTAAAACCAATTGTGGAGAACATTTACAAGTTTTGGGAGTGCATGTAGATGGAGGTATGCAGGAATATTTTGTATATCCAGCTAAATTTTTACATGCGACCAACTCATTAACAGATGACCAATTGGCCATGATCGAGCCTTTGGCTATTGGATGTCATGCCGTTGATAGAGCTGATATTAAAGAAGATGATATTGTACTGGTCATTGGAGTAGGGCCTATTGGTTTAGGAACCATACAGTTTGCCCAGTTAAAAGGCGCAAGGGTGATTGCTATGGATATTGACGATACTAAATTGAAAAAGTGTCGGGAGATTACCAAAGTAAAAGATACTGTTAATGCTTTGGGTGATGTGGAGGCAGAATTAGCAACACTTTTAAATGGAGATTTACCTACGGTAATTTTAGATGCTACAGGTAATTCAACGTCTATGATGAACACTTTTAAGTATGCGGCAGCAGGAGGAACCATTGTTTTTATAGGACTTTTTATGGGCGATGTCGTTTTTCATGATCCGTCTTTTCATAAAAAGGAATTGACCTTAAAAGCGAGTAGGGCAGCTATGGGTGAGGATTTTGGAAGGATTATCAGATTAATCGAGGCAGGTAAAATTGATGCAACATCTTTTATTACACATCGTATGAATTTTGATGATATTCCAACAGAATTTGAAAAGCTTTATACGCATAAAGATTTAATAAAAGCCATTATAGAATTTTAACTAACTAAAAAAATAAGATTTAATGCAATCAAAAAAAGAAAGTTATTCGCAGTTTTTAGTGCCGCTAATTATAGTAATGGCATTGATGTTTTTTTGGAATTTAAGCAGAAATATTAATGATGTATTAATACCTCACCTTAAAAGAGCATGTCAGCTGACTGATTTTCAGTCATCATTAGTGCAATCTGCTTTTTTTGGAGCTTACTTTGTGGTCGCATTACCTGCAGGTTGGTATATCCAGAAAAAAGGGTACCGTATGGGAATGATTACTGGGTTGCTTATTGCAGCAATTGGAGCTTTTCTATTCTATCCGGCAGCAGAAACACGCGTATATTCATTTTTTTTGTTAGCCTTATTTGTTATGGCTGCAGGATTTGCCGTTTTAGAAGTTACAGCATCTCCTTATATTACCAAGTTAGGGAGTCCAGAAGGCGCTTCAAGTCGTTTAAGTATGGCATCAGCTATTGGTTCGGTAGGAGCAACTATTGCACCTTCATTAGCGGCAGTACTACTTTTACATGAAGTGGATGTGCCACAATCAGCAATTGATGCTTTTACACCCAGTGAGTTAGAAACGTTTTTATCTGGAGAGGCCAATTTAGTAAAACCACCATATATCGTACTAGGAGCTATACTGGTTTTAATAGCCTTAGTGGTCGTTTTTACAAAATTACCAACCATTAAAGATGAAGCAGGAGGAGATAAAAAGCCGCTAATTGATATATTAAAATTTAAACACACGCTATATGGTGTTGGAGCAGAGTTCTTTTATGTAGGTGCCGAAGTAGGAATTGTTAGTTTTATTATTAGGTATGCTAAATGGTTTAACCTGCCAGAACTTACAGAACAAAAATCAGCACAGTATATTACTGCATTTATGGGTTTAGTGCTTATAGGCAGGCTCTTAGGTGTTTATATCTTAAAAAGATTCAAACCTCAAAACGTACTAGCCTTTTGCAGTATCAGTGCTTTTATTATGGTACTTTTAGCAATCGTTACTAATGGCTACTTCTCATTAACATGCTTATCTATAGTTGGGTTTTTCACCTCTATTATTTACCCGATTATATTCAGTTTAAGTATGAAAGATTTAAAGGAATATACAAAAACAGGTTCCTCGGTATTTTTATTAGGAATCGTTGGTGGAGCTATTGTACCTCCTTTAATGGGATATATTTCAGATACCGTTGGAATTAAATATTCGTTTATTATTCCACTAATTTGTTATGTATACCTGTTGTTTTTTGCATTAAAAGGTCACGTGGTAAAAATTAAAGCCTAGCTAAAATGAATGCTAACCAATTTCGTCGGTTCACTTATCTGGTTACTATAGAAAATCTGGATATTTCAGAATTTGTAGCGCAGATAAAATCAGAGCGTATTCAAAAGCAGTTGGAAGTATTAGGGGTGTTCTCCTTTGAAATATATCAAAAAGAGCAAGACTGTTTTTTGTTGGTGGATACATCATACAATATGGATAGCTTAACCCTAAGTAATACCTTGTCAAGTGTACAGGTAGACATTAATTTTCAAGGTTTTTTACAAGAAGAAAATGAAGCGTTTTCATTTGAATCATCCCCATTAGAGCGTATTTATAAATTTGAACAGAAGAAGGTATATAAGGCTAAAGAGGGACAACTAAAAACCGACATTGGACCAAAAAAACGTTTTGTTTGGACCTTATTATTGCAGGAAGATCCAGAATTGATGGCCGAATACAAAAGAGTTCATAGCATGGGTCAGGCATGGCCCGAAATTACTGCAAACATGGAATCTGTTGGTGTCAAGGATATGGAAATCTATTTATCAGGGACGCAAGCTATTTTAATTATGGATACCATACCCGATTTTAATCTAGAAGAAATAGGACCAAAATGGCAAAAATTACCAAGAGAAGAGGAATGGCAAGCGTACGTTGCTAAATTTCAAAGAACAGATCCAGATAGCTCTATTCAGGAGAAATGGAAAGATATGATTGCTTTATAATTATAAAATACTAACAATAATCAGTAATGAATAAAAACATAATAGTACTGTTGCTTTTAACGGTTATCTGCTTTAACTGTAAAAGTAAAAAGGAAGAAGAAGTAAAAGAAGATACAGTTTTTAAGTATGAAGAAAACTGGGAAAGTTTAAAAGAATACAGTATCCCACAATGGATGAAGGATGTTAAATTCGGAATTTTTATTCATTGGGGACCTAACTCTGTAGCCAAACTTCACACCGATTGGTACCCACGATGGATGTATCTGGATTCGGGAATTGTTAATCCGCAAACAGGTGAAGTGATTAACGACAAACCTCACCCAGCGGTAGCTTACCATAAAAAAACATTTGGTGATCAAAAAGACTTCGGATATAAGGATCTTATCCCTATGTTCACCATGGAAAAATTCAACCCTAAAGAATGGGTAGATATATTCAAAAAGTCCGGAGCGCAATACGTGGTGCCTGTTGCCGAACATCATGATGGTTTTGCTTTATACGAATCGAGTATTACACCATACAATGCTGTAGATATGGGACCAAAACGCGATATATTTAAAGCACTTACTAATGAAATTAAAAAACAAGGATTGATATCTGGGGCGAGTTCGCACTTGGCTTTCAATTGGAATTATTACAATCAGCAAGATTATTTTGATACAGGAGACCCAAAATACGCCGATTTATATGCACCGCCTCATAAAATGGGAGATTCGGTAAGTACAAAGTGGTTAGCTGATGTTTGGTGGCCTAGAACAAAAGAAATTATAGACTTATATCAACCAGATATTTTGTGGTTTGATTTTTATTTAGATAGACCGGAATTTGTACCATACCACAAAAAGTTAGCAGCCTATTACTATAACTCTGGAGTTGCTAGAGGTAAGGATGTGGTGTTACAAACTAAAAACTACAAGTTCGAATCGTATCCAAAAGGAACGCATATGCTGGATTTAGAGCGTAGCAAATTAGATTCCATTCGAAATGAATATTGGCAAACCGATACCTCTATAGGGAAAAATTCATGGTATTATGCAGAGAATTGGATTCCAAAATCGGCAGAAGAACTGGTAGCGGATTTAGTAGACATTGTTAGTAAAAATGGATGTCTGCTTCTTAACATTGGACCTAAATACGACGGTACTATTCCCGAAGACCAACAAAAAACATTATTGGATATGGGTAAATGGTTAAAAGTTAATGGCGAAGCTATTTACGGAGCAACGTATTGGGAAGTCTACGGAGAAGGGCCTACAAGAACAAATTTAGGACACCTTTCTGAAAGTAAAAACAAGAAGTTTACACAGCAAGATATTCGATTTACAACAAAAGGCGATGCACTTTATGCTACGGTATTAGTTCCTCCAACTGAAGAGGTTCAGATTAAATACCTGAAAACTTCAAAAATTAAGGTGAAATCAATTGAACTCTTAGGTTATGAAGGAGAAATAAAATTTGAACAAAACGATGAAGGGTTAAAGATAGCATTGCCAAAAGAAGAAAATTTGGAGTATGCCTGGGTGTTTAAGATTAATAAATAATAAAGACTATCTGAGGCAATATATTAGAGTTGTTGATATTTAAGACAGGAATAATCAAATACAATAAAACAGTATACAGAGAACATCAATCTTTGTACGTTTTACCAATATTTTACGATTTCAATATGCTATAGCGTATGGCATTGTTGATAGTGTAGTGAGTATATTTTAAAATACATTGCTTAAAAAACTATGGGGGGTTATAGAACATATTCAGTAAAAAGTTTATTACCAAGTATGTGGTTGCTTTTGTCTGTACTTTCCTGTTCGCCAAATACTCAACAACCAAATGTTATTTTAATTGTTACCGACGATCAAGGTTATGGCGATTTGGCCTGCCATGGTAATCCGTATATAAAAACACCCAACATAGATAAGTTACACGGACAATCGGTTCGTTTTACAGATTTTCATGTCGATCCCACTTGCGCACCAACGCGTGCCGCACTTATAACAGGGAAATATGCACATCATGTAGGCGTTTGGCATACGGTTAGTGGTGGCAATCATTTGCGTGCATCTGAAGTTACCATGGCAGACGTTTTTAAATCTGCAGGCTATAGAACAGGGCTATTTGGAAAATGGCATTTAGGTTCAAACTATCCGTATCGTCCAATGGACAGAGGCTTTGATGAATGGCTAGGACAAGGCGATGGTGGTACGGGAACCACCGATGATTGGTTCGATAATGATCGTGTGAATGATTATTACTGGCATAATGGAGAACGAGAGCAACGAAATGGATTTGCCCCAGATGTATTTTACGAAGCAGCAATAGATTTCGTAAATAAAACAAACGAAAAGGATAAGCCTTTTTTCTTGTATCTACCTACTTATTTGCCTCATCATCCGCACACCCTACCAGACAAATCATGGGCGAATAACGAGAACTCGGAAGTGTCTAACTATGTATCTTACTTTTTTGCTGGGATAGAACGTATAGATTGGAATATTGGTCGATTACGAGAAGCATTGGAAAAATCTGGTCAGTCAAAAAATACCATTCTCATTTTTATGAGTGATAACGGAGGAACAGCGGGAGTAAAACTGTTTAATGCCGGAATGAGAGGTCATAAAGGACAGGTTTACGATGGTGGTCATCGGGTGCCATTCTTTGTACATTGGCCAAAAGGAGCGTTAAGTCAGAATAAAGACGTAAAAGACCTTACATCTCACATAGACGTATTACCAACATTAATAGACTTATGTAAGCTAAAGTTGGAAAATGAAATAGATTTTGATGGACGTAGTTTTAAACAACAACTTTTTAATCCGGAATTAGCACTTTCTGAACGTACACTATTTGTAGAAACCCAACGAAACTATAAACCCGAATCATGGGAAAATACCGTAGGAATGACTAATGAATGGCGATTGGTTGATGACAAGGAACTGTATAACATGAGTAACGATCCTGCACAAACACAGAATGCGATAGATGCGCATCCAGATATTGTAAAAAAGATACGTGAGTCGCATGAGGATTATTGGACTAAAGTTACTCCCGGAGATCGCGATCGACCTAGGTTTATTATTGGACATCCAGACGACCCTGAAACATTTTTGACTCCATCCGATTGGTATTTACCCAATGTGCCTTGGAATCATGCACAGGTTGCAAAAGGGAGTCCGCAAGTAGGTAGTTGGCAGGTGACCATTTCAAAAAAAGGGATGTATAGATTCGAAGTTAGGCGATGGCCTAGAGAAGCTGATACTGAGATACAAGGCGTTCCGGTATTTAAAAAAAATGTGGATGCCTGGGATGCTAACGGTGGCATAGATAAACTTATTTATGGCAACACGATTACGCCGATGCCTATTGAGACCATTACGTTAGAAGTAAACGGATTTTCCAAGACAATTGAAGTTAACCCAGAAGATAAGAGGATTATATTCGATATACCCCTAAACCCTGGAAATACAGAAGTAAAAGGAACTATGTTTAATAGTGAAGGTAAAGCGTTAGCAGGAACCTATTATGTGTATGTAAACCTTTTGTAGCATACATGGTAAAACCTTAAAGCAAAATTTAAAATTAAAAAAGACTAAATGAAACAGATTGTATTTGCTCCAATTTTTAAACGATTGTTGACAAACGATATCATGTTTAACTCAAGTAATCTAAGATTTACCTTTGTGCTAAGTATGCTTGTATTGTTAAGTGGGTTTAATGTAGACGGACAAACGGTTCAACCGGAATTATGGCAAAACCAACATGTTTTCGGTATTAATAAGTTGCCAGCCAGAGCTACTTCATATTCTTATAAAGAAACAGGGAGCGCTTTAGAAGGAAATAGGGAAGCCTCCAGGTTAATGATGCTTAATGGCGCGTGGAAATTTAAATTTGCTAAGCAAGTAAAGGACAAACCCAATGATTTTTACAAACTAGACTTTGATTATAGCTCTTGGGGTTCCATAGAAGTACCTTCATGTTGGGAAATGAAAGGCTATGGAACTCCAATTTATACCAATTCAACATACCCCTTTTCAGCCAATCCACCATACATAGATCGAGCTAACCCAGTTGGCTCCTATATTAAAGAATTTGAAATTCCATCCAATTGGAATGATGATGAGATTGTACTTCATTTTGGAGGCGTAAGTTCTGCATTTAATTGTTGGCTAAACGGTGCGTTTATAGGCTATAGTCAAGATAGTCGATTACCAGCAGAGTTCAATATTACCAAACTTTTAAAGCCCGGGAAAAACACGTTGGCAGTACAGGTTTACCGTTGGAGTGATGGTAGTTATTTAGAAGATCAAGATCATTGGCGGATGAGTGGAATTCACCGAGAGGTTATGTTGCTGGCGCAGCCTAAGGTTGCAATTAACGATTTTTTCGTTCGTACCAAGCTAGATTCAACTTATACCAATGCTGTGCTTCAGGTAAGACCAGAAATAGCCATAGACGAAGCGTTAGATGCTAAAGCGTATACTATAACAGCACAGCTTTACGATCATGAAAATAAACCGGTTATAAAAAATGATTTAAGCATTAATGTGGATGACATTGTAAATGAATTTTACCCACAAAGGGATAATGTATATTTCGCATTGCTTGAAACCGAGCTTAAAGGCATTAAAACATGGAATTCGGAACATCCATACTTATATACACTTGTATTTAACCTTAAAGATAAGGCCGGGAATACGGTAGAGGCTAGAAGTACTAAAGTTGGGTTTAGAGATATAAGATTCTCTTCATCCCATGAACTATTGGTTAATGGCGTTCCGATTAAGATTATAGGGGTTAATCGTCATGACCATAGTCCAACAGGAGGGAAAACTGTTACCAGAGCCGAAATGGAACAGGATATATTTCTTTTAAAACAAAACAATTTCAATTCAATTCGTACGTCCCATTATCCCAACGATCCTTTTATCTATGAGCTTTGCGATAAATATGGTATTTATGTCATGGACGAAGCTAATATTGAGTCTCATGGTGTACGTGGTGAATTGGGAAATACCCCATCTTGGAATGCGAGTATGATGGATCGGGTTATTCGTATGGTGGAGCGCGATAAAAATCACCCTTCTATTATTTCATGGTCTTTTGGAAACGAATCTGGCTGTGGACCAACATTTGCAGGTATGTCTGGCTATGTAAAAGATTTTGATCCGTCCCGATTTATTCATTACGAAGGGGCACAAGGAGACCCAAATCATCCGGAGTATGCCAAAATAGAATCGGAAAAGTATGAGGCTTATATGGAGAAGTTTTATTCTAATCCAACCGATCCAAGATATGTAGATGTGCTTAGCCGCATGTATCCTTATTTGGAACAACTGGAAGGTATGGCAATCAGTCCATATATTAACAGACCTATCTTAATGTGTGAGTATGCACATTCTATGGGGAATTCCCTTGGAAACCTTAAAGAATATTGGGACATGATTTATTCTTATGATAATTTGATAGGGGGCTATATATGGGATATGATCGATCAGGGAATTGAGCGAACAGCAAAAAACGGTAAAAAATACTTTGCCTATGGTGGTGATTTTGGAGATACTCCCAACGATGGTAATGTAAGCATAAATGGCGTTTTCAATTCAGATAAAAGCTTACGTCCGCAGTCTTACGAGTGTAAATATGTATTCCAACCTGTAGTAATAAGTGCGGTAGATATTAAAAAAGGTACGATTGCATTAGAGAATCGTTTCAACTTTACAGATCTTTCGTCTTACCAATTTACTTGGGAGCTTGTTAGAAATGGAAAGAAAATGCAACAAGGAGAGTTTGATGGACCAAACATAAAGCCAGGAAAGACAGGAGAAGTGGATTTGAATTTCAAAAAGATCAAATTTCAAAAAGAAGATGATTATTGGGTACAGATTAAAATGTTTAGTAAACAAAAGAAAGATTGGGCAGATACTGGATACTTAATTGCCGAAGAACAATTAATGATTCAAGAAGCACAACCTCAATTAAAACAAATAAAAACCAAGTCTCCTGAGTTAATTGAGGATGATAAACTTATCCAGATAAAAGGCGCTGGCTTTTCGGTGGTTTTTAACAAAGAACTTGGAGCCTTGTCTACAGTAGCCATTAAAGGAAAAATAGCCGTTGAAAAGCCATTACTACCGAATCTATGGCGAGTACCTACCGACAATGATGGTTGGGGATGGAATACACCAAGAGAACTTGAAGTTTGGAAGAATGCTAAAACCAATATGAAACTTGAAAGCTTGAATGCTGAAAAACAAGCTAACACGATAGTGGTGAAAATAAAACGTGAGGTACCGGATGCTGCAATAATTGAAGAAACGTATACTGTATTTGGTAATGGAGCCATTGATGTTGATTTTAATATTCAGGTTAATGAAACTGCACCAGAACTAATCCGTGTGGGGATGCAAACAGCCATTAACAAGAATTTTGTAGATGTTCAATATTATGGAAAAGGGCCTCACGAGAATTATATTGATCGTAACCGTTCGGCATTTAAGGGCATTTATTCTATGAAGACAGATGCATTAACCGAATCTTATGTTAAACCTCAGGAATGTGGAAATAGAACAGGAGTAGAGTGGTTAGTACTTAAAGGAGATAAAGGATCAAAGTTAAAGGTAGAGGCAAAAGATAAAATTGCATTTTCTGTTTGGCCTTTTAGTGAGGAAAATTTAGCGACATCCGATTTTACATGGCAACTTGAGGAAGCCAAGTATTATACCTTAAATATCGATTTGATTCAGGCAGGAATAGGAGGTATTGATTCTTGGAGTATAAAAGCCCGACCAATAAATACCTACCGTTTGTTGAAAAAAGAATATGCATTTGGGTTCAGATTGAGTTTTTAGTTGTTCTCTAGTTGCTTGTTTATAGTGTAGTTATTTTGAGTTAAAAAGGAAGCTACTAAAACCCTTAAATGCTGAATTTCACGAATTATCACAAATGGTTCTAAATATGAACTGTTTACAAATAAGTAATTTTAGTTTACTTATTTGTAAATTAAAACACGGAAATATAATAGAATTAAATCGGGTTTGGATTGTAAAAACAGACTGAAAGCCTGATTCGTGATTATGAATAGTCTAGAGAGCTATTCATTATGTTGAGGCTTTATTCGTGTAAATTTGTGTAATTCGTGGCTTGATTAAAGAGTCTTGATTTCTATTACGAGTGTAACATAAATTTTCATCTTAATTTCTTTTTAATAAGGATGAAAAAAAAAGATTGTTACATAATCAAAAATGTTAAATGATTGAACTTATTTAAGTTGTATCAATTATTTAAACGCTACCTTAAAAACAGTTGCAATCTCGTCCATCTCAGAAGCTTCTGGAGTTGTCACAGTAAGATTATCACCATCTATAGACCACTTTATCTCAGTTTTACTGCCAACTAAAGCGACATTTTTAATGGATTGGTTTTTCGAATTATCTATTACATGTCTAATTTCTATATTCATTTTTTCATCAGGAAGCCCTAGAATATAAATGTATAAGGTCTTTTTATCTTTTGATGTTGTAAATCGTATGTCGTCTTTAGTGTATTTCATTGTAGCAGATTGTCCACCATGAACATTATCTTCTGAAGCAGCGATTCCGTAACCATACGTTGTATGAGTTCTTGTTCCATAAACCGCTTCTTTGTGTTTTTTTATCCAGCTACCAATAGATTTTAGAACATCTTGCTGCTCATTCGGTATTGCTCCACTAGCACGAGGGGATACATTTAATAAGACGACTCCTTTTTTACTCCAAACGTCTATCATGTTACGAATCAGCATTTCTGCGCTCTTGCATTCTAATTTATCCGTATAACTCCAGCCCCATTTTGTTATTGTTATATCTGTTAACCAATACTGTTCTGATATTCCTTTTTTGCCGCCTTGTTCAATATCTAAAAGACCAATATTATTGGGTAAATCTTGTTGTTTATAAAATACAACGGGTTCCTGTCCACGGTTGATACCAGAATTAAAGTGATGAGCTACCATTTTTTTTCGATGATTTTCAGGGATTAAATGAAGCCAGGAATCAAACCAAATCATATCGGGAGCATATTTATCAACAACTTCGTTCACCTGGTTCAACCAGTAGTCGTTAAACTCTTGTTCTGAAAGATTTCCGTACAAATACTTTAATTCAGGATCTTTGGTAGATGTTATTAATTGAGGGTGGTATGGATAGTAGCTGTTGTTAGACATCATTGGAGCAGTGCACTTATCTGCCCATTGCGTTGTATCTTTTGCATGACGTGCTAAGTTTCGGGCATGATGAAATGTTGCAATGGTTTTAATATTACGGTTTTTCAACTCCTCAAATAATTCACCAGTAATATCTTTATGTGGCCCTTTATCTTTTGCATTAAATGGGTTTACTTCACTGTCCCACATCGCAAAACCATCATGATGTTGAGCTACTGGTCCTGCAAATTTAGCACCAGATAATTCAAATAAGTCTACCCATGCTGCTGCATTGAATTTTTCAGCCTTAAACATTGGTATAAAATCATGATAGTTAAAGTTTTCAATACCTCCATAGGTTTCATTATGGTAAGGACGAACTGGTCCTCCCCATCCTTTTACGGGGAGTTTTTCAAAATACATCCATCTTGGGTACTTTTCATCATAATACTCTGGAACCGTGAATAATCCCCAGTGAAAGTATATTCCAAATTTTGAATCTTTAAACCATTCTGGTTCTGTATTATGCGTTGCTAAAGACTCCCATGTCGGTTCGAAGATTACTTTTTTACTATCTGTTTTTGCTTTGTTATTGTTGCAGGATGCTATTGTTAAGGCTATCGAGAGTACTAACACTATATATATTCTTCCTTTTAATCTAATCATATTATACCGTATTATTCGTTTTCTAGTTTGTTTAACCATATGACCGTTTACGATTTGTGTATAGTTACGTAGTTAAACAACTAATTTAATAAAACATGGAACGAATCAGGGGAAAATCCACAGGATTTTTCGGGTAGACTAGAACCAAGCTATTATTTTTATTCAGTTTCGGTTTAATGTTCTCTAAATTAATGGGCGCAAATCTCTTTAACCGTAAAAAAAGCATTAGCTTTGGTAAACAATTTCCCTAGTAAAGTTTGGCCTTCAAATTTGTTTAGTAAAGCACAAATTAAATTTTAAGTTAAGAGCAAAATGTATATATTTACAATCATCACTCTTCCTTAATTAATCATTAATAATTAAAATTTTATAGAATTTTAACTTAAGGTTTCTTTATGTTGAATTTTAAGTAACAGATAACTAATCTTGAATTATATGTTCACGAAACTTTTTAAATTATGAGTGATAAAACAAAAATATCAAAAGAGTTTTTGAAAGATTTTAACTGGGGGTATCAGGTTGCTAAAGAACTTGGATTAAAACCTAATGATATTACAGGTATGAGTGCCAGTAAAAATAGAACACAAGCAATTAAGGATGGTGTAAAGCAATACCAAAAAGAGCAGGCCCATAAAAAGAATAGGGAAGAAGAAGGCATTAAAAGGTAAATCCTTTTAGGTACCTTGTTCGTAAGATGAGTAGGTTGTGTGGGGAGCATTGAACCTCTTGAAAAATTTAAAGTTATATCCGTTAACAACAACGATCGTTCTTCAAGAAATGTCTCCTTAAAACTAAACAGATAAATCTTTAAAGATAGTGTTATAAGATAATCTTGATTTGTTAGGTATGCTTTATAAAAGTAAAACCCAAGATTATAAATCTTGGGTTTTTATTTCCTTGTTGTTCCTGAAAAAAAGGTTAAGCTCCTATATTCCTATTATTATTAAATAAACTTAAGAAGAAATGTCGCAGGGACTCTTAAGTAGAAAGAACTTTCTTTTTTGATTTAGATATTTCAGTATAATTTTAAATTCTAAAATGTTTAAAATGATATGCTTACATTTAAGATTTTTATTACAATACACTTTAATTTGTAAATTAATATGGATTTTAAATCAATTTATATTCAATTATGTATTACCGTTTTGTTTTCATGTTCGACTAGAGTAGTAGCGCAAAAAGAAGAAATCTGGAAAGAAGCAACTGTTTTCGAGTTTAATAAACCTTATGAAACTATTACTGTTAATTATGACGGTGAAGAGTTTGTTTTAGATGTAACGAGAAAAACGAAATTTTTACTTGGAGAGAAAAAATATATTTCTAAAGAAAAAATTTTCATAGGAAGTATTGTAGATGTTGCTATAGTTATAGAAAGTAGGAAAAGAGTATTAACTAAAGTATCACTTAATAAAGATGAATATGGAGATATAAAAAAGTTTGAGGGCGTTATTGAATCTTATAAAGGTGATACAGCAATTATAGATGGGAGAAAAGTAGCATTAACCGATAAAACTACTATTAAATGCAACGGAGGATCTGATTGTGCTTGTAGCAAAGGAAGAAGCTTTTTAGGTTTTAACGAGCTACAGTTAGGAAGTTTTTTAACCGTTTATGTAGATCGAAATGATAATGGTGTTTATATGGCATCTAAAATAGAGGTTTGTAAAAACACTTATGGTAAAGTAGATCAGGAATTTATGCTAAGCTTATCCAATGATTTTGATGCCACTAACCTGAATCAATTTAAAAGCATACCAAGTAATGTGTTTAAAGCGGCTAACGGATTGCATAATGGTACCATAAAACTAGGGAATTTAGAATTTAAATTATTAGATGATATCCGGGTTCAAGGTTATATTAATATGATAGGGAATAATGTATTACCTGTTTATGCTAAAGAAGAGAGTTTTTCTAAAGAACACAAAGTGATTTTTAGGTTTTACGTTATTGAAAGTGATATACCTAATGCCTTTGCACTGCCCAATGGGATGATATTTATAAATACTGGTTTGTTAAAACTTATGGAAAATGAAGCTCAATTAGCTGCAGTCTTAGGACATGAAATTGCACATGTCACACATGAACACAGTATAAAGGAGTATAAGATCACCAGATTTACCAATAGTAATATTGGTAAAAAGACTTCTAAATGGTTAAAACAGACTGTAAAAAAGAAAATGAATGTTGGGGAAGGTACCCTGGTAGGAAAGGCTTTAAATACAGCTTTAGAGCGTACAATTCCAGAAACAGTCATGAATTTATATAGTAAAAGATATGAAACACAATCAGATAGAGTGGGCTTGTATTATATGATAGAAGCTGGGTATGACCCAAGAGAAGCCGCGAATTTTTGGAAGATTATGATGAAAAAAACTAGTGATCGAAAATTTAAGAATAATATTTTTACTTCCACCTTAAGTATGATAAATAATATAAGAGTAGATGAGGTAGATTATAGTGTTTTAACTGAAGATGGTATAGATATATTAGTTGAAAGTCTTTTAGAAACCATATATACATCACACCCGCTTGTTATTAAAAGACTTGGTGATATTAACTACTTATTGAGTACGACTTATAGAGATAAAGATTTTAGTCTGTATGATATTAATAAAGGAGAGTTTGACCAACATTTTAGATTTGAAATAATAAATAATAAATTATTAAAGAAATATTATAAAGCTGAAAAAATGTACGATAAAGGGAATAATTTAGAAAAGAAAAATGCATTAAGAATTTGGCTAGATATCGAAGATGATGTAATTTCTTCAAAAGAAAACCTAGCTTTTTTTATTAAACTCTATAAAAACATAGCAAAAGCTTATCTGAATTTAAATGAAATAAAACTATCAATATTATATTTCAAGAAAATAAATTCTTTGAAAGATAAAGCTTTAAATGATGATTTATATAAAATACTGTCTTCTGATTCTTTAATTGAGGATTTAAACCGTAATTCAGCTAGTTTTGATGAAACGTTTATTTTGAAAACAAAGAGAATAATATTAGAAGAAACTGGCTCTAAAAAACTAGCGGATATGATGAAAAATTCAAATCAGTGTTTTGAAACACTCGAAACATTAGCTTATTTCAAAGAAAAGGTAAAAATGAATTTAACTTCTAAAAAAGAAGGTACTAAAGTATTTTATAGAAGATGGGTTAACAGAAACAATGAAAAGGCTTGGAAACCAGTATTTACTGATAAAACTTTTCCAGTTTCCAGAGCGAGGTATCAAGTAAAATATATGAAAAATGGTATCGAGATTATAGAGGATTTACCTTGCTCACAAGAATGTCATTATCAATTTAACTAAAACTAACATGTCGATTTATTTCTCTAACTTTTTGAATAAGCTAAAGAAAAATGCTCATTTATTAGGTTCAGTGGTTACTTCTTTTTTGGGTTACTTTGCCATATACAAAATAATACCAGAACCAATATACGGTTTTAAAACTTTTGGAACATTTATAATAGCTTTGGCTGTATTGGGAGCTTTTTATTGTAAAGAAAAAATTAAAAAGAATTTTATAAAATCTTTATTAGCCACTCTATTTTTATTGGCATTATTAGCCATAATGCACTTTAAATATGTTGTAAAAGTGGATTATAATGATGGCTACTATTCAAACGTTCTTATAGGGACAAGTATTTCTGATTCAGAATTAAAAATATGGAATACTCATTCAGATATCATTAAGCAAATTGGAAAAGATATGGAGGATATAAAAAACAGTTATAACAACTACTATTTGATATTAGTTATATATTCAATGTTATCATTAAGTTTTATTTTTTCCTTTGTGTTTTGTCTCAGTGGTATTTTAGAAATAAAATCTAAAAAAGAATTAGCATGAGCTTTTTTATTCATTTTGATTAATCTGATTCTCAATTATTATATTAGATAATTGAATCAAACTATGTTGTACCCAAGCAAAAAAACCAAGATCTTCTAAAATCCTGGGTTTTCCTTTGTTTACTTTGTAGCGAGAGGGGGGCACGATCCCCCGACCTCCGGGTTATGAATCCGACGCTCTAACCAACTGAGCTACCTCGCCGTTAATTGCGGGTGCAAATATAAAAACATTATTATTGTAAGCAAACAGATATCTAATAAAATATTATTAAAAATAGTTGTAATACTTGTCAATTAATGTATATATTGGGATCATAAAATTTTTAAGGTATTTATGAACGATAAAATTAGATTTGATATTGAGTTTCCAATACACGCGTCGCCACAGCTGTTATATCAATATATTTCGACTCCCTCTGGTTTATCTGAATGGTTTTCAGATAACGTAAACTCTCGTGGTGAATTGTTCACTTTTATATGGGATGATAGTGAAGAACAAGCAAAATTGCTAAGTAAGAAAAGCGGCGAACGTGTTAAATTTAGATGGCTGAATGATGAAGACGATCAGGTTTCGTATTTCGAAATAAGAATCCAGGTAGATGAGATTACAAAAGATGTATCATTAATGATTACAGACTTTGCAGAAGAAGATGAAGTTGACGAAGCTAAGATGCTTTGGGAAAACCAAATTTCCGATTTAAAGCATGTATTAGGTTCTGTTTAATTCTATATTTTAAATTATATTTGCCCCGCTCTTATAATACCCATTAGAGTGGGATTTTTTTTATGATAAATTTTAACGGAAATATTCTAGAAGAAAACAGTGTTCTTCCTATTGAAAATAGAGGCTACAGTTATGGTGACGCCCTGTTTGAAACTATAAAAGCAAGTTTTGGTAAAATTTTATTTTGGGAAGATCATTATTTTAGACTCATGGCTTCTATGCGTATTATGCGTATGGAAATTCCAATGAATTTTACCATGGAATATCTAGAAGAACAGATTCTTAATACCTTAGAGTCTAATGGGCTGCTAAAGTCATCAGCAAGGGTGAAACTCATGGTGCATAGAAATGAAGGGGGATTATATACCCCAAATTCTAATGAGGTGAGTTTTATTATTTCTGTAAAGCCTGTTCAAGATGATTTTTATATGCTTCAGGATAGCTTTTATGAAATAGATTTGTTTAAAGACTATTATGTATCGCCTAGTTTATTATCTACCTTAAAAACGAATAATAAGGCGTTAAATGTGGTTGGAAGCATTTACGTAAAGGAAAACAATTTAAACAATGGTTTGGTTTTAAATACCAATAAGCATGTCGTAGAAGCTCTTAATGGCAATATTTTTGTTGTAAAAGGTAACGTTATTAAAACAGCTCCGATTAGTGATGGTTGTTTAAAAGGCGTGATGCGTAAACAGATTATAGACATTATAAAAAGTATACCAGATTACGAAATTGTAGAAGACTCCATATCTCCGTTTGAGCTTCAAAAAGCCGATGAAATTTTTATAACAAACGTTATTGTAGGAATCCAACCAGTTACGAAGTATAGAAAGAAGGTTTACGCTAATGGAGTATCTAAGGATTTATTGCAAAAGTTGAATGTAAAAATAAGGCTGAACTAATTATAGTTTGGGTTTTCTGGCGCATTAGACCAAATACTGTACTCTCCACCAAACTCTAGCATTTTCTCTTTCCAAAATGATTTATAGTCCTTTTCTATAATACCATTTTTGTAAATATTCTCGGTAACAACCCAGGAATTAGCTTTAAGCTCATCTTCTAATTGGTTTGCTTCCCAACCGGAATACCCAAGAAAAAAGCGGATATCATTTTCCTTTATTTCCCCTTTGGTAATAAGCTCGACAACTTTGCTAAAATCGCCTCCCCAAAAAATACCTAAGGAAATCTCAATGCTTTCAGGAATTAAATTAGGGATTTTATGAATGAAGTATAAATTATCCTGTTCTACAGGTCCGCCATTATAAACCTTAAAAGCAACATCAATTTCGGGAACTAATTCATTAATAGTATAATCTAAAGGTTTGTTAAGAATAAAACCTATAGAACCATCTTGGGAATGATCTGCAATCAATACGATCGATCTGTTAAAAGAAACATCACCTATTATTGCAGGTTCAGCGATTAACAAATTACCTTTTTTGGGTTTTAATGTTATCATTCTTTCGAGGTTTAGCAATTAAATCTAACATTTATTTATTAAAAAAGCAACTGTTTTACTGATATAAAAAAAGATGCCTTTAAAAATTAAAGGCATCTTTTTAATATAAAAGAAGTAAATATTAGTTTACTGCATTTGATAAATCTGATCCAGCTTTAAACTTAACAACGTTTTTAGCTTTAATTTTTATAGTTTGTCCAGTTTGAGGGTTTCTTCCTTCTCTAGCAGCTCTTTTAGAAACTGACCAAGATCCAAATCCTACTAAAGAAACTCTGTTACCTTTTTGTAAAGCACCTTCAATTTCTATAATAGCACACTCTAAAGCTTTTTTTGCAGCAGCTTTAGTGATTCCTGCGTGTTCTGCCATTGCGTCGATTAAATCTGTTTTGTTCATAATATAAAATTTAATTATTAATAAATTGGTTAAACATTATTGTTAAATCCTACTACAAATTTATACGGATTATAAAACCATGCAAGTAATAGCAAGGGAAAAACGTGGTATTGTTAATAACTTGACCCTTTTGTTAATAAAGGAAGTGCATTTCATCGAGTTTTTGAAATATCAATGAAAATAAGGGTTTTAGAGCACTCTGGCATTTTCTTTAAAATCGTAACCGTTTAATAAAGATTTTATATCCATAGCACGTTTACCGGGCAGTTTAATTTCTTTTACAATAATGTAACCGTTTGTAACAGCTATTTTTAGCTCTTTCTTGCTACAAATAATAGTTCCAATGCTATTTGTATGAGATACAGTTTCCTTTTCTGCCTTATATATTTTTATATCCAAGGTTTGGTCTTCATTTATTAAAGTGCACCAGGCTGATGGATAAGGGCTTAAACCGCGTATTTTATTGTAAATATTATCTATAGGTGCATTCCAATCAATTTTGCAATTATCTTTATTTAATTTGTAGGCTGTTTTTATACCTTCGGTAGCTTTTTGAGGGGTTGTTTTTACCGTATTACCTTTTATCGAGTTTACAGTTTTTAGAACCAAATCGCTACCAACGTGCATTAATTTGTCATGAAGGCTTCCTACGTTTTCATCAGGTTCAATATTTACCTCTTCTTGAAGGATCATATCGCCAGTATCAATTTTTTCATCAATAAAGAAGGTTGACACTCCCGTAGTTGTTTCGCCATTAATAATTGCCCAATTAATGGGAGCAGCACCACGGTAGTTAGGTAGCAATGAAGCATGTAAGTTAAAGGTGCCATATTCAGGCATTTGCCAAACCACTTTAGGAAGCATTCTAAATGCCACGACAATTTGAAGATTGGCATTAAGTTCTTTTAGTTCGGTTAAGAAATCTTCACTTTTTAAATTGGTTGGCTGTAAAATGTTCAAGTTGGCTTCCTTTGCATATAGTTTAACAGCACTTTCGTTTAGTTTACGTCCGCGTCCAGCCGGTTTGTCGGGTGCCGTTATAACACCAACTATATTATATTGGTTTTCTACTAAAGCTTTTAAAGTGGCAACAGCAAAATCTGGTGTGCCCATAAATACGATTCTTAAATCCCTCATATATGGTTTAATTTGTATGTGTTTGTTGGAGTAATAGTTATAAGGTTATGTTCTAATAGTAATTTTAAAACTATTTTTAAATCTGATTCTTTACATTTTAGAATTGAAATGATATCTCTAGATGATAGATCACCTTTTTCTAATAATTCAAGAATATCTTTTTTCAAGGTGTTTGCGTCTTGCCGATTGGTATCTTTTTTAGAATTAATACAAACCGAGCAGATACCACAAGGCTCTATGTCTTTTTCACCAAAATAGGTGAGGAGCTGCACACTTTTACAAACAGAATCGTTTTCAATATAATTAAGAATAGCGTTAACCTGATTCTGTTTTAATTTGTTTTGCTGTTCTATGGTCTGCGCAATTCTATTAATAGTTTTATCATCTTCCCGAGGTTCAATAAAAGTGATTTGAGCATCTGTTTTTGCCAGGTTTAGAGAAATAATTTCATCTTTTTCTAGTTGTAGAAGCGTTTGTATTAATTTATTTTCGGTTACCGATGCTTTTTTAGAAATCTTCATGAGGTCAATCTTGGTAATATGGTCAAAAATACCACCATACATCCTCAATATGGATTTTATAATTATGCTATAATCCTGATGCGTTTCTAAGTAATTAAAAAGCGCAGTACTCGATATTATAAATTGAGTCGTTACTTTATTTTTAAATTGTTTCGATAAGGTGATAACACTATTTCTATCTAATAACAACAATGCATTATAGCATAAAACAGAACTAAAGTTATAGGTCTTACAAAAGGCGTTAAATTCAAAATCGAAAGTTTGGTATTCGCCTTCACCGTATGATATTTGAAAGTAACTGCATAATTTCCTGTAAACTTGCTTAACAAAATCTACAGTTGGTAAAACGCTTAAAAACTGATTTTTTACTAAAACCGGATCGCTGTTGTTTTTTAAAATTACAGCAAAAGCCTTTTTGCCATTACGTCCTGCACGACCAGCCTCCTGAAAATAACTTTCAATACTTTCGGGTAAATTAAAGTGAATAATGGTTTTAACATCAGGTTTGTCAATACCCATACCAAAAGCATTAGTTGCCACCATAACCTGTTTTTGGTTTTGCGACCATGCTGCCATGTTGTTCTCCTTTTCAATATTCGAAAGTCCGCCGTGGTAATGGGTAGACGTTATGTTTTTAGATTTTAAAAAGGCACATATTTCTGTAGTTAGTTTTCTATTTCTAACATAAATTATGGACGATGCTTTATGTTTTTTTAAGATGGTTTCCAGTCGGTAGTACTTATCATCTTCATGAAAAACCATATATGCCAAGTTTGGCCGCACAAAAGATTGCTTGAATACTTTGGGCTGAATAAAATCGAGTTCGTTTATAATGTCTTCAACAATCTCTGGTTTTGCCGAAGCGGTTAGGGCAACGACATTTACACTAGGTTGTATTTGACGTAAAAGGGATATATTCTTGTATGCAGGTCTAAAATCGCTTCCCCATTGAGAAATACAATGTGCTTCATCTACAGCTATTAAATTAACATTCATTAGTCTGATGCGATCCTGCACCAACTCTTGCTGTAAGCGTTCTGGCGATAAATACAAAAACTTATAGTTTCCATAAACACAGTTGTCTAAAAGCGTATCTAATTGATTATAGCTTATGCCGCTGGTAATGGCCATGGCTTTAATACCCTTGTTGTTTAAGGCCTGTACCTGATCTTGCATTAGGGAAATTAAAGGCGAAATAACAATACAAATGCCATCTTTAGCTAAACCAGGAATTTGAAAGCATAATGATTTGCCGCCACCCGTTGGTAATAACACAAAAGTATCCTCACCTTCAATAATGGCGTTAATAATGGCTTCTTGATTGAGTCTAAACTCTGTATAGTTCCAATAACGTTCTAATATGTTTATGGGATGTTCCATATTACATATCCAATGTGTTTAAAATAAAATCGGTTCTATTTTCAACGGTATCGAAAGGGACATCAATAAGTTTGTAATTATAATGTTGGTAGGTGTTCAATAGGCAGTTGTGGATGTTTAAAGCCTGCTCAAAATTTTCATAGCGTTCATTGTCGCTCTTGTAAATGGCTTTCCATGGCTTTAATATAAAAACGGTATCGTAAACAACATTTTTACAGACATTTTCAAAACTTTGCGGATAGGAGTCGCCAATATAATCCATATAGGCTAGTACATCTGGGATGCCTCTATCAAAAAAAACAAGGTCTGAAGATGCTTTTTCTGCATGTAGAAATTGTTCCTGCCGTCCTTTTAAAATCAATTCACTAAACAATAATGGATTGGTTAAAAACAGCTGATCTACACCATTTTTTTGCGCGTCTAAAGTAACTTGACGAGATATTTCTTCAAGACAGGTATAATTTCTATTAATCAATTCATTTATTAAGGTAGATTTACCTGTTCCTGGTCCGCCAGTTATTACTATCTTTTTAGTGCCCAAATCGGAATTATTTTGCCGCAAAATTCGGAATTAAACTGCGATAAAAAAAATATGGAGAAAAACAGTTGTTCCTGTCATTTTTTATAGGCAAAGAATTGGGGCTAAAAGTTAGCACAACTTCATCTGTTAAATACTACTTAGGCGAACTGTTCATGAAGCAGCTGGAACACCTTCAAAAAAAGGTTTGTTATGTTGTGCTTGTTTGAATGGCGAAGAAAAGCTAAAGGATCTAAAAAGTAAGATTAAAAAGATGTAGAATAGGTATAACCATCAATAATTCGTAAAACCCAAGTTAGTCAATGTAAAATGCGGATATAAGCAGATGAAACTGTATATTTGTACCATTATAAAAAAGACTATGAGTACATCTCCAAATTCTGAAGAATTTTATGAAAAACTAAAAGGGCAATTATATGAAACAACAAATTGGCCATCGGAATATTTATATAAGTTCATTATAAAATCTGATGCCGATAAATCTGAAAAGTTAGAGGCTATTTTTAATAATATGGGAGCTGTTATAAGTAAAGTAGCATCTAAAAATGGAAAATATACAAGTGTTTCTATTAATTTAAGGATGAGTAGCCCAGAAACTGTTATTGAAAAGTATAAAGAAGTTGCAGAAAAAGTAGAAGGGGTGATAAGTCTTTAGTTTTTTTTTGTATTTTGCGCAAGCATAGCACTTACATGCAGAAACATATAACTCTACACATTTAATTTTGACGATAGATAACTTAGAATACAATACAGAGCGTGAGCATTTAATCATTCCAGAATATGGGCGCCACATGCAGAAAATGATTAACTACGCTAAAACTATACAAGTAAAAGAGGAACGTAATAAAATTGCTAAAGCCATTATTTCTGTAATGGGAAATATGCAACCACATTTGCGTGACGTTCCAGATTTTCAACATAAACTTTGGGATCAGCTTTTCATTATGTCTAATTTTGAATTGGATGTAGATTCTCCTTTCGAGAGGCCAACCAAAGAACTTTTTGAAGAACGTCCTGAGCCTTTAAAATACCCACAAAATTTTCCTAAGTACCGTTTTTATGGAAACAACATTAAAACGATGATCGATGTTGCAAATACCTGGGAAGAAGGTGAGCTTAAGGAAGCTTTGGTATATACCATTGCTAACCACATGAAGAAGTGTTTTTTAAACTGGAATAAGGACACTGTTGAGGATGCTGTAATTTTCGATCATTTATTTGAGCTTTCCGGAGGGAAGATTGATCTTAAGGAATCTAAAGAAGATTTATCAGATTCATCTAGTCTGATGCGTTCTAAAAGCAAGTTTTCAGGTGGCAGTAGCAAGAAAGGTCACCATAAGAAAAAACAAAGAAAACGCTACTAGTTTACAAGCATGGGAACATTTAAAATTGAAGGGGGGCACCAGCTAAAAGGAAGTATTCAACCTCAAGGTGCTAAAAATGAAGCGTTACAAATTTTATGTGCTGTTTTATTAACACCAGAATTAGTAACCATTAACAATATACCAGATATTGTTGATGTTAATAAGCTAATTAGTTTATTAAGAAAGCTGGGTGTTAAAATTGAAAAAATTAAAGACAACTCTTATACATTTCAAGCAGACGATATTGATTTAGATTATTTGGAATCTGATGCGTTTAAAGTTGATGGTCGTGGCTTAAGAGGGTCGATTATGATTGTTGGGCCATTATTGGCGCGTTTTGGTAGAGGGTTTATCCCTAAGCCGGGAGGCGATAAGATTGGAAGACGACGATTAGATACACATTTTGAAGGTCTTATTAATCTTGGAGCCAAGTTTAGATATAGCAAAGAAGAACAGTTTTATGGTGTTGAAGCCGATAAATTAAAAGGGGCCTATATGCTTCTTGAAGAAGCCTCGGTTACCGGAACTGCTAATATCGTAATGGCGGCTGTTTTGGCCGAAGGTAGAACAACCATATACAACGCAGCTTGCGAGCCTTATTTGCAACAGTTGTGTAAGATGCTAAATAGAATGGGAGCCAAAATAAGTGGTGTTGGCTCTAATTTGTTGGTTATTGATGGTGTTGAAGCTTTAGGAGGAACAGATCATACCATGTTACCAGATATGATTGAGATTGGTAGTTGGATAGGACTTGCTGCTATGACTAAAAGTGAGCTGACGATTACTAATGTGTCTTGGGACGATTTAGGAGTAATACCGAATGTTTTTAGAAAATTAGGGATTACTGTTGAACGCCAGGGCGACGATATTCATATACCCGCACATACAGATGGTTATGAAATACAAAACTTTATTGATGGTTCTATCTTAACCATTTCAGATGCACCATGGCCAGGGTTTACGCCAGACTTGTTAAGTATTATTTTGGTAGTAGCAACGCAAGCCAGAGGTAGTGTTTTAATACACCAAAAAATGTTTGAAAGCCGTTTGTTCTTTGTCGATAAACTAATCGATATGGGGGCAAAAATTATATTGTGCGATCCGCATAGAGCCACTGTTATAGGACATGATTATAAGTCGACATTAAAAGCGACAACTATGACCTCGCCAGATATTAGAGCTGGAGTATCGCTACTTATTGCGGCACTTTCTGCTAAAGGAACATCTACCATTCAAAACATTGAACAGATTGATAGAGGTTATGAGCGTATAGATGAACGTTTACGGGCTATAGGTGCCAAAATTGAAAGAGTAGAGTAGATAGAGTTATTGAGATAGCTATCCCCTTGGGCATAAAGAGATAGCAAATAGTTACTTGTTACCTTTTTGCAAAACGTAATTCGTCGTATTGATCCTTAATATATTTTAGGAAGTAAAGGCCTTTGGAATCTGTGTCTTCAAATTCTTTCCAGGTGTCTTTTGAAAAGTTATAATACTGTCGGACTTGTTTGGGTTTTTTAAGTTCAATTTCTAAAATTTCACTCTCAGAGTCATAACCAATACTATTAAGTATCGAAGACTCAATTTGTTTTCGTTTAATCATGGTTAAATTTTTTAATTAGGGGTAATACCAAAAGTAAGATTTTTTAATCGGAAATAAAACACCTATTTATACGTTTAAGCGCAGTATTTACTTATTTTTTAATACTGGTTTTAATACGCATTAAGTCGATTTTTAAACAAAACAAATTCCTTTGGAATAAGTAATTTATTGATATATAATTATTTAAAGGTGGTTGCGGATGTGCTGTTACTCGTTTGATTTTTTGCCTAAAATATAAAGGTAATCTCCCAAATTGTTTTGATAAGTCTGGGTAATTTCATCGAATTTACCACTATGAATGTCTTTTTTTAAATCGATTAACCCCTGTTTAACTTCCTTTTGATTAGCCAAAGATGAAAATGAAGATATACCATGTCTAACCTGTTCGTTAAAATAAAGTTCAGGATTTTGTTTTCCACAATACAGAAATTGATCTTGTAAATCTGGTTTAATAAAGTAGTTTTCTGTTCCTAAAAATGTAATACCAGTATCCTTCATAGCAGATTTAACGCTTTCTAAAGTAGGCATTTGGTTTATAGAGTCTAATAGCATTTTTGGAAAATAATGATTGAGCCAATAACCTTCCATTTGTTCTGGTGTAGATGTAAAGATTACCATATTACCATTTGGTTTTAAAACTCTTTTTAGTTCTAAAAAGGCTGTTTTTAAATCAGTCCAATGATGAATTGTTAAAGAGCCAACGATTCCATCTACATAATTATCAGGCAATCCGCTGTGTTCTGCAGTACCAATTTTCCATTCAATGTCTTTGTTTTTACTTCTTGCCTCTTCCAACATTTTTTCGGAAGGATCAATACCAATAAACTGAAACCCTTTTTTCTGCAGTTCGTTTGTGTAATTTCCTGTACCACAGCCAATATCCAAATAAATACCGTTCTTTTTAGGATTTAGATGATGCAATAGTTGCTGTGTTAAAAAAGGATCGGCTTTTCTGGTAAGATTGTAATCAATACCTATTTTATCATATTTGACATCCATAGCAGTAAAGTGTTTAAGGTAATATTTAACCATTCAAATTTATTAAACCTATAGCCATTATCCAATCCATACATGTAGTACTTTATCGTAAAGTATTATATTATGATAAACTGGTTGGGGATCTAAAAAGTGTTATTCAGAATGACCTGTACGGAGTATTTCGGTTATGCTTAGCATAAACAAGAAGGGCTTAGTAGGTTATTATCAGTAAGTAAGAATTATTTTTATTGAGCAATTTTCTTAAACAAAATATTGAATTTTTTTTTCACCTATGTCTAAAAATAATAGACGAAAAGCAATCTATAATAAAAAACAGTTATATTTTTTGATTTTATGATGGTGATTATTTTCTGGTGTTAGAAATAAAAAGGATATTTGGATAACCCCAAAAAAACAGAAAATGTATAAAAAAATCACATTAGTATTAGTTATTGCACTAAGTTTAAGTTTCATTTCTTTTTCTTCAATGGAGAATAGTGTAAATGAGGTACCTCAAGTTGAAAAAGCCGTTTTCGGAATTACATTGAGGTATTATAATAAAGATTCAAAGGACTATGAATTTAAAGTAAAGTCATGTGGATCGACAACAAAGGTTAAATTTGGTAAAAGTAGAACGGCTTCAGTAACGATTCAAACAGGATGCAGTGATGCTATTATCTATGATAATTGTAAAGAAGTTGAAGTGAAAAAAGATGATAAAATTACCATTAAAGATGGTTGTATTACGATAAATTAATATTATTAAATTAAGATTAACAAAAAGCTTTAAGATTTCTTTTCTTAAAGCTTTTTTTGTGTTTAAAATTAAAGTTTATACCAAAACCTATTAAACCCTAGTCTACCAGGTTTTTCTCCGGGTGCTTTATAATAAAGGTTAATTTCGGCTCCTCCATCAAATTGAAAGTATTCGTAACGAATAGGATGTAAGCCTTTTTCTAAATACACTACTGTAGATTTTTGCTCGAATGCCGCATGTCTCCAGTCGTTATTAATCATTAATTTATCATGTATATAGAATTTAAGACCATCGTCTGAAGTTAAGGCAAAATAGTGGTATCCACTAGTTTTAGCTTCAAAATATCCCTTAAAAACACTAGCAAAGGATGTTTTTTTAGGAAAAGATTGTAATTCAAATCCTTTAGTTACAACACCAGTTTTTAAACTATTTAAGGTATCAAAATCGGGAAGTTTCTTAAAATCACCCTCATAATAAGTATAGTGTAGACCAGCTAAATACTTTTTACCTTTTTTTATACCTTTTAGCTTTTTACCTTCAACAAATTCACCACTTATAGCAGGTCGTGTATTGTCTCTTTTTAAAGGGATCTTTACCTTAAAGGTGGTCGGCTTAGATATGCTAACGGAGTCTTTCATGAATTCGGAGTTGAAATCCGGTTCACTTCCGTCTAAAGTATACCTCAATTTTTCGTAAGGCTGCATCATGAAAATAGATAAGGGAATACCAGGAATAACTTCACCTTGATTTGGTACAAACCTAATCGAGCTGTTTCTATGATCTTGAGATATAAATTTTATACCATCATAATTTAGTTTATAAATAACACTATTATGAGTTTCGTCTTCGTAAGCTACAATTTTCCAATCTAAATTATCAGGAGCATGTTCTTTTAAAGCAGCTTCCATAGAATCAATACCCATACCTTTATACGGACCACCTTTTCTAGCTCCAATAAATAAAGTTTTACCACCAACGTTAGGTAATTTTTCTTTAGCCAATTTTACCAAAAGTTGATTGTCGTACCAAAATGAAGGGTCTCCCACCAAGTATGAATCAAAATACTCTGGAGATCTAAGCAAGGCGTGCATAACGCAAAGTCCACCAAAAGAGTGTCCTGCAAATGTGTTACGACCAGATGTTTTGTATTTGGATTCTACAAAAGGCATAACTTCTTTTCCAATAAAATCGATAAAATTTTCGGAGTTACCAGATGTTGGTAAATTATTCAATTTTGAAGGGGTCATATCAGAAGTTCTGTCGGGGCTAACCACTCCAACAAGAATTATTCTTGGAGCCATGGTGTTATTGTGCATAAAGTCTAACAACGATTTTCGCAGCTTCATATTCCATTTGGGGTCTAACATGTACTGTACATCGTATTCGGTCCATTCATTATAACCTTTAGGTAGGGCTATTTGTATTTCACGATCGCCTTCCATATACTTAGATGTTATGGTAAAGGATTCTCCGGGCATATCTTGTGCATGTATTAAAGAACCAGATGCCAGAATGAATAAAATAAAAAGTGTTGATAAATGATTTTTGATTGATACTTTCTTCATTGTAAAGATTATTTTTAGTTATTGTTTTTTAGACCCACTATTATCGTGCCGTGATTTAAGTTGTTGGTATATATTCGTTTATAGGGATTTTATTTTTTAAAATATATGAAAATGATACAGAATTGTTCGATACTGATATAGCTTTTATGATGGTATATTGGGCAGTATGATACTTTGGGAAATAAAAGATATGTTTTAGATTTAATTATGTTAGAGTTTGATTGTGTAATTAGACTACATAATTTCTACATTGTTACACAAAATCAGCAAAATATTCAACCTATTAAGAAACTTGGGTTAGAATACTAAGAAGTTTATTATATGATCTTTATAAGGGAAAAGTTTTATTGAAGCGCTTCTTTATAGACCTGTAAACAGCGTTCGCGAGCAAATTTATGATCTACTATAGGGGTAGGGTAAGTGAGCTCTTGAAAATCTGGCACCCATTTTTTTATGTATTCTAAGTTTTTGTCGAATTTTTCAATTTGACTGGTTGGATTGAAAATTCTAAAATAAGGAGCAGCATCTACACCGCAACCTGCTACCCATTGCCAATTACCTATGTTGCTTGCCATATCGTAATCGTGTAGTTTTTCAGCAAAATAGACTTCACCCCAGCGCCAATCAATAAGTAAATGTTTGCATAAAAAACTACCAACCAGCATGCGTACACGATTATGCATAAAACCAGTCTGGTTGAGTTCCCGCATACCTGCATCTACTAAAGGATACCCCGTTTTTCCTTCGCACCACGCTTTGAATTCAAGCTCATTGTTTTTCCATGGAATACGATCGTATTTTGGTTTAAAACTTTTTGTTTTAGTGTGCGGGAAATGCCAAAGTATTTGCATGAAAAATTCGCGCCAAATAAGTTCTTGCCAGAATATTTCATTGTCTTCTGCTATAGCCTTGTTTACTATATCTCTAATACTAACAGTGCCAAAGCGTAAATGAGGGCCTAATTTGGAAGTGCTATCCTTTGCTGGGAAGTTACGAGTGGCTTCGTAGTTTTGAATAAGGTTTGATGTTAAGGAATAAGGCTTAATGATTTGATTAGACCTAGTGAAACCAATATCTGATAAACTTAAATTAGGCAGAGATGTATCTTTAATGAGATTAGATAACAAACGCTCTGAACTATGGTTTTTAAGATCAAGTTTTTTAAAAGTTTCCTTCCACCGTTTCATATATGGTGTATATACCAGATAAGGAGTTCCATTACTTTTAAGGATATCGTCTTTTTCAAAAATAACCTGATCTTTAAAAGTTTTTAATTCAATTTTATGACTATTTAAAAATGTCTTGATCTCTGTGTCTCTTGTTCGTGCATATGGTTCGTAATCGTGGTTTGTGTAAACCGCTGCAATCTTGTAATCTTGGATTAATTGCTTGTAAACCTCTAGCGGATTTCCATGATATATGGCAATGCTGCGGTCAAACTCATTTTTAAGTTTTGTGTTAATATTTTGAAGTGTGTCGTAAATGAATGTAACCCTAGCATCATTTTTAGGAAGCTTATTTAATATCTCATGGTCGAATATAAAGATGGGTAATACAGGATAATTACTTTTTAAAGCTTCAAATAATGCATGATTATCATTTAGCCTGAGGTCGCGACGGAACCAAAATATGTTTGTTTTTTCATGCATACAATAATACTAGGTTGTTTTACTTTAGAGAAAACTTCGAATTCCTATAATCGGTCTTGTTGCGTTAATATTTACCAAATAATTCTTCTAACTTTTTGGTTCTGTAATTAAATATCTCTTCAAGTTTTGGCTTTACTAAAAAGGGATGAACAAGCTGCCCTAAAATGCCAAAAGGTATTTTATAATCAATAATATCTTCCATTTCTATACCTCCATCGATCTTCTTTATAAAATGCTTATGGTGCCATAAGGCATAGGGTCCAAAACGTTGTTCGTCAACAAAGTATTGTTTGTTTACAACATGTGTTATTTCTGTAACCCATTTCGTTTTAATTCCCAAAACAGGTGTTACTATATATTGAATGATCTGTCCGGCGAACATAGGTCTGTCTGCGCCAGATAAAATATTAAACCCCATATATTCTGGCGTGATTGTTTTTAAATTCTTTGGGTCTGAAAGAAAATCCCAAGCCAGATCAACACTAATAGGTAGATTTTGCTTTTTATGTAATCTGTAAATTTTCATGTTTAGTTGTTTAGCAGAATATAAGCGTTTAAGGATGTCGCAATGCACAACCAGATTAAGTATGGCAGAATTAATATGCTTTTAAATGTTAGAACTTTTATATAGTCATATAAAAACTTTGCAACAATGATGGTTAATAGTACAATAGTTAATAATCCCAGGCCAATTAAATGTTGGTTAAAGAAAATATAATTCCAGATAATATTGAGTATAAATTGAATACCGAACAAGCGGATTAATTTAGCTTTTGGAACTACTTTATATAAATAGCCCATGTATACAGAAAAGCAGATCATTATTAAGGTCCACGCTGCTCCAAATACCCATCCGGGAGGAGTCCACGGTGCTTTGTTCAAGTCTTGATACCAAATAGTTTGTGGGCCATTAGCCATGAGCCAACTTCCTATAGCCAAGGCACCGAAGTTAATGGTCAAGAATACAAAAATGTATTTAAGTAATTTCATTTGCTAAGTGCTTCAATTTGTTCTGCTATAACTTCAGCTTCGGCATATTTCTTATCACTTTTAGACCTGTCTATGCTAGATAAAGCATGCCACTCTTTCATTAGCGATTTATATTTGTCTTGCAGTTTTTCTAATTCGGATTTCTTTTTAAATAAACCAAACATTGTTTTTATTTTAAATGTTTTACAATTTTCGTACTTAAAGGACTGGTTATAGAAAAATAATAATCTATTAGCCTTCCATTTGGATCAACTAAATATTTTTGAAAATTCCATTTTACTTTGGAATTTGTTTTGCCATTTTTAGATTTTTGAGTTAACCAAGTATAGAGTGAATGCTGATTCTTGCCTTTTACATCAATCTTTTCTGTAATTAGAAACGATACACCATAGTTGACTTTACAAAAAGTTTCTATTTCATTAGTGTTTCCCGGTTCTTGACCTCCAAACTGGTTGCATGGAACTCCAATAATTTGAAGTTTTTCCTTGTGCGCATCATACAACTTTTGTAAATCTTTATATTGAGGTGTAAAACCGCATTTTGAAGCTACATTTACAAATAGGATGTATTTTCCTTTATATTCAGATAGGTTAATAGGGCTTCCGTTTAACGCGTTAATCGTTACCTCGTAAATAGATTTTGGTTCTATGTTATGAGACTTGTTTCCTTTCGAGAACAAGGTTGTTGTAAAAAACTTTAACACACTCATATTCTAAATTTTAAAACTTACAATACCGCAGTCCATTTGTATAACTTGACCTGATAGCGAAGCTGCTTTATCAGACAATAAAAATTCTGCCATATCTGCCACTTCATCAGGGTTTAAAAATTTTTTAAGCGGATGTCTTTCTGTAATGTTAGCTATCATTTTTTCATTACGAAGTAATTTTGAAGCTAATTCTGTATTGGTGACAGTTGGAGCAATGGCATTAATTCGAATTTTTGGCGCAAATTCGGCGCCTAACGATTTTACAAGCCCTTCAACTCCAGCCTTAGATGTTGCTATGCTTGCATGAAAAGGCATGCCTAATTTAACAGCTACTGTGCTAAAAAGTACGATGGCAGGCTTGTTTCCGTTCTTTAAAACGGACAAATACTTTTGGATTACTTTAACAGCGCCTAATACATTAATCTCGAAGTCATTTTTGAAATCGTCTATGCTTAATCGGGCTATGGGTTTTAAATTGATGCTTCCTGGGCAGTAAACTAGGCCATCGGCAGTATTTATTTCGGGGAGATCATCATTTAAAATATTGCAGTTATAATGAGTTAAATTCTTGTGTACTTGTTGGGGAGATGTTCTACTAATATTCACTACTTTACAGTAGTGGAGAAGTTTTTTTAAAATGGTATTTCCAATTCCTTTACTTCCTCCAACTACTATAATAGTGTTCATTTTTAGTTTTTTAAGGCCTCCCTTTGAGGCGTTTTTCTATCTTTTGTTTCACAGCAGTAAGGCGTTTCATTAAATCCATAATGTCCTTGTCCTTATCCTTTTTGTAAATATCGTTTAGGCTTAATATAAGGTCTTTAACCTCTCTTGATGCTTCAATACGCTCACTGGTAGTTTTAAATGTATGTTTACGCTGTTCAAATTCTATCGCTTTCTCTATCAGTTCCATAATCTTAATCTTATTAACTTTAATTTTACTCGGGTAAAATATTGGTATTTACCCACAATTTGACAATATAGTAAAATCTGCGATATTTTTGATTTTTATATGGATTAATTAAATAAATTTTAGTATTTGCAATAAAATATTGACTTTAAAACTTTTTTTAAAATAATTTATGCTGTTAACGGAGCGCCTTTTAATCGCTTTTCAACTTTACGCTTAATTGCGGTAAGTCGCTTCATAATATCCATAATCTTTTCATCTTTTTTAGCCTTATATATTTGATTTAAATCTAAAATTAATGCTTTTGCTTCTCTTGAAATCTTTACTCTATCACTTGTAGATAATGATCTCATTTTTCTTTGCTCAAATTCCAGAGCTCTGTCTATTAAATCCATGATATTAATTATTTAAATAGTTTTGTAATTCTCTTATTTTTTCTGGAGTATCGAATTGCCCTCCATAATATGCTGTTACGGTAGCAGAAGTATCATCTTTTATACCTCTGGATGAAACACATAAATGTTTTGCGTCAATTATAACGGCTATATCTTCTGTATTTAAAATGTTTTTCAATTCATTAGCGATTTGGTTTGTTAACCGCTCTTGAACTTGTGGACGTTTTGAGTAATACTGTACAATACGATTAAGTTTAGACAGCCCAATAACTTTGCCAGAAGATATATATGCCACATGTGCTTTACCGATTATAGGTACAAAATGATGCTCGCAATTAGAGTAGAACGTCATGTTTTTTTCAACTAACATTTGGTTGTACTTATATTTATTGTCAAACAAGGCGACCTTAGGTTTGTTTTTTGGGTTTAAACCAGAAAATATTTCATCTATGTACATTTTTGCAACACGCTGTGGTGTTCCCTTTAAGGAATCGTCTGTTAAATCTAACCCCATAACGTCCATAATCTCTTCGAATAAAATAGCAATACGCGCTTTCTTTTCAGAATCATTTAGTTTAAAAGCATCTACTTTCATTGGAGTTTCTAGTCCTGTATATAAATGGTCGTCTCCAATATCTTCTGTTGAAAAACCATTTAATTTGTAACCATTTGTTTTAGTTTCAATATTCATAGTTGTCTTTTTTTATATACAGTTTTAACGAACTACTTGATTTTATCCCATGAACGTTTTCTTAAGTTATTTCTTTAATCTGTATCGTTCATATATGGTTAAAATTATAAGCTAAGTCGTATTTTAATTTTTCATCTAACATTTTAGCGAAAAATCTTTTATTTTCCTTAAAGGTTCTATTGTTGCTAAAATGTATGAAACGTCCCTGTGCGTGAATACTTGAACCATTGATTTTATAAATTACTAATTGGTAATAGGGTATAGCCCAAGTGAACGTTTCCAAACCTTTATTGATGTATATCAAAATACCTTTCGTTCGTAATTCTATATTGGCATAATTTATAGTTGATACGGTATTTAAATATGATTTTAAATTAGGACTTACGTCTTTTATAATCATACGTTTCGATCCTACACCTTTCATTTTTATCGATTCAAAAAACGAAAAGGCTCTTCCAACAATATCATCAAGGATTTGTTTGTTTTTTTTGTTTTTGTATGTTGAGTTTAAAATCATATGTATCAGCTACATTACCAAAAATACAAAATGTTTAATTTATTTTTGTTTTTGTTAAACAAAAAATATTGATAGTACTATCAGTAATATTTATGGTTTGTGGGCTTAATCTGTTTGACATTGCAATTTCTATCTTAAATAGCTTTATGGAGATAAGTTTATCCTCAATAATAAAGCCTAATTATTTTGCCTACTACTAAATAGGGTGATATTTATTTTACAAAAAGTATATACGGATTTTAGGTTTTCTTTACCATAAAGTCTGAATTTATGGTAAAGACATAAAATGTTTAAGACTAAAAAATGCTAAATAAAATAATTAAGAAAGGACTTAGCAGCAATTATCGTTTTTTACAAGTTTACAACTTGAAACTGCGGTTATGGCTCCGAGAATTGGTGCTGTGATATAGAGCCATAAATATTGAAAATTACCAGTAAATAATGCTGGGGCTATAGAACGTATTGGGTTCATGGATGCTTTGGTCATAGGACCTGCAAACATGGCCTCCAAAAGAATAACACCACCAACAGCAATGGCTGCCATGGTGCCAATTTCTTTACTACCGGTAGAAACATTAATAATAACGACCATAAGGAAAAAGGTGAGCAAAAATTCCAAAACAGCAGCTTTGTATGGTGGAAAACCTTCAGCTGGTGTGGTTTCTCCTAAAAATTGACTTTCTGGAAACAAAAACCATAAAACAAAACATGCTAAAATGGCACCAATAGCTTGTGCCAGTATATATTTAGGAACTTCTTTCCACGAAAACTTTTTTGCAAAGGCAAAGGCAATAGTAACGGCAGGATTAAAATGTGCTCCGGAAATTTCACCAAAAGCGTAAATCATGGCCATAACAATAAGTCCCCAGGTAGCAGCAACACCAACATGAGATATGCTACCATTTGTAATTTCGTTTATTGTCATAGCTCCACAGCCACAAAATATCATACCAAATGTTCCAATTATTTCAGAGTAATATTTTTTCATCAACTTTACTTTTTAGGATAGCAACTGCAAGTTTTCGATGTCTTACAGGAAAACTAAAAGCTAAAAACCACTTCATTTAGCAGGCTTTTAGCGATTTAATATTGCGCAAATATACAATCTCTTATTTTAAGTTTTTGTTAACAATAAAAGGATTTTTGATGTGTAATTTTATGATCATTATTATAAACGCTTAATTTAACTTAATCAAAAATGAAAAAAATACTATTAATCGCCTTGGCACTTACATTTTCTTTTAGTGTAAATGCGCAGGTTAAAACACCACAACCTAGTCCGTTTTCTAAACAAGAGCAAAAGGTTGGTTTAACAGACGTAACTATAGAGTACTCAAGACCTAGTATGAAAGGTCGTACGATTTTTGGAAATTTAGTACCTTATGGAAAGCTTTGGAGAACTGGAGCTAACAAAAACACGACCATTACTTTTAGTGATGATGCCACTATTGACGGACAGACACTTAAAGCTGGATCGTATGCTATTTTTGTAAAACCTGACGCGGAATCGTGGGAGGTTATATTTTATGCAGATACGAATAACTGGGGAACACCTCGTGAATGGGATGAAGCTAAAGTTGCCGCTAAAACAAGTGCACAAGTTTTTAAACTACCAGTAAAAATTGAAACGTTTACTATGTCGTTTGATGACTTAAGCAATAGTGCTGCTACTTTAGGTTTAATGTGGGAAGATGTATATGTAGGTGTTAAGTTTGAAGTGCCAACAGACAAGGCTGTAGTAGCTAGTATAGAGGGCGCTATGAATGGACCAAGTGCCAACGAGTACTATTCTGCTGCTGCATATTATTTAGCAGAAGGTAAGGATGTTAAAGAAGCTGTAAAGTGGATCGACAAGGCTGTTGAGATGACAAAAGATAAGCCTCGTTTTTGGTTTTTAAGAAAGCAGTCTTTAATCCATGCAAAAGCTGGAGATAAAAAAGGTGCTATTTCTGCTGCTAAGAAATCTTTAGAAGGTGCTGAGAAAGCTGGAAATGCAGATTACGTAAAAATGAATAAAGATTCCCTAAAAGAATGGGGAGCTCTGTAAATAGAAGATATTATTAATATCACATAAAAGAAAAGCGCAACTCAAAAAGTTGCGCTTTTTAATTTTTTAATCCTCGTCTTCCAGAAAGAAAATCTCTTCAACAGATTTTTTAAAGAGTTTTGCTATTTTTAGGGAAAGTACAGTTGATGGTACGTATTTGTTTTTTTCCATGGCATTTATGGTTTGCCTGCTTACTCCAATTCTTTCTGCTAAATCTGCTTGAGTCATGTCGTAAATAGCACGTTGTACTTTAATATTATTCTTCATGACTATTTGATTTAAGTTTTAAGAAATTAAAACGGATAATAAAGAATAAGAGTGGTGTAAACATATTAAAAACTAGGATATGGAAAAATGTAAAATTATAAACAAATGCAATTGTAAAAGTTAAGATTGCATAATTAAAAATAATTGCCCAAATTAATGAGTCTTTTCTTAATTTATAAATGAACTCATCTTCAATTTTTTCCTTAGAAAACCCAACTATTAATCCTCCAAAGATAATTGCTAGTGCAACTAGTTCATCGACAATGCTATTTTCAATAATTTTAAAGAATTCTTGCTTATCGTCGAAAATAAAATCGCCACTACTAAATATTGATAATACATTTATAGTTAACATTTTCGATTCATAGCCGATTGAATAAACATAAATTCCGAGTATTAGTCCTAATACTAAAAGTATCCAACCTAAGATTTTGTACTTGTTGGGTAATAAATAATTTGTTTTCATAACTGTTCGTTTTAAATTGATTTAAATGATTGATAAATCAAAAGTAAAACAAACTTTACATTTAGACAAATAAAAATGACTTAAAGTAATGTAAACTAGTCTTTTTTGTGTTTAATATTCTAATTTAATATTGCTTCTTACATCATCAAGAAGCTTGATAAGCTTTTTACTAAACTCAAAAGTCATAACGTCACTTTCAACTTTACCTTCTCGTAAAAGATTATTAAAATGAAGCGTTTCGTAGTTATAGCCAATGGTTTTGTAATTAAAATCGATGGTTTCTTCTTTATTATCGGAGATTAAAGTAACTGTGGTAGGCATAAAAAAGCCGCTATTAATCTTAATAGTACCTTTTTCGCAATAAAATGTAGCTTCGGTAGGAGTATCTTCTAAAAGTGTACTTTTTAAATTAGCAGTTGTTCCATTATCGTAATTAAAAACGATATTGCATGACGAATCTGCTCCGTTTTCAAAAAAAGTAGCATCAGCTTTTATATCCTTTGGTATACCAAGAGATGACAATGCTGCAAAAATAGGGTAGATGCCAATATCCAGTAAACTACCACCGCCTAAAGACTTTTTAAAGAGCCTGGTAGACTCATCGAATTTACGGTAAAAGCCAAAATCTGCTTCTAGCTTTAAAACTCTGCCAAAGGTTTCATTTTTTAATTCTTGTAAAACGTATTGATAGTGCGGTAGAAAATAGGTCCAAAGTGCTTCCATAAGAAGTACATTTTTCTCTCTGGCTTTAGCAATCATGGTGTTTACTTCTTCTGCATTCATAGCAAAAGGCTTTTCACATAATACGGCGATACCGTGTTCTAGACACAATAGTGTATTTTCTTTGTGTAAAGCATGCGGTGTAGCAATATATACAGCATCGATATTGGAATCTTTTACTAAAGCTTCATAACTATTATAAGCTTTATTGGCATGATATGTTGATGCAAAAGCGTCTGCTTTTTCTTGAGATCTTGAGGCTACTGCATATAATTGAGCATCCTCTATAGTTAATAAATCTTGTGCAAATTTATTGGCAATATTTCCTAGGCCTATAATGCCCCAGTTTATGGTTTTATGTTGTGATTGTTTTGTCATTTGGGCTAAATATTTGAAGCATACATGCAATAGTAATAACTATAGCGCAACCAACAAAATTTAACCATAAAAAAGGTAGATTAATAATATCGTATAAATCCAAAATATATAAAGCAATAACCAAAACCTGAGTAATTAATGCGCCAACAAAAACGGCATTCCCTTTTACGAATTTAAAAAAGAAGGCCAAAAGGAATATGCCTAATACATTACCGTAAAAAATAGATCCTATAATATTAACCAATTGGATTAAGTTTTCTGCAAGATTGGCAACACAAGCCACACAAATAGCCATAACACCCCAACCAAATGTAAACCATCTGGATATTCTAACCATTTCTTCTTCGGTTTTTTCACTGGTGTTTCGTTTATATAAATCGATAGTTGTGGTAGAGCCCAAAGCATTTAATTCACTGGATGTACTAGACATGGCCGCACTTAAAATAACGGCAAGTAATAACCCAATGAGCCCTCGTGGCAAATTCTCTAATATAAAGTGAATGAAAACATAGTCCTTATCATTACTTTCAATTTTTATATTTTGTTCTTCGGCAGCTTTATCAATTAGTATTCTTGCTTCTTCTCTAATATTATCGCTAGCGTCATTAGCCAAAGCTATATGCTCTGAAGCGTCGACATTATTTGAAGCCATAAACGATTTTATATGAGCCTGTTTATCGTTAAAAACTTGTTTTTGTTCTTCTTGAAGCAGTTTAAACTCGTCGGCATATTTAGAGTTTAAAACGACACTCTCTGTCGTTGGGTTAAAGTTGATAGGAGCCTCGTTAAATTGATAAAAAACAAATACCATAACACCCACCAGTAAAATAAAGAATTGCATGGGGACTTTTAATATACCATTAAAAATAAGTCCTAATTGCATTTCTTTTACAGATTTACCAGATAAATAGCGCTGTACTTGACTCTGGTCTGTACCGAAATACGAAAGCATTAAAAACGTACCACCAATAATACCGCTCCAAAACGTGTAACGATTATTTAAATTGAACGAGAAGTCCAGAACTTCCATTTTGCCACTGGCGCCAGCAATACTTAAAGCTTTGCTAAATGTAATATCTGCGGGAAGTTTACTTACTATTAAAAAGAAGGCGACCAGCATCCCTATAAAGATAATTACCATTTGGTGCTTTTGCGTTACGTTAACCGCACGAGTACCACCAGAAACCGTGTAGATAATAACTAAAAGACCAATAATAATGTTAAGTGTTAACAGATCCCAACCTAAAACAACCGATAGTATAATGGCGGGAGCAAAAATAGTAATACCAGCTGCTAAGCCTCGCTGAATTAAAAACAAAATAGCAGCTAATGTTCTGGTTTTTAAATCAAACCTGTTTTCTAAAAATTCGTAAGCAGTATAGACTTTTAAGCGATGGTATAGTGGAATAAATACCATGCATATAACAACCATAGCTATAGGAATACCAAAATAAAACTGCACAAAGCCCATACCGTCGTTAAAGGCTTGTCCGGGAGTTGAAAGGAAGGTTATGGCACTGGCCTGTGTAGCCATCACCGAGAGGCCGATAGTCCACCATTTTGATGAATTACCACCTTTAAGATAGTCCTTAACATTTTTACTGCCTCTTGTTTGATAGGTACCATAAGCCACAATAGCTGTTAGCGTTACTCCAAGTACAACCCAATCGATCCAATTTAAAATCTGCATAGCTTAAAACGATTGTGTTATTAAATAAAACACTAGGAAATATATGGCGTTAGCAATTAATACAATAGAATAAAGCTTAAGCCAAGGCTGTTTGGTTTGTTTATTATCCTCCATAATTAATTGCTTAGTTTCGTCTTTTGTTTTAAATCTTCTTTTCCAATAGAAAGCATGTTGGCAAATAGACGGTAAGCTCCGGAAACGCCTTCTGGAAATTCCCTGAAAAAGCTTAATCCCGTGTAGATATAATGTCCTTTACCATGTTTAGCAACTAATAAACTTCCTTTTTTGGGTTTTTCATTTTTATCGTTCATAGATAGGATAGGCGTGAATTCTTTAGACCATTTGTTAGGAAAATATAACCCACGTTCCTGTGTCCAGCCCTTAAAATCGTTTTGAGTAATTTTATTAGGATAATTTAAAAGTGTATGTTCTGGTTCTAAAATACGTACTTCGGCATTCTCGTCTGTAACCCTGTCGCGAGATAGTTCTAACTCGTAAGGTGCCAATTCTGGTACTTTTAAACGGTGTCTTGTGTTGTATTGAACGATCATATTACCACCTTGAGCAACAAAATCGAAAAGGATTTGTTGTTTAAATTTTAATGCTTCAACAGTATTATAGGCACGAATTCCAACAACCACGGCATCAAACCTGCTTAAAGTTTCAGTGTTTATATCTTCAGGTTTTAAAATTCTAACGTTATAGCCAATTTGCTCTAAACTTTCAGGAACCATATCGCCAGCTCCTTGGATGTAGGCAATATTTTCACCCTTCTTTTTTATATCCAAGCGAACCACTTTGGTTTCGCTAGGCAGTAAAACGGTTTGAAAAGGAATATGGTCGTAGTTAATCTCTATAAGTTCTTTTGTGTACGCTTTATCGTTAACATGAACAATGGGGCTAATGTAGCCTTCACTTTGATTTTTCGGAGGAATAATAGTAAAAACAAGACTTTGCTCTTCTCCTTTGTTTTTTATGCTTACTTTTTGTTTTTCAGGATAAACATTCCAGTTTTTAGGATGATGAATTTCTGCATAGCCTTCTAAGTTATCATGTCCTGCTTTAACAACCACAGTGATGTTATGTTGCTGGTCGTTATCAAAAATAATAACCTTTTCTGTTATTCTGGCTGAAGCTTCTGGAATGATTTCAAACGGACGGTACAGCTCACCTTTATCGGGTTTTGAAAAGCGTTGAATAATAGGTTTGGTAAATGTAATAGGTACATTGTTAACAAGTAGGTTGAAATCAATATTGAATAATCTTGGAGTTTCCGGTAAGCCAATAAATTTTTCATCAGCTTTATACATTCCCAACGATCCTTTCTCATTTAGCCAATACGGGGTGGTTGGAGATGTGGTGTTATCAATTTTTATGGCATCCTTAAAGGAAAACTTTATATTATTTTCTAGAAGGATGTTTTTTGAAACATTTAAATCACTGGAGTTATTGAAACTCACTAGGGTAATTGGCGTGTTGCTTCTGTTTAGTGCTTCTATGTTTAAGTTTATAGATTCACCTTGTGTTGCCCAATTAGTTTCAGCTGAGGCTTCTAAATACAAGCCAGCACACATTTCAATAATAGCTTTTAATTCTTTAGTTTTTTGAGCTTTCCAATGATCATCCTCAATCTTTTGAAGCAATTGGTATGCTTTGGTTAATTGTGGAATATGTTCTGAAGGGTTTACAAAATTAAACTCGTTTTCAACTTTGTACAGAATATCGCCAATGGCTTTTCCTCCCTTAACACGATTCCAGGATGTGTCTATGCCATCAAAAAAATCTTTATTATCTGTTAATGGTTCTCCTTTTAAAAATTCTATATATTCTTTTTGAGTGCCTCGCTGCGATAAACGTCCGAACCCTTGGCATAGGTGCTGACTGCTTGCCAAAGCGGCAACTTCATTATTTGATAAGCCTTTTAGCGGGTAGTATACACCAATATCGAAGTTTACCATGTTACTTTTATCTGCTTTTTCAAATTTTTTCTGGCTACCGTAAAACCACCAGCTTGTGTTGAAAAATAAGCGTTTAGGCTGCCATAAACTATTGTGCTTTAACTGGTTTGAATATGCAGATGCATCGTTAGCCAGATCGAAAGCCTCAAAACTTAGCATAGCAGAACTTGTGTGGTGTCCATGGGTAGTACCTGGGCTTCTATGGTCGAATCGATTAATAATAATGTCCGGCTTAAATTTTCTTATAGCTAAAACCACATCGCTTAACACCGTTTCTTTATCCCAAATGGCAAGTGTTTCATCGGGATGTTTTGAATAGCCAAAATCGTTAGCTCTGGTAAAGATTTGCTCTCCGCCGTCTACACGCCTTGCTGCTAATAACTCCTGGGTTCTCATAACTCCTAACAACTCTCTAATCTCTGGACCAATAAGGTTTTGTCCGCCATCTCCTCGTGTAAGCGATAAATATGCTGTTCTGGCTTTTACATGGTTAGACATGTAAGATATTAATCGCGTATTTTCATCATCAGGATGTGCTGCGATATATAAAACCGAGCCTAAAAAATTAAGCTTTTGAATAGATTCATATATCTCTGAAGATGCTGGTTTTTTTGGTTTTTGAGCATATGAAAGGGAAAATAAAAAGAGTAATACTAATGTATGGAGTGTACTTTTTTGCATAATCAATTAGTTAGCTAAAAACCAAATATAGCAAAGTAAAATACCCAAAGGGTGGGTTTTAATGTTTCTTTAACGTATGGAGATGTATTTTAACCTTTACTTATCTAAAGCGTCCTTTTCTATAAGTGTTACGGCTTTTTGCAATAGCATATTATTAGGATAAGTTACCAAATCTCCGTTGTCTTTTCTTAAATGAATTTGATACGATCTTATATCTTCTATAATAGCTTCAATTTCAAATTCTTTATCATGAATTTTAATTTTATCGCCTATTTTGTATGGGAAAGAGAAAAATAGAATAATACCAGATGTTACATTGCTCAATATAGACCAACTGGCAAATAGAGCAAGACCTATAATGGCAAAAATTGATGAAAAAACAACAACCAGATCGTCAACATCTATACCAAAAATAAAGGCAATAATGAGTAATGTGATTAGAAAAAGACTTACTGAAAAATAGCGTGCTACAATTTTTGCACGGCTTACCAGAATTTTTCTAGATTTACCTATAGCACGGATTATAATCCCAATAATAAGTTGAAATACAAAGAATACTATAAGTACAATAGCAGTATTTATTATTTTATCTAGATGTTGGGAGAGGTAGTCGAGCATGTTAGTAATTTTAAAGATACCCCAAAGATAAAATAACTATTTCAATTGAAGTTCTTTTCTCAAAATTTCATCTTTGTTACTGTTTTTGCCCCAATATGCAGATTTGATTGTTTTTAGCTTTGTGGCTTTGGTTTTCAATACCTTAGCGTTAGCTCCGAATCCGCTTTTAAACGCTTCTTCCCAACTTAAAATATCATAAGGAAAGTTAGGATTAAAAGTAATCGATAATGTTCTGTTGAGCTCTGGGTAAGAAATAGAGTAAACGTTATTCTGCATCGTCGCAGAGGCTTTGTAGGCTTTTATAGGAACATGTCTTAATCTGGTATATTCAAAAGAAGGGATAATTTCGATATCTCCGGTAGGAAGCGATTTAGGATCGATACGCAATTGAGTCCACAATTCGTTCTCTAAAATGGTTTTATCTAAGTTGAAGCTTTTATCGGCTTCACCTTCAAAATAGGAGTGAGACATCACTTCGAATTGCGCTTTGTTGTTAAGTTGCGAGTAAACATGTCCGCACCATTCTTGCATGGAACTGGATATTTTTATAGCATGTTTGTTGTTGGAAACAGGGTAGAAGGTACTTTGCATGATGGAATACGGGTAAATACCTGTATTAAACTTTTTTGTAGCATTTAGTTTTAAAACGGAAACATTGTTTGCACTTTGTCCATCAGCTTTCACCTGAACATCTGGTAAAAAATCTTCTGTTACATATATTAAAACCGCTTGTCCGCTTCTTATTTCGCCGTAACGGGCTTGTTCTAACTTATATGATGATATTTCCGCTTCACCAGCATACCAGTAGTTTTTAAACGCTTTAGAAGGTTCTTTTTCTTCTGAAGGCAATGCTATTGTTGAAGGAGTTTCTAAATGATGCGCTAATGTTTTAGAGGCCGTTTCTTTTTTACAAGAAGCGAATAAACTTAGAATCGCTATTATGGTATAGAAAGCTAATTCAACCTTAACGATTTTTTTGAATGACTGTATCATAGCTTTTGTTTTTAGTATATAAAGTTACAAACTTAAGAAGCGTTTACAATATCATTTAACGTTTTGTAAACAGGCATATGTAAGATTTGTCTTTTTTTTAAATCAAGTAATGTTTTGGGGGTATGATTTATTTTTTTACAATTAGTTAGAGCCAGATACGTTAGTATTTTCGTATAACTAATATTCGTATAACTAACAAATGCCCCAAAATGAAAAACCTACTTTATTACCTACTCATGTTTATTGTCTGTGTTACAGTATCATGTGGAAAGGATGACCTTGATAACCCAGAAAAAGACATTGTAAAAGATGTTCCACCAAATGTAATCACTACGCCATGTGAATTTGGTTTATCTGATGCTTCAGCTAATTCAACAATAAAAATAAATTGTTTATTAGATCTTAAGGGTGAAACCATTGACTTACCTGAAAATATTGTCGTTGAATTTGATGGAGGTGATATTATTAATGGAAAATTGAATTTTACAAATGGTGGTAAAATTGATGGAAGACTTTTAAGTTCAAAACTAGAACTAGAAGGTGACGTTAAATTAATAGATCCTACATTTAAATTTTATGCCATAAGATGGGATATTGTTGAAGGTAAAACGACTTTTGAAATTGCCTTAAAAAACAATACCAACTTAGAAGGTGTTATGTTTTTTACAAAAAGTTTAGGAGCCACAACATTTAACATCGATAAACTTGATGCTTATTTTGAAATTGCTACAGTTACCAGTACGACCACTAATGCAAACTGGTATCCTTCTAAGGAGGCTATAAATATTCCTTCGGATTTTAATTTAGTAATGACAGATAATACGCATTTACGTGTATTTCCTGCTCAGTTAGGAGTGAGCAGAGAAGGAGGAACCTTATTGGCGGTAAGACATGAGTCTAATGTCACCGTAAAAGGTGGTACTTTGCATGGTGATAGAGAATTACGACAATATTCCGAAGATGATGGTCAGGAAGGTAGTCATCTTTTTCATATCCATTCAGGAAAGAATGTAACTCTAGATGGTATTAAGTTCGTAGAAGGATCTGTAGGGTCAATAACTATTTATTCTACCGGATTTTCTTTTAATCCTAATTATGATCCTACAACCGGTGTTGTTATCAAAAACTGTGAGTTTTTAAGATCCAGAAGAATGGCAATATCGCTAACAGATGGACGTGATGTTATCATTCAAGGAAACACATTTACCGATACCGCTTTAGCTTCTCCTAATTCAAAAGGAGGAGAAGTAGGTTATGCTATTAATGTTGAGCCAGACAGATATAGAGATGAAAATGATGTGTTAAAGGAAAGACAACGTGCTTTTAATGTCCTTATTAAAGGAAATACAGAAACTGGTAGTAGAGGTGGATTCGCCACATTAACTATTGGACAAAACATAACTGTAGAAGACAATGACATAGGAACTAGGGTTGTTTATTCTCTGGTTTCTGAAAGTAAGGTTATTAATAACAGATTTAAAGCATCTGGTACTGCCATAGATAGTTGGGCCATTTTTGCAGCCGGGACTGGTGTTACAGTATTCGATAATGAAATCGCTGAGAATACTATAGAAGGATATAGTCTTGGAATTGTTGTAGGGTCTAATGAGGCCTATGTGCGTGAAAATGTGATAAAAGATTGTGGGTCAGGAATTCAGTTAAGTAAGGCTTTTAAAGCTCGAATTCATAATAATACTATTAATGTTACAGGAAATGGTATACAGGCAACCAACACACATAGTGATGATGTAGAAATTAAGGGTAATGACGTGACAACATCTGGTAATTTTAATATCTACTTAGCAAATTTGAATAATAAAGAGGAACATAAAGATTATAAGATTGTACTTGATGGTAATAAGCTTTTAAGTACTAAGAATGTTAGTATTTCTAATGCTACCGGAATAACCTTTAAAAATAATGAAGTAAATGGAGGTATTGGTGTTGGAAATGTTTCCAATGTTGAAGTGGCTTTAAATACGATTAAACCTAATGAAAGTGATGGTATTCGTGTATTTGGTTCAAATGCGTCTTTTTCTATTATGAATAATACTATAACGGAACCAACTGGGGCCGCCAGATATGAATGTATTAATAATGATGCAGATAATCCGGATGCTACTATTATGACTGGTAATACGTGTAATTAGTCAATTAAATTGTATCGTGATTATGATGTTTCTACGATATCATTCAAAGTTTTATAAACAAGATGTGTAGGTAAACCCATAACGTTAAAATAAGAGCCCTCTAATTTGGTGACTCCTATTTGTCCTATCCATTCTTGAATACCATAAGCACCTGCTTTGTCCAAAGGCTTGTAGGTGCTTATGTAGTATTTAATTTCTTCGTCGGTTAAGTCTTTAAAAGTCACTTTAGTTATAGCATGTAACGTTTTTTTATAAGTTTTTGTGGTAAAACAAACCGATGTAATGACTTCATGTGTTTCATTACTTAAAGACTTTATGATACTAAAAGCTTCATCTTCATCTCTAGGCTTTCCTAAAGCTTTGTTGTTATGCCATACAATGGTATCGCTGGTAATAAGAATATCGTTGTCTTTTAGTTCATCTTTAAAAGGAAGTGCCTTTAATTGCGAGAGGTAGTTGCTAATTTCAAAATGCCTTAACCGTGGCGGATACTCTTCTTTTACAGGTTTTAAAATGATTTCGAAATCTAATCCCAGGTTTTTAAAAAACTCCTGTCTTCTGGGAGAACCGGAGGCTAAAATAATACGATGGTCTTTTAGTTTTTCGTTAAGCATTAATTATTTAGAAAAATATACTTGTATAAAAGTAAGGAAAGCATTCCGAACAGCATAACCAATTTAAGCATGTTGCTAATATGGTGATAATCTTTCTTTGTTTTAGCCATAAAGATTTTAATACTTAGATAAAACAATGGACCAATTATAAATACTAAAAAGTAAATAACTGCTATTTGACTTTCATATAGTGAATCGACCGTATAGTATATAATTGCAAAAAGCGGAATAAGCGATAGAACAAATAATATATTAGTAGCTCGTTCTCTGCCAATAGCAATAGGTAAAGTGTTCATGCCTGCTTTATGGTCACCATCAATATCTTCGATGTCTTTGGCTATTTCCCGCAATAGGTTAATGGCAAAAGCAAATATGGCATAATTAAAAATGGTCTTAAAAAAGGCTAGTTGTAAATGTTGGTTATTGGGGGTTATGGTGGGCAGCAATTCGAAAACACCTACAACGATAAGGCTTAACGCTACTAATACCGAAATAACGATATTACCTATTAAAAGGGTTCGTTTTAAATAAGTAGCATATACATAAAGTAAGACTGAAATAACGACAAAAATGGAAAAGAAAGGACTTTTTCCAACCAAATGGGATACGTAAAAGCCTAAGCCAACACCTATAACATTAAAAGCTATAAACATATTATAAGCTGTTTTCTCCGAAATGGATTTGCCTATAATAAGCTTATTCGGTTTGTTTATGGTATCGGTTTCAACATCATAAATATCATTAATAATATTTCCTGCGGCTGCAATAGAAATCGTTGCCAGAATTAGAAGGGTAATCCCTAAAGGCGTTAAGCTTAATTGAACCCCGTAAGGGTCTAAATAAGCATACTTAACAAGCAATTGCACAAAAGCAATCATGAGCAGGTTTTTCCAGCGAATCAGGTTTAGAAAGTTCAAAGTGAGAAATGTATGTTTAGTTTATAAGCTTGACATAAAACTGTCAATTAACAATTTAATTATGAAAAGGACTAATATAAAAACAAAAATAGATACAACAATTGTTTTTTGCCTCCTGATTTTCTCTCCTTTTCTAATCTTGTTTTTTATGGCTTCTTTTTCAAGTCTGGTTAAGCTCTTATGGGAAAAATTAAGTTGATGATGAAAATAGGTTTCGTTGTTTAATTTTTCCTTAAGGGTAGAAAAAGGTTTTCTAGACTGCCGATTAAATACACTTTGGTTATTTCCAAAGCCTATGTAACCAAATCCGGTACTATGTCTCCTTTTGTTTCTTGCCAAGTTTTATGTTAATATATTCGTGTCTTCAGACTTCTGTAATTGTTATATTTAGTCATCAGTCATCAGTCATCAGTCATCAGTCATCAGTCATCAGTCATCAGTCATCCTTCACGTCTTAGCGGCTTCGCGAGCAATCAACTGCATTAATATAAAATCCAAAAAACTAAAAAATACAGCCACAGTATATATTAATTGCGAATCACTGCCAACTGCTACTGCAAACTGAGTACCGCGTACTGCAAACCATATTTTAATCATACTTAGCCCCAAAGTTACCATTCCATTTTTCCTGTACTTTCAATACCTGTTCAATAACATCGCGAACAGCTCCCTTACCACCTTTTTTATGAGACACGTATTTCGATATATTCTTTATCTCAGGAACAGCATCTTGAGGGCAACAAGGCAAACCGATACGTTTCATTACAGGAAAATCAGGAATGTCATCACCCATATAAAGTACATTTTCAGATTTAATGCCATTATTGCTGAGGTATTCGTCCAGTTGTTCAATTTTGTTATGAGCCCCTAAATAGATATGAGGAATCCCTAAACCTTTTAAGCGTATACGAACCCCTTCATTAGAACCTCCGGAAATAATGCATACATTAAAACCTGCATCAACAGCCGTTTTTAAAGCGTAACCATCTTTAATATTCATATTACGCAACATTTCACCAGAAGAGGTTATGGTTATGGTACCATCTGTTAAAACGCCATCAACGTCGAATATAAATGTAGTGATGTGTTCTAAGTATTCTTTATAGCTTTTTTCTTCCATGGGTATGTTGTATAGAGGTGGTTAATAATTCGTAAATATCTTTGTGGTGTTGATTTTCTAAAAGTTTTAAATGCTTACGTATTGTTTTTTTGTCATTACGCATGGCAGGTCCGGTTTGCGCTTTAAAAGGAGATAAATCCTGTACTTTTTTAGCAGTCTCCATAATAAGCGGCTTTAATAGGTCGAATTCTGCACCTTCACTTTCGGTTACTTCATGACCAATTCTATAAAGCTGATTCGTAAAATTGTTTACAAAAACAGCAGCCAAATGCAAAACCCTACGTTGGTCGCTATTCACCCTTTTAGTTGGACTACCTATAGCCACAGCCAGATCTTTTATGATAGGGTAGCACTTTTTATCAATAGTTTCAACACAAATTGGCACTTGAGCAAAATCAATGTCGGCATCCTTACTTAACGTTTGCAACGGATAGAATACACCGCGTTTATGCTTTTTGTCAATGTCGTAAATATTAACACTCCCCGAAGTATGCATTACCAACCTATTTTCAAAAGGAAGTTGGGAGGAAAGCTCGGATATAGCGTCGTCGCTAACCGCTAAAATGTAAGCATCAGCATCTTTAATTAATGACAGATCATCAATGACCTCAGTATCATTTTTATAAGAAGCTATTGCATTTATATTTCTGCTATACCACTGATTTATAACAATGCCATCCGCTTTATTAAAAGCCTTAAACAAGTGAGTCGCAACATTACCGGAACCGAGAATTACTACTGAAATCATGCTGCAAAAATACTAACCAATTACGAATTACGAATTATGAATTTCGTTTTTTTGGTTTATTAGTGTTCAGTGTTCAGTGTTCAGTGTTCAGTGTTCGGTGTTCAGTGTTCGGTGTTCAGTTGCAGTACCCAGTGTTCGGTGATCAGTTAGCATTTATCTACATTCTTAATACTCTTAGCGCCTTGGCGGCTTTGCGAGGGAAAGTTTTCAATGATCAGTTACAGTAATCAGTATTTTTGGCCCCTTTGCGACTTTGCGTCTCACCAAATCAATAAATAGCTTAATTTTGCAGTTCTATGAATAAAAAAGACCTTAAATCCAGAGACGACGTATTTTTACTAGTATCTTCTTTTTACGATAAAGTGCGGAAAGATACGGTTTTAGCTCCCTTCTTTAATAACACTATAGAAGATTGGGATGCGCATTTAGAACGATTGACTACTTTCTGGGAATCAAGCTTATTCTTAAAAACAAAGTATTTAGGAAACCCTTTAGAAGCGCACATTAAAGTCGATAAAGACAATGGGCATAGTATCTCTGAATTACATTTCGGATTATGGTTAAACTTATGGTTTGAAACGGTCGATGAACTTTTTGAGGGCGATTATGCCGAAAATGCCAAAAGACGCGCCAGAAAAATGAGCACGTTTTTGTATTTAAAAATATTTGAAGCGAGGTGAATTTAGTGTTCGGTGTTCAGTATTCAGTGTTCAGTGTTCGGTTGGCAGTATTCAGGCAATAATTTTTTTAAATATTTAGGCTTAGCGTCTCCGCGCCTTAGCGAGTTGTATTTGTAACTGGGGGAGTATTCAGTAATCAGTAACCAGTGTTCAGTAAGCAGTGATCATTCAAAGTATTCAGACAATAGTTTAGGGAAACAACTTTACTTAGCTTCTTGGCGTCTTAGCGACTGCAAATAGTGCGGATATTGTTTTCTTAGAAGAGCATAATATGACTTTTATAGAAATAAAGTCTTGGCGTTATTATAAATGCATAATACAACCGAGATACCATTAATTAACATAATATTAGTGAATTTGTGGTAGTGCATATTTGGTATAAATACGTAAATTTGCACAACCTTAAAAACGAGGTAAAGTCATGCAAAATAAACTTACCAATATTCTTTTTTCAACACGTCTTACAGCTATTTTATTTATTGTTTTTGCAGCAGCTATGGCAACTGGAACATTTTTAGATGCAGGACAGGAAACATCGCCAACACCTTATACCAGAAATTTAATTTATAATGCTTGGTGGTTTGAAGCCATTATGGTGTTTTTTGTCATAAATTTTGCCGGTAATATTTTTAGGTTCCAATTGTATAAAAAGGAAAAATGGGCAACTTTTACTTTGCACTTGGCCTTCCTTTTTATTTTGTTAGGTGCTTTTGTTACGAGATATGTGAGTTTTGAGGGGATGATGGCTATTAGGGAAGGCGCAACCGAAAACACATTTTTATCGAGAGATACTTATATAATAGGGCAAATTGTTGGTGATTATAAAGTAGATGGACAACTACAGCAACGTTATATAGAAAGTAAGGTTGATTTTTCCGGACGATTGGATAACGATTTTAGCATAGAAACCGATTACAATAAACAGCCTGTTTCTATTGAACTAGAAAAGTTTATCGTTGGAGCAGAAGAAGATATTGTACCCGATGATAATGGAGAAGCATACTTAAAAATAGTTGAAGCAAGCGGAAGCGGACCGCATAATCACTTTTTAAAAGCAGGAGAAGTACAAAGTATTCATAATATTTTATTTGCACTAAACAAGCCGACTAATGGAGCTATAAACATTATTCACAATAATGGCGAGCTTACTATTCAATCTCCTTTTGAAGGGGAGTATATGACCATGGCTACCAGAGCACAAGGAAAACTGGTAAAAGATAGTATACAACCCTTAATGCTACGTTCGCGCTATGTGATTGGTAACATGCAAATGGTATTTCCAAAACCAGTAGTTAAGGGTGTTTTCGATATTGTACAAAAATCACAACTTTTAAAGAACGATGCAGACGGTGCGGTATTTAAAGTAACTGCCAATGGAGAAACAAAATCGATTGGTGTATTGGGGGGCCGAGGAATTAACGGAAATTATAAACAAGTAAATATTGGTGGTTTAGATGTAGCATTAAAGTACGGCTCTAAAATATTGGAGCTGCCTTTTAGTATAAAACTAAACGATTTTGAAGCAGAACGCTATCCCGGAACAGAAAAAGGATATTCGGCATTTTCTAGTCAAGTAACTGTTTTGGATAAAGAAAAAGGCGATTTCGATTATAAAATCTTCATGAATAATATCCTGGACCATCGTGGGTATCGTTTCTTTCAATCAAGTTTCGATGTTGATGAAAAAGGAACCATCCTTTCCGTAAATCATGATGGTGTAGGTACGATGTTAACCTACATTGGTTATTTTCTACTTTATTTTGGATTAATGGCTATTATGTTTGTTAAAGGATCACGTTTTGGAGACTTAAAAAGGCAATTAAACAAAGTAAAAGCCAAGAAAGCCAAATTACTTACCGTGTTATTGCTATGTTTTGGATTGAATGCGTTTTCACAAGAGCATACAGCTAATGATGGACACGGTCATTCCAAACCAACTAAAACCCAAATTGATTCTATTTTAGCAGCAAATATTACGCCTAAAGCACATGCCGGTGAATTTGGACATTTAGTTATTCAAGATCTTAGCGGACGGATGATGCCTGTAAATACTTATGCGTCTGAAATGTTGCGTAAACTAAGTAAGTATGATACTTATGGAGAATTTGATGCCAACCAGGTGTTCCTTTCTATGCAGGAAAGCCAAATGCTTTGGTATAATGTGCCCATTATTTATTTAAAACCGAAAAAAGGCGATTCCATTCGAAAAATGATTGGTGTTCCAAAAGAGAATAAATATGCCACATTAGCCGATTTTTTTACAGAGCGCGGCAGATATAAATTGGCGCCATATTTAGATGAAGCATACAAAGCTCAAGTGCCTAACGGATTCCAGAAGGAATTTAAAGAAACCGATCAGCGGGTTACATTGTTGTACAATACCATAGAAGGCATGTCTTTAAAAATATTTCCAATTCCTGATGATGAAAATAACACGTGGACTTCTACTTACGATTATAAACACGGGAATCTTAAGATAAAAGATTCACTTTACGGAAACTTTATAAAAAATGGATTTAGTGTATATCTCTATACTTTAAATCAGGCAAAACAAACAGGTGATTTTACTGAGGCATCCAAGCTTTTAAAAGCGTTCAAAAAAACGCAGCACCAATACGGAGCAGAGGTGATGTTAAGTGATGATAAAGTGCATACCGAGATTTTATACAACAAATACGATATTTTCAAGAAGTTGTTTAGTTGGTATATGTATGCGGGAAGTTTGCTATTTATATTACTTATTGTTCAAATTTTTAAAGACAAGAGCAAGCCTATAGATATCACTGTAACCGTTTTTAAGTGGATTATTCTTGGGTTGTTTTTATTGCATACGGCAGGTTTGATTGTACGTTGGTATATATCTGGACATGCTCCATGGAGTGATGCCTACGAATCTATGATATATGTGGCTTGGGCCACCATGTTTTTCGGTTTAGCCTTTGGTCGTAAAAGTGATTTAACTATAGCATCAACAGCATTTGTGACTTCCATGATTTTAATGATAGCCCATTGGAACTGGATGGACCCAGCTATTGCGAATTTACAACCCGTATTAAATAGCTATTGGTTGATGATACATGTAGCGGTTATTGTGGCGAGTTATGGTCCTTTTGCTTTAGGAATGATATTAGGAGTAGTGTCATTATTATTAATGATTTTCACAAACAAAGAAAACAAAAAGAAAATGCTGCTCAATATTAAAGAGCTTACTATTATAAACGAAATGTCTTTAACAGTAGGTTTAGTCATGCTAACCATAGGTAACTTTTTAGGTGGTATGTGGGCTAATGAGAGTTGGGGACGTTACTGGGGCTGGGATCCAAAAGAAACCTGGGCACTTATTAGTATTATGGTTTATGCATTTGTGGTTCACATGCGATTAGTTCCCGGACTTCGTGGGCGTTGGTTATTTAATTTAATGTCTATCGTAGCGTTTTCAAGTATTTTAATGACGTATTTTGGAGTTAATTTCTATCTGGCAGGTTTACATAGTTATGCCAGTGGAGATCAAATTGTGAGTGTGAAATTTATTGGAATTGCCTGTGTTATTGTAGCTATTTTAGGCTTTTTGGCTTATAGAGGTCATGCCAAGTACTATAAAAAATAGTTTGGGCTATGGCAAAAAAGGGTCGCGAGAAGAATACAAAGAATAAGTCAAAGCATTCTAAGTTGATAGCCCAAAAGAAAAATAAAAAAAAGACAGAGGAGGCCTTAAGAAAAGAACGCTTAAAAGCGATCATCCAAAAAGCAAATTCGCAAAATACAGATAATCAATAAGAGGGAGTTAGTGTATTTATTTTATTATATACAATATCCTTAAAATCCGTGATTACCATATCTGCCTGGCTATAGTCTTGATTTTTAGAATGAAAACTATCAAAGCCAACACAAAATATGTTAGCGGCTTTTGCAGCTTTAATACCGTTAGTAGAATCTTCAATAACAATACATTCATCATTGTTAAAACCAGAAGCTTCGGCTGCTTTAATGAAAATTTCGGGATGCGGCTTAGAAGCCTTTAAATCACCGCCACTTAGTTTGGCAACAAAATATTGGTCCAGGTCGAAACGTTCAAAAATTTGATTGATACTTGTCATAGCAGCAGACGATGCTAAAACTAAAGTTAAACCATTATTGTAGTAATCTTTTATTAAATCTAAAACACCGTCAATAAGAGTTAAATCGGAGTTGCTTTCAAAAAAATGCTTGTAATATTTTCGCTTTAGCGCTACTAAATGTTCCGGGGTTTCGGTTAAATTAAAATGATCGCATAAACGCTTACAAATATTAATAGTAGACTGCCCCGTAAACGATTCATACAGTTCGTTGGAAACGTCTATACCCACTTCGTTAAACATGTCGTGATACGCTTTATTATGCATGGGTTCACTATCAATTATAACCCCATCCATATCAAAAATAACCGCTTTTACCATCGTTTAAAATTTCTGCGAAGATATTGGAATGGACATTAACAGCCTAAAAAATCATTTTGTAAATTAAAATTAATTATACATCTTTGTGCTATGATTGATTAACTAGACTTCCGTACCGTGTCGAGGTTCTCTCGAACTAAACAATGCCAAGCCTGTTTCAGGAGCTTGGTAACTACTTATATTTAATACAATCAAAAATGCAATCAGATAAATTATCTTTTAAGAAGATCCTTCAATATTTTAAAATAGCTGTAACTGGTAAAGAACAAAGCTTTACAACAGGCAGTATCCGTCGTGCCGTATTTATGTTATCCATTCCCATGATTTTAGAAATGCTCATGGAATCTATTTTTGCACTTGTAGATATTTTGTATGTATCTCAGGTAAGTGTAAATGCCGTAGCTACCATTGGTTTAACCGAATCGGTAATTACCCTAGTTTATGCCGTTGCCATAGGTTTAAGTATGGCTGCTACAGCTATAGTAGCAAGGCGAGTGGGCGAAAAAAATTTAAAAGAAGCCTCGAAAGCAGCGGTTCAGGTTATTTTTCTTGGTGTTATTGTAGCCGCCATTATTAGTGTGTTTGGAATCCTGTACGCTAAGGAAATTTTAGCACTCATGGGTGGAGAGCCAGATCTTATTGAAGAAGGTTATGGCTATACAAAAATACTTATTGGTGGAAACGTAACTATCGTGTTACTGTTTTTAATCAATGCTGTTTTTAGAGGTGCCGGAGATGCATCGGTAGCCATGTGGACGTTAATCCTATCAAACGGACTCAATATAATTTTAGACCCAATCTTTATTTTTGGTTTTGGACCAGTTCCAGCTTTAGGAGTAGAAGGGGCAGCTATTGCAACGACAATAGGGAGAGGAACAGCCGTAGTATTTCAGCTAGCTATTTTATTTCTTGGATATAGCAAAATTAAAGTAGGTGTTAAGGATTTGGTTATTCGTGTTGGCGTTATGTTTAATTTAATTAAAGTATCATTAGGAGGCATTGGTCAGTTTTTAATTGGTACCTCTTCATGGGTGTTTTTAATGCGTATCATGAGCGAGTTTGGTAGCGAAGTATTGGCCGGTTATACCATTGCAATTCGTGTGGTTATGTTTACTTTAATGCCCGCTTGGGGTATGAGTAATGCCGCCGCAACGTTGGTAGGACAAAATTTAGGAGCTAAAGAACCCGAACGAGCCGAACAATCTGTTTGGAAAACAGGAAAGTACAGTGCCATTTTTATGGGGGTGGTTTCTATTATTTATTTGGTGTTTGCTCGGCAAATAATAGAAATGTTTAACGATACCCCAGATGTTGTTGAATATGGAAGCTTATGTTTACAGGTTATGGCTGCCGGCTATATTTTTTACGGATACGCTATGGTGGTTGTAAATGCCTTTAATGGTGCAGGAGATACCAAAACACCTACATATATAAACTTTGTATGTTTCTGGCTGTTACAGTTGCCTTTTGCCTATGTTATGGCAATAACTTTAGATTTTGGACCTGTTGGCGTGTTTTGGGCGATAACTTTAGCAGAAATAGCAATAGCTATTGTTTCTATTATTTGGTTTAAAAAGGGGTATTGGAAAACGGTTAAAGTATAGTGAATTATGATTAAAGAAACCGATACCTACTATTTGAATATAAGCGAGCCAAATAAGAGTACATTATTGGCGTTAAGACATGTTATTTTAGACTTGGATGAAACCATCTCTGAGGTTTTAAAATTTAGAATACCTTGCTTTAAGTACAAAGGAAAGGTGTTATGTTATCTATGGATTGATGAAGAAATTAAAGTTCCTTATTTACTTATGCAGGATGGGAAAAGTATTAACCATCCGGGTTTGGAAAAAACAGGACATAAGCAAATTGAAACTTTAAGAATAGATCCAAATGAAGATTTGCCAATACAAACCATTACTTCAGTTTTGAATAAAGGAATAGATTACATAAATAAAAAATAAAACCACTATGGAGCAAAGGTTAACAATGGTTGGATTAGGTGTGGATGATTTGCAGGTGTCCAACGATTTTTATGAAAATAAGTTTGGTTGGAAAAAGATGAAATCAAGCAATGACGACATCTCATTTTTTCAGTTAAACGGACTTTTATTATCACTTTATCCACGAGAGAAATTGGCCGAAGATGCTGGGGTTAGTCCTGAAGGTAATGGGTTTAAGGCATTTTCTTTGGCATTTAATACCAGAACAAAGGAAGAGGTTGATGCCCTAATAGAAACCTTAGAAGCAAAAGGCGTAAACATAGTAAAAAGACCAGAAAGTGTTTTTTGGGGAGGCTATAGCAGTTATATTTCAGACCCAGACGGGAATCTATGGGAAATTGCTTTTAACCCTTATTTAGGTTTGGATGAAGAGGGAAACACTATTGAAGAAAAAGGGTAATCACAATTAAAAAAAGAAAGATCAAAACAAATCTTAATTTTCATAAAAGGAATAAGCACAAATCCGGATACGATTTAGACACGTTATGTCGCTCGTATCCGGATTTAAAACCGTTTGTATTCGAAAATGAATATCAAACCCAAACTATAGACTTTGCAAATCCTAAAGCCGTAAAGGCATTAAATACAGCACTGCTGTTTGTGCATTACAATATTAAATTTTGGGAATTTCCAGATACTAATTTATGTCCTCCCATACCGGGGCGTGTTGATTATATCCACTATTTGGCAGATTTATTAAAACAATCAGATGTAGATAAAAATATTAATGTTTTAGATATAGGAACCGGAGCTAGCTGTATTTATCCTGTTCTTGGTAAGGCAGAATACGATTGGCATTTTGTTGGGACGGATATCGATAAAAAGTCTTTGCAGTACGCACAGAAAATTATTGCAAAAAATAAATTGGATACTTCAATTAAATTAAGACATCAAAGAAATAGTTCAAATATTCTTAAAGGTGTTTTAGAAGTGGCCGATAAGTTCTCTGCGGTTATGTGTAATCCTCCTTTTTATAAGTCGGAAACAGAAGTATTAGAGGCTACCACGCGAAAATTAATAGGCTTGAATAAAGACCGTACTGATGTAGTTAGAAATTTTTCAGGCACGCATCATGAGCTTTGGTACAAGGGTGGCGAAAAGGCTTTTATTCATAATTATTTATATGAAAGCACTTTGTTTAAAGACCAGTGTTTATGGTTTACGACTTTAGTATCTAAAAAAGATTTAATAAAAGGCATACAAACATCTTTAAAAAAGCTTGGCGCTACTAAAATTAAAGTTATTGATATGGGGCAGGGTAATAAAAAATCACGTATTGTAGCTTGGACTTTTTCTGTTAAAACGAATATGTTGTTATAACAGAAAAAGTTAAGCTATCTTTTTAAAATAGAAAGATTAAGGTTGTCTCTAAAGTGTTATTCTGAATTAAAATGACCTGACTTTGTCAGGAGGGGAATCACTTAAAAATAAACATCTAAACATCAGAATTATGGGATTTATTGGTTTTGTCCCGTCTTGAGTCTAAAGATAAAGCGAATGACTCAAAAGACAGTTTTTAAACCGTTGGAGACAACCTCAAAAAAGTTGCTATTAACCTTCTTTCTTTCTATGATCTGTTTTAATGAATAGTCCCACCTGTAATCGGTGTAAGTTTATGTCTTTTCTAAAGAGGTGGCGGTTTAAGTACCCTAATTGTAAATTGCTGGATTTAGTGAGTTTTATGCCAAGCGCCGTATAAAACCTGTTTGCAGTAGAGAAATCGTCTTCAATGGTAGAAAGTACTTCATTGTTGATACGAATAAAAAGCAACTTGTTCAATTTAATTTTTGTTCCCAATCTGTAACGTAGCCTACGTTTATCTGAATGTCCGTTTGGAAGATTAAACATACGATGCTCAATTCTAAGGCGATGATCTATAGGAAGCTTGTTTAGTTTATGATTATAGGCAATTTGTCCGGATAGCCTGTTTTCGAATACATGACTACCAGCTTTAGGCACTATGCTTTTATCGATATCTAAAAAACTGTAACCCAGTTCAACTTTTAATTTATTATTTATGTGGTAGTTTAAGCCTAATTTGGCAAGGAATAAATTGAGATTTGTTGCGGGCTCATATGCCCAGATTTGTCCACCTGCAACAATACTTATTTTGTTTGATAATCTGTGATTGCCAAAATAAGTATACCATGCCCCAAGTTTGTCTTCCGGAGACGTTTGTGCATGACTTAAGGATATGGTTAAAATAATGATTAAGGTGGAGATGTAATACTTCATAATGTATGAATTTGCGGTTCGGTAAAATAATTTTTGTCTTTTGTTTTTCTGTTTGACTAATAAGTAAGATAAAAGGAGCTCAGAATGAGCTCCTTTTAAGGTTAAATAAGAACCTATTAAAAGTGTTCGTGTAAGTGATGATGTTCATCAATTAATGGCCCACCTTCAATAATTTGTGTAGATGCTTCAGAGGAATACTTTTCAAAATTTAAGTGAAAAGAATGCGCTAACTGAATCGCTTTACCAACGTAAGCACCTTTTTGTAACCATGTGTTCATAGGATCCAAAATTTCTGATGGAACTCCTGGACAGTATTTAGGCATGTGTAAGCCGAAAATAAAGTTTTGTTCATAATCTACATTGTCTAAATCGCCGTTAAGGATCGCTGTAATCATCGCTCTTGTATACTTTAATTTTATACGAGCTCCTACACCATAAGGTCCTGCGCTCCATCCTGTATTAATCAACCATACATTTACGCCAGCTTCTTTCATTTTTTTGCTTAACATTTCACCATAAACGGTTGGATGTAGCGGCATAAAAGGCTCTCCAAAACAAGCAGAGAAGGATGGTACCGGTTCTGTAATACCAGCTTCTGTTCCTGCTACTTTAGCAGTGTAACCAGAGATAAAGTGATAGGCTGCTTGCCCAGGTGTTAATTTCGATACCGGAGGCAATACACCAAATGCATCACATGTTAAAAAGAATATGTTTTTTGGGTTGTCTGCATAAAGTGTTTCCTGAATATTGTCAATATGATAAATTGGGTAGCTTACACGTGTATTTTGAGTAATGCTACTGTCTTTATAATCGACCTCTCCATTTTCTTTAAATACAACATTTTCTAATAAAGCTCCTGGTCTAACAGCTCTAAAAATGTCTGGTTCTTTTTCTTCAGATAAATCAATAACCTTGGCATAGCATCCACCTTCAAAATTGAAAATGGTGTTGTCTTTTGTCCAACCATGCTCATCGTCTCCAATTAATTTTCTGTTAGGATCTGCAGATAGTGTTGTTTTTCCTGTTCCAGATAGACCAAAGAAAATAGCAGTATCTCCGTATTTTCCAACGTTAGCAGAGCAGTGCATTGGTAATACATTTTTCTCGACTGGTAAAATCATGTTCAATGCAGAAAAAATACCTTTTTTCATTTCACCTGCATAGGCCGATCCTGCAACCAAAGCTATTTTTTGTGTAAAATTAAGAATCGAGAAATTGCCCTGACGAATGCCGTGACCCTTCGGGTCTGGACAAGTATATCCAGGAGCGCAAAGGATTAACCAATCTTCTTCAAAGTTTTCTAATTCTTTTTCACTTGGTCTTAAAAACATATTGTAAATAAATAAGTTAGACCAAGGTAGTTCTGTGATGGTTCTGATGCCTGTTCTGTACTCTGGTTCAGCACATACAAAACCATCTCTTGCATAAACTTCTTTACCAGAAAGATATTTTATGACTTCGTTTTTAAGTTTGTCAAAGTTTTCCGGGGATACTGGTTTATTAGTTTTTCCCCACCAAACTCTGTCTTTAGTGTACTCATCTTTCACCAGAAAACGGTCTTGTGGAGACCGCCCTGTAAATTTCCCTGTGTTAATAGAAAGTGTTCCGTTAGTAGTTTCTCTCCCTAGACCTTTTTCAACTGTAATTTGCTGAAGCTTCTCTGGAGATAAATTCCAATTCACTTTCACGTTTTTCAGACCATACCGCTCTAGGGTAGGATCTTTCACTGTTGTTTTCATCTTGTAAGATTTTTTAAAAGGTTCTTATTAATAAGTTTTAGAATGGCCAAATAATTGGCACAAGTACAAGGGTTATTATAAAGAATAGGAGTAATAATGGTGCTCCCACCTTTAGGTAATTTAAGAACTTATAACCGCCAGCGGTCATAACCATAGCATTGGTAGTTGTTCCTATTGGTGTTAAAAATGCCGTTGATGCGCTTATAGCTACTACAATCATAAAAGGAGCAGGCGAGAGGCCTAGCGAATTTGCAGCAAGTATAGCAATTGGGGCCATTAAAACGGCTGTTGCCGAGTTGTTGATTACCTGGCTAAATGTTGTTGTTAAAAGAAATACACCTCCTAATAAAGCAATAGGGTGAATAGCTCCTAAATAATTTACCAAGCCATTAGCGATAACTTGTGCTGTTCCCGTTTTTTGTAATGCGATTCCCATGGGTATCATGGCAGCAATCATAACGACACTTGTCCAACTAATGCCTTTGTATGCTTTAGAAATAGGCACACAACCAGTTAGTAAGACGATACCGGCAGATATTAATGCGGCAATTGAGCCTGGTACTATTTTAAAGACCATGAATATGATCATAAGTATTAAGGCCCCTAAGGCAATAAATGATTTCGAGTTAAGGCTTTCAACATTTTTAGCCATTCCTTCTGGACTACCAATTATTACCAGATTTTCGTGTTGCTTTTTTAAATCGTCAATACTTTCCCAAGTACCACGTATTAAAAAGGCATCACCGGCTTTTACGGTAATTTCCTTCTCTTGTAAAGGTTTGTTGTTTCTGGATGCAGCTAAAAGTTGAATACCATATCGTTTAAAGTAATCACCCAATTTATATTTTCTGCCTACTAAAATAGAGTTTGGGTTTACGATAACTTCTGTCATACCGACCTCTTGGTTAATTAAATTATGTTTTAACTCGTCGGTAATTGGCTCAAGAGGTAATAACCCTAGTCTGAACGAAATCATTATTTTGTTAATCGCCTCAGTATCTCCTTTCACGGTTATAATGTCGTGATAGTACAATTCTGTTGATGGGCTTGGAAATTCTTCAAAAGCTTGAATTTTTTTCAGAACATTAGGGTGTCTTCTCTTTATACGAATAATAGAAACATTGTAATTTTTTTCAAATTGCCAATCTTCAATTTTCGAATCGATTAAAGGAGATAACGATCTTATACGCAATCTATAATAACCGTTATCTATTTTATAAGCCTCTATCCAGTTATGTAAGGTAGATTCAATGTTTACAGGCTTATTGTTTGTTTTATTTTTAGGTAATAATTTGTATCCAATATATCTAAAATATAGTAAGGCTACTATTAATAGAGGTAAGCCTATTAATGCAAATTCAAAGAATGAAAATCCTTCAAAACCAGCTTCAGTTAAGGCATTACTGGCAATAATGTTAGGAGGCGTACCTGTTAAGGTTAATAAACCACCGGTATTGGAACCGAAGGCTACGGGCATTAACATTTTTGATGGTAATGTACCAATACTCCAGGCCGATGATATTGTAAGAGGCATTAAAGTTGCTACTGTACCGGTATTACTAACGAAACCAGATAATACACCTGCACCTAATGATACGATAACTAATAGTTTAGGAACGCTTTTTCCTGCCCATTCTACAAATTTCTTACCGGCTAAAGCTGTCCACCCTGTTTGTGCAATACCTTCACCTATAATAAAGAGTGCGGCAATCATAACAACAGTTGGATTACTAAATCCGCTAAGCGTTTCTTTAGCAGTTAAGATTCCTGTTAAGAATAAAGCTATCATAGACATAAGGGCTACGATATCTGGCGTAAACTTTCCCCATACGAAAAAACCAATTGTGATTACTAAAATGAGGAGCATTAAATAGATCATAGTTTGTAATTGTTTGTTAACTTTAGTGTTTTATTTTATTCTTAAGTAAAATTACTGCTGATTGCGACTAATAAGTATGATTAATGTCATGCTTTTTGCTTGTATGTTATTTTTTCGAAATTGTGATTTTTTAGTGCTATTATCTATTGAAAATGAATACGAAAACGTGAGAGTAGTAATGAGTCCTTAACGATTTGTTATACGATTGAATAAATGAAAGCTTAAAATTGTTAAAATGGTGCTTAAAAATTAGAATTAAGGGTACAATAAAGGAGAATTACGTGTAAATGAACATATTTTTTTGCATTTTTAAAGAAATGTTTTGGGGTTAATTACGTCTGTTTTCAACAGGCAATTTTAGCAAAATAAACCAACAAAAAAAGGTAATAGATGAAATTAGATATCCTCGCTATTGGAGCACATCCCGATGATGTAGAGTTAGGTTGTGGTGCTACCATAGCAAAAGAAATAGCCAATGGCAAAAAAGTAGGGATCATAGATTTAACCAGGGGAGAGTTAGGGACCAGAGGAACAGCAGAAACAAGAGATGTTGAGGCCGATAATGCAGCTAAAATACTTGGAGCTACTGTTCGGGTTAACATGAAATTCGCCGATGGTTTTTTTACGAATGATAAGAAGCATCAATTGGAAATTGTTAAAATGATTCGTAAATACCAACCAGAAATTGTGCTATGTAATGCTGTTGACGATAGGCATATAGATCATGGTAAGGGGAGTAAGCTGGTTAGTGATGCTTGTTTTTTAAGTGGACTGATTAAAATTGAAACTCATGATAGTGAGAATACACTACAACAGCCATGGCGACCTAAACAGGTATACCATTATATACAATGGAAAAATTTAGAACCAGATTTTACGGTTGATGTATCTGGCTTTATAGATAAAAAGATGGCTTCTGTGCTGGCTTATAAAACACAGTTTTATGATAGTGGTAGTAAGGAGCCGGAAACACCTATATCCAGTAAAAACTTTACAGATAGTGTTATTTACAGGGCCAGAGATCTGGGAAGACTAGTAGGTGTTGAGTATGCCGAAGGTTTTACGGTTGAACGCCAAATTGCTATTGATAGCATCTTCGATATTAAATAGTTAGAATAATGATTAATTTTTATTTTTAATATTAGCATAAAATATTGAAAAAAGTCTTTGTAGATAAGGCTGAAATCAATTACATTTGCACACGCATTACAAAATGCATGTTACACGGTGGTTGTAGCTCAGTTGGTTAGAGCATTGGTTTGTGGTACCAAGGGTCGTGGGTTCGAATCCCATCATCCACCCAAAATAAAAGCCTTTCAAGAAATTGAAAGGCTTTTTTTGTTTTTAATAGTACAACTCATTTATAGGAGGTGTCCAAACGGGGATCAAGACAAATTGGGATCATGACTAAAAGTTGTGTTTGGTCAAAATATGCTTTTAATTATCTATATCTTTTTTGCATTGACCAAAAAAGAAACAAAAAAGTCTAGCCTTAGATTCTCGGCGGTCAAATTAGTTTTCGATGCCTAAAAGAAATGAACTCGCCCGATGACCATTTCTCACTTGTCAATCCTATTGCCCAACCTATTGTCCTGACTCTTTGTTTTCTTCGGGCATGTGCTCAAACAGCATTTCTTTTTTAACGACATCTTCAAACATTTGACACTCGCCTACAAATCATAGGGCATTTTACTTCGATCCATGTTTTGGCTAGTTCATAAAACAAACTGTAACTCATCATTTGCGAGGCTTTTTAATGCAAGTTCAAATTCACACACAGCTTTTGGGATTGATCCGTCCAAACTTTCTGGAGTCCAAATTACAATTTGGACGACGCGAGAACCCATCTAAACTTTCGAATACTTTATACGCCTTTACTGAACTAATTGTCGACGCTATTCATGTAAATGACTGTTTTTAAGTTGAATAATGACTATATGTAGGTAGAATTGTGACTATTTTTCATAATGACTACAAATTTATATAGCTAGTTTTACAGACCTATTCGAATACAAATTGATTTTGATTTTATATAGAACAAAAGACATTTTACATTCTAATTTTTAATAAAACTTATTATGCCAAATCATTACTATTTATTTAAAAAAAATCTGTTGATTAGAGGGTTTTTATTGCTAATCTTTCAGTTTTTTGCTCTTACTGCTTGGTCTCAGGTTCTTATTTCGGGGGCAACCGGGAATGGCAATTTTGAGAACATTTCACCAAGTGATGCTCCAATTCAGAATGCTGTTAGAAGAGCAGCCAATTCCCCTTCAAGCTTCACCATACCCGACTGGACTATTAAGTGGAATTTTGGTTATATTGGAGTTGATGGTGTTAAAGGAGGCTCCAATGGACTTCAATATGCATTTGTAAATCAGAGCTCATCTGCAGCTTTTCTTACCGATACAATCAATAATATTAACGTCACCAAAGGTAAAGGGCTAAAACTGAGTTTTAAAGCCACCGATGTCAAGGCTGGAGGTATGGCCCATTATGATGTATCCTATATCATTAATGGAGAGGAGTTAAAACTAGCCCGAAAAAGTGTGACGGTTGTTGCCTCGGATGTCTATCAGGATGTTGAATTTAAAGAACAACTCTTTACAGATTTGACCAGTATTGCTATAAAGATTGAACTAAGAAACAATGTTGATGGAGCTACTGGCGGACAGCCCAGGTTCGATGATGTGATTCTGGAGGTTGTTCCAGATACGGGCTTCCCGCCTTTTCAAGATCGCTATTTTGTTTCTACTACGGGTAACGACATCAATAGCGGAACCATCGACAGTCCTTTTAGAACGATCCAGAAAGCAGCAGATGTTGCGCAGTATGGGAGCACAATTGAAATTAGGGGAGGTACATACCATGAGAAGGTGATTGTGAAAAAAAGCGGACTTTCCGGTAACCCAATAACTTTTAAAGCCTACAATAACGAAAAAGTCGTGGTGAGTACATGTGACCCAGTAACTGGCTGGGTTCTTGCAACCGGTGATACAAACCAGGACGGAAGCCCCGATACCGATGTATGGAGCACTACCATGAACTGGGATGCAGGTGAAGACCTCCCGCCAAGCGAGCGATCGCGTTGGATAAAGAATGATGCTTCTTTTAACAATACGATGTTTGTTAATGGCGTTTTGCGATATCCTGCAAGAGAAAGAGGGGAGAACAACCCGGTTTATGTAGATGATTGGGGTATTATACCATATGGGGCAATGAAACACGAAGGTTTTACTGCACCAGAACTGGCAGGATGGCCAGATAATTTCTGGAACGGTGCACAAGTGTACCACCATTCATCCGATTGGTCGGCCCAATATTCTGAAATTGGAGATTATAACCCTGATGGTAAGGTTACATTTTCTAGCCCACTTACCTATTTTCCTTCTCAAAAGATGCGATTTGGGTACTTTATTACCGGAACAATTAAAGCTATGAACCGTCCCCATGAGTGGTTTAAAGCACTTGGGAATAACACATTGTATTACAAGGCAGAATCAGGGGTAGACCCAAACAGCCTTGAAATAGAAATGAAGAAACGCGATTTTACCTTTGACCTGCAGGGTGCCCAAAATATTGAGATCAAAGGAATTATTCACCGTGGAGGAGGCCCTACTTCATTTACGCCCTGTAAAAACTTTGTTTTTCAAGAGAACGAAGTATATGGTATTAATGAGAATAACTACGGTTATATGAGAATACTTGGCGATAATGTTAAAATAATAAGCAACACCTTTAAACGAACCCATACATCTGTTTTTCAGGCCGATGGAGACCGTTGGGATATTGTTAACAACCTTTTTGAGGATATCAGTTATCAGATCGATGCAACAGGTGTAGAAATTTCTTCAAGTTCTTCGAGATTTTTAATTAGTTACAATACATTTAGTGGTGTAGGAAGAGGCGTTTTCCGTTTTTATCCCCTTAAATCTATAATTTCATATAATTTATTTGAAAAGTTTTGTCGTAATTCATGGGATACTGCTTTGCTTGATGGAGATAGCGAAAGTGGCCAGGGTGGTGGTACCTTGGTACACCATAATATCTTTCGGGATGCACCAATTTACAATCGGGATGCACGTGGTCCTGGAACTAATGGATCGGGATTTGCGGCATTCTATTCCGGGCTCGATCTTACTGTGTACCGAAACATTGTTTTAGATGTGGGTACTGAGGCAACAATACGTTCTCGTCTTAGTTTTCATAATTTTTACCACAATACCTTTATTTCTAAACACCAAGGACCTTGGGTTGATAATATGGGCAGACCTCCAATCGAATCAAGCTACCAGAATAATCTACAACTAAATTTAGAAAGAATAGTTACACCAGGCTTAACAGTCGATGGAAATATAAATTATACAGCTTCAGATTTTGTAGATTTAGCAGGAAATGATATTAGGTTATCAATGTCTTCGGCTGCTATTGATAAAGGTGTATTAATCCCTGGTATAAACGATACTTATATTGGAGATGCCCCAGATGTGGGTGCTCTGGAATATGGGAGTACTATTTGGAAAACCGGACACGATTTTAATGCCCCACCTTCTGTAATATATGATTATAAGTTGCCTAAAGGGAGTAACCTTATTGGTGATGGTGGTTTTACAGATCATTCTGAATGGGATTTTGTTTATAATTCATCTCCATTCAATTCTAACCAATGGAACCATGGCGCTCTGGGTCCTTATGGCAAGCATAGCCTGAAACTATGGGATAATGGAGTCATTGAAGGTGTATTTGACAATCTTAAACCCAATAAAACCTATGAGATAGGTGTAGAAGCTCTGTTGGTATATCCGGCGATATATGCTCATAACTACACATCAATTAACGGTTCTGCATCAACAGGCAATCACCGTTCGGAAGGTTACATTACAGGTTTAGCTGATGGTGAGTCTACCAGTTATGCTAATATTGACTTTGGTGATGGGACCATTTTTGATCATGCCGAGCTTAGTTTCGCCAGTGAGACTACCATAAGCACTGAAATGGCAAAAAACAATAACCTCGAATTACGTATCGGAAGCCCAGCTGGAGCTTTGTTGGCCACCATGGAATATAGGGAAGCAGTTTCTGATGTTTGGGCTATTTCACCGATTTCTAAATTTAGTACAGCTTCCCCTTCAGGATTACAAACAATATATCTTGTTCCTAAAGGTCCTGATTCTGAAAGTATGCGAATTAGTTCAATACGATTCTTAAAAGAACGAATAGAAACAAGCGATAAGTTCCTAGTACAGATAGAAGGACATGGATATGAAAAAGAGATAAGCCCAATAGGAAAAAGTTCATGGACTGGTCAATTCGAAAAGATGATGTTTCATACCGGAAATTCGGTAGGAAATGTTAAGGTGAGCTTTAAAAACTCTGGACCATATGAAGTTTATATTGGTCGTGCTTACCTATCAGAAATTAGTGATTATGAAAATATTGCACCAAATGGAACCTCGATTCAGTCGTCAACATTTACAGATAAATATTCTAGCAATGCTCATGATGGCGTGAGGAATCAGCAGTCTGCAACTACCAATCCAGATGCGTTATCGTTCTGGCAATTGGAGTTGCCTTATGACGAAACATTAGAAGCAGTACGTATAAGTTCTTCAGGAAATGTGGATGATTTGGAGAATGTAAGGTTGAGTTTGTACGATCAGGACCCCGGTTTAGGGGCAGGACCTTTATTGTCTAGGGATTATGTGTTATCTAATCTAAACTTGAACGGAGGACAATCCTTATATGCCTCAATTTTTGACTGGGTTAGTGATGAGGGAACAATTGCCGCACTGCCATTGATAAAGTATGTACGCATAGAGCGATTGGATGGCAAGGCTTTATCTCTTTCTGAAGTTGAAGCGATTACTTTTAACGACCATTCTGGTGATTTTAGCAGTTTGGTAAAAAACGAAAATGAGTGGAAATACACTTTCACCCATGAATTTAATCCAACACATATAACAGTTGTCAACTCTAACAGTGCACCTGTAGAAAGCATGAAAATTGTAGTTAGGGATGCTTCTGAAGCAGTTGTTTGGGAAAAAACTTATGAGGGAGTTAGTTTCAACATCCCACAAAACGAAAGGTATGAAATTCCTGGAAACGAAATTTCTGCAGATGGCGTTACACGTCTGGCATCTGTACTTGGATATTCTATTTCGGTAGAGAAGGTTGGGGGAATTCTAGCATTGCGAGACTTTAGGGTTTATGATGGCAACTTCAGAATTCCTTTAGGCAATCTGGCTATTGCAGGAAGTGCATCTCATATAGGTAACTTCTATAGGAGTAGTGGTTTTGCCGAAGCTGCAAACAATGGGTACCTTTTTCCAAAAACAGATTTCACAAGCTCCGAAAAAACCGCCAATCCATGGTGGGAATTAAAACTAGATAAGGTATCTGATATTGATCAGATTGTTTTATGGAACCGTAAGGATGCAGGATACCGGATCGGAAATTTCAGAGTTTCTGTTTTGAACGATTCCCGTCAAACCATTTGGTCGAAGAACTACTCTTTCTCTAACGGTGATTTGGCAAATGATAAAAGTCTTACCATTGACATCGATCATAGTAATGCGCGTTATGTAAGGGTGCAGTCCTTTTCATCTCAAACTTTACTCCATCTGGCAGAAGTACAGATATGGCCAAAATCAGGAGCTCTTTCATTATTAACTCTCCAAAATAACAATTATAAAGTCTACCCCAATCCTTGTAAAGATCAAATACACATAAAAGGATCTCAATTTTCACAAGATGATTTAGAATATAGAATAATAGATATATCTGGAAAGGAAGTATTTAAAGGTACGGTTAAAAATAACAATGCTTTCCGTATTCCGAACATTGATAATGGACTATATATCCTAGAGATTCGAAATGATAATAGAACATATTTTAAAAAGATTTTAGTTCAAAAATAATAGCCTTTAACTCATTAAGCCCCTTTTTTAAGGGGCTTTTTGTTTATAGAGAAGTTTATCTTCAATCTTGTTTAAGAGAAATCTTTTTTCTTTACAAAACCTGGCTTATGATCCCATTTGTATGAGTGCGTTCAATCTACTTTTACACGTTCATCACGATTAGCCAATTCCCAAGCGGTATGGAAAATGAGGCGAGCCCGTGTTTCTAACAGGTCGTATTGAATCTTGTCTGGAGTGTCTGAAGGTCTATGATAATCGGCATGTGTACCATTAAAATAGAAAATAACCGGGATGTTGTTTTTAGCAAAGTTGTAATGATCTGAACGATAATAAAAACGATTCGGATCGTCGTCGTCGTTATAAGTATAATCAAACTTCATGTTGATATATTTTTTGTTCACTTTTTCAGAAATGTTGTGCAATTCCTTACTCAGTTTATCCGATCCTATTAGGTATAAGTAGTTCCTGTTGTTTTTATGTTTCCGATCTACACGACCTATCATATCTATATTAAGGTTTGCCACAGTATTTTCCAAAGGAAAAATAGGGTCTTTATCTGTATAGTAGCGCGATCCATATAATCCCATTTCTTCGCCTGTAACGTGTAAAAATAATACAGAGCGTATTGGTCCATGACCTTTTTCTGAAGCTATTTTGAAGGCTTCTGCCATCTCTAAAATAGCTACGGTACCAGATCCGTCGTCGTCAGCACCATTATAAACCTCGCCTTTTTTGGTAACACCAATATGATCCAAGTGTGCAGAAATTATAACAACTTCATCTGGTTTTTCTGTACCTTTTATATAAGCTAATACATTTTCAGAAGCTTTTACTTTGTTTGGGAAATATGATTCGGGAATTTCTTGAAAATAGTCGCCTTCTGCTATGGGGGAAGGAACGCCTACAGACATATAGTGATTTTTAATAAACTCTATGGCTTTCTTTTGTCCTGGTTCTCCAGTTTTTCTACCTTCAAATTCATCCGAAGCAAAGATATAGAGGGCTTCTTTTAATTCGTCTGCCGTAATGGTTTTTGCATAATCTATGGCACGACCAGTATTTTTTGAAGCTTTTTTATTTTGGGAACTGCACGCAATTACAGGCAGCGAGATGTATAGAAGAATTATTAATTTTTTCATTTAGCATAATATATTTGCGCTATATTACAAAAATGAATTAATAGAGCAGCAATTTTTGAGTCTATTTTAACAGCTCATTGTATTCGTCGATAACAATGCGATGTTCTTGATTAGCAATTTGCCAAGCTGTAGTAAATATGAGTTTTGTTCGTCTTTGTAACAGTTCATAATCTATTTTATCTGGAGTATCAGTTGATCTATGATAATCGGCATGTTCACCGTTAAAATAAAAGATAACAGGAATCCCATTTATTGCAAAATTATAATGATCTGAGCGAGAATAGTATTGATGGCTTTCACCTTCTATATTATACCTATAATCCATATTCATATTAAAATAGGAGTTGTTTACTTTTTCAGATAAATAATGAAGTTCTTTGCTAAGTCTATCGGAACCTATAAGGTATATGTAATCTTTATTATTTTTATGTAAATCGTCAACTCTACCAATCATATCTATATTTAGGTTGGTAACCGTGTTTTCTAAAGGAAATATAGGGTGTTGTGTATAAAATGCAGATCCTTGTTTTCCTATTTCTTCGGCGGTAAAGTGTAGAAATAATATACTGCGTTTAGGGCCGTGGCCTTCTTTTTTTGCTAGATTAAAAGCTTGTGCCATTTCCATAATAGCCACAGTGCCAGAACCGTCATCGTCTGCTCCTCGATTTATTTCTCCGTTATCGGAAATGCCAAGATGATCAAGATGCGCGGAAATAATAATAACCTCTTCAGGTTTTTCGGTACCTTCTACATAGGCTAAAACATTTTCTGAACTTTTAATGCCATTTGAAAAGAATTCCTTTGGAATAATTTGATAATAGTTGTCGCCTTCAAATGGGGATGCGATATTTTCGCTGAGGTAATATGATTTTAAAAATTCAGCAGCTAATTTTTGTCCTTTTTCCCCAACTTTTCTACCTTCAAATTCCTCAGATGAAAATTTATATAGATGCGTTTTTAGCTCCTTTACGGTGATCGTATTGGCATATTTAACAACATGAATACTGTCTACCAGTTCGATGCTGTTTTTAAGGTTTTGTATTCTTGCAGTATATTTTGGTGTAGAGCAGGTGCCCACTAATGCAATTACAGATAGAATGTAAAATGTTTTCATGCGTATGAATAGTAAGATAGTCACATCTTAACCTATACAGTTAAATCATTTTCAAGGGCGAGAAAACTTTTGGTGTACTAGTTTAATTTTAAGCTTTAAAGGTGCTAATATAAACAAAACCGAAGAAATTACTTACCAAATAGGGTTAAATATATACCACTAATCTCTAAAATTTTTTAAGCCTTTTTTATTTTCTGATTTTGGTTTTGTGGTTTCTTGAGCTTTAGCGTCTGCTATTTCTATTTTGTTGAATATTGATTTATAGGTAGTTATTGCTAAGGCCATAATGTTTAGCATAAAGGCAAATTGGATTATTTTCTTTATTTGTTTTCTTTTTTTAAATAGGTAAAATGTTAGCAATCCAAATATTAAACCTAGAATGCTGGGAACAATTGCTAACTTATAAATAAGAAGCGATGATAGCACTAAGGCCAAAATAGAGGCTAAAATGGTTAAAAAAAGAAATGTTTTTTTCATCTGTATTATTTTACTCTTCAAACAGATTGATTATTTAGCGATTTACAGTACAGTGTTATTTAGTTTGTTAAAGCGTTATTATGAAAAATAATTTATGGTGAGAGCCATGATTTCGCTGTTGTTTATTTGTATCATTTATTATGCCAAAAATGCATTAAAAGAAAAATATATTGGTTTTTATGCTTAAATTGTAGGTAATGTTTTACAACTGACATATGTCATAGTTTTTTTTGGAAGGTGATGATATATTTACTTATAATCCTATTCTTTTTTACAATGAAAACTATATTGTTGCCTACCGATTTTTCTAAGAACTCTATAAACTCCATTGATTTTGCTATGGCATTGTTTAAAGATGTTGAATGCGATTTTTATTTGCTTAATGTGCAGAAGGCTTCTTCGTTTATTTCTGATGATATGATGACCGTTTCTTCTTCTACGACCATTTATAATACCATTATTGATGCTGCCAAGAAATCTTTAACAAATATTATATCTAAAATAAAAAAGCGCCATAATAATGATAAACACCATTTTCATTCTATGGTCGATTACGATAATTTTATTGATTCTATTAATCAGGTCTCAAAAAAAAACAAGGTCGATTTAATAGTAACAGGTACTAAAGGTGCTTCTGGCTTGCAGAAGGTGATTTTTGGAAGTAACACGGTTCGAGTTATGCAACGTTGTTATGCACCGGTATTGGCAATTCCAGATAATTGTGCTTTTTCAGATTTGAATAAAGTGGCATTCATTACTAATAATACCACTTCGTTTACTATGGATCATATAAAACCTCTTGCCGATTTAGTGACGTTAAGTAACTCCAAATTACATGTGTTGCATATTGCAGACGAGAATCATTCAGTACAGAATCAAAGTGAGAATATTGATTTTTTTAATTCGAATTTTGTGAATGTCATTCATGATTATATTGATGTGAAGGCTAAGGATATATACCATACGGTTCATAAGTATATTGTTGAGAACAATATAAGAGTGTTGAGCATGGTAGGAGAAAAACATTCTTTTTTAGAACGTTTATTTAATAGGCATCTAGTTGAAACTTTTGCGTTTAGTATTGATGTCCCTTTTCTTGTAATGAAAAATGGCTAGTTAGAAGCAGCCATACGGAAATTAACACACCTAGAAATGTAACATTTTTTGAAATGATGCGTCAAATAAGTATCAATCAAAAAATCACGATCATGCAACGACAAGACAATCAATTAATTGTTATTACACATTTAAGCCAATTAATATTTTTAGTAACTGGTTTTGGAAGTTTAATTTTACCTTTAATTCTTTGGCTTACTCAAAAAGAAAAGGTGTATCAAATGGATGCTCATGGTAAGCGCATTATAAACTTCCAGTTGAGTTTAATAGTTTACTGTTTAATATGTGTGCCTTTAATATTATTATTTGGCTTAGGAATATTGGGCTTTATAGTTTTAGGAGTTATTTCTATAATATTCCCTATTATAAATGCCATTAAAGCTAGTAAAGGTGAAATACCAACATACCCTTTGTCTTTTAATTTTGTGAATTAAAAACAACAAATAACGATTAATTCAAAATATCCTTTATCTCTAGATTTTTATTAGTTAGTTAAGTAGCATGAGATAAATTAAACGTCTGCTTTTAGTAGGCGTTTTTCATTCCTGCTAGGGCAGAAGTATTTTAGATTAAATAAAAAAGGCTATCAAAATTTTGATAGCCTGTTTGTCTTTTAACGATTATTTTTAATCTCCTATTAATAAGATTCCTGCCTTACTGAAACAAGTTCAGCACATGGTTATAGGAATTTAACTGTTTAACATGACAGGCATAACGAGCATTGTAACTTGTTCGCCTTCGTCTAATCCATCAATAGGAGTTAAAATACCTGCTCTGTTAGGCATACTCATTTCTAATTGTACTTCGTCTGAACCAAGATTATTTAACATCTCGGTTAAAAAGCGTGAGTTAAAACCAATTTGCATATCATCGCCTTGGTAATCGCATGTTAAACGCTCTTCCGCCTTGTTGCTGTAATCGATATCTTCTGCCGAAATATTAAGTTCTGCTCCGGCAATTTTTAAACGTATTTGGTGTGTTGTTTTATTCGAAAAGATACTTACACGTCGTACAGAGTTTAAAAACTGTGTTCGGTCTATAACTAATTTGTTTGGGTTTTCTTTAGGGATTACCGCTTCATAATTAGGATATTTTCCGTCGATTAATCGACAAATCAACTCAGAGTTTTCAAATGTGAATTTTGCGTTCGATTCGTTATATTCAATAGTTACTTCATCTTCACTGGCTGCTAAAATACCTTTCAAAAGATTTAAAGGTTTTTTAGGCATGATAAACTCAGCAACTTGATTGGCTTTAATGTCTTCTCGTGTATACTTTACTAATTTATGTGCATCTGTAGCCACAAAAGTTAAACCTTCTGTTGAGAATTGAAAAAATACACCGCTCATTACTGGGCGTAAATCATCGTTTCCAGCAGCGAAAATAGTTTTGCTAATAGCGGTAGCCAATACATCTCCGGTAACTACTGTTTTACTTGGATCTTCTAATGCTACAGCTTTTGGAAACTCATTACCATCGGCGTAAGCTAGGGCATATTTACCATGATTAGAACTAATTTCTATAGTATTGTTTTCCTCTACAACAAATGTAAGCGGTTGCTCGGGAAATGTTTTTAAAGTATCTAATAGCAAGCGCGCAGGAATGGCAACACTACCTTTACTATCACTTTCTACATCAAGAGAAGAAGACATTGTTGTTTCTAAATCACTTGCAGAAACTGTAAGTTTAGTCTCGTCTAATTCAAATAAGAAATTATCCAAAATTGGCAAGGTATTAGAACTATTAATTACGCCTCCTAAAACTTGTAGCTGTTTTAATAAATAGGTACTGGATACTATAAATTTCATGTATTTATACTGAGTTTTAAATTTTAATAAAGGTACTTACAAATATATTCGATACCGACTAAAATTGGAAACAAACTTATTAACATTCAAGAAACATATTTTTTCTTTCTAACATAATTGTATCCTAACCCGAACAAGGTTAGTAATACCAGTGGTAATGCGATATTTATGAAGAGCCACTTGTTTTTTTCGGCTGCAATTTTTTGTTGATCGAGAAAAGCCACGGCAATTTCTTTAGACCGAATGTTTATAAGTCCATCGTCATCTAAAAGGTAATTAACGGCATTTAATGAAAATTCTTTGTTACCGTAGGTTTTTCCTGTCCAACGATCGAAACCTAATTCCTGGGGGATATTTTTAACAACGTCGTTCTTAATAATATCGCCATCTGCAATAACAATCATTTTAGTAGGTGTACTACTATTTTTTTCTTTTTCTAGTTTAAAGGGTTTTATACGGTTGTTGTACATTGAAGTAAATGTACCTTCTAATAAAACCGCCAAGGTTTGATTGCCCTTATTAAAAAGTGTAGGATCTGGATTTTGTGTTACCAGTTCTAAACTTATTTCCCTTGGTGTGCCTTCTAGCTTTGTTAAAGGCGCCGTTTCTAAAAGAATTGTTTTGTTAACGTTATTCTTTAAGGTGTCTATCTGGTTGGCAAAATCGAATTTTACTAAGTTTAGATTATTAACTATAGGATGGTTGCTGTTGGATGATGCTAATGGTGAATAAGGCCATTTTAAATGCTGAAATTGCGATTCGCTACCTTGTCCCATAGCTAAAGTAATTGGAGCAGAGTAGAGGGTGCTTGTTATTACGGGGTTTATACGGACACCGTATTTAAAAAAGAAATCGGTTAAATTTAGATCTCTGGTTACAGCAAAATTTTTGCCTGCATCATTGTAAAGACTATCTTTTTCCATAGCCACCGCATCTATGAGCCATAAACTTTTACCTCCGTTCATAGTATATTGATCTAAAACCAATTTTTCTTCTTCTGTAAAGGGTTCTGTAGGTTTGGCAGAGATTATTAAATCGAAAGCGTTTATGTCTTTTAGTGTTTTTTGCGGATTGTTTGCAGTACTATCTAAAGTAAAAGGCGCTATAAAATAATAGGCTCCAAGCTTTTTAAGAAAGTCTGCAATGTATATATCTTCTAATTGATTATTCCCTTTTAAAACGGCAATTTTTTTACGCTTAGGCTTGGTTAGTTTGCTAAACCCGTCTGAGAAAGCATATTCTAAGTGTTGTACAGAATTACTAACTAATTCTTGCTGGGTCGTGCCTATTTTATTCTTGATTAAGGGAATAACAATAGTTTGGTCGTTGTAACTTGCTAAAGCCCAAGGAAAGATTACAGCTTTTGTTGATTTACCACTTTCTTGTACGCTTAATTGCATAGGGGTTAATCCACGTTGTGTAAGTTGCTGAATGTTTCGTTCCCTTGTAGATTCATCTTCCAACGGATTAATAAAATTGAAAATAATTTGACTGTTTTCTGCTGCAAACTCTTCCAATAATTGTTTGGTTTCTCTTTGAAGGCGTCTAAATTCCGAAGGAAAATCATCACCATTTAAAAACACGTCTACAACAATTGGAGATTCAATATCCTTTATAATGTTTATAGCCGATTGACTTAGTGTATAGCGGCTATCTGCAGTTAAATCGAAACGTTTAAAAAGGTTACTACTTAAAAAATTAATGGCAATTATTGCAAGTAGTAGTATGGCTATATGTTTAATGTTTTTATTCAAAGGTTTTTTCTAATTGATATTGTTTAACACTTACAACTGCGTTGTTATTAAATACGAGTTCAATACACTCTTGCATATTATTAAAAGCACCAGGTTTGAAACCCAAATTGTAATTCCATTTATCTGGTGAGTTTGCTTTTATACTACGGTCCCAGCCAAACCATTCGCTTTTTCCTAAAATGGTTTCTACTTCTTCTTTGGTTTTGCTAAGAAACAAATTTTCATCCACTATTTCTCTACTCATTTCGTAGCGTAGAGCGGGCTTATCTTTCCACATTTCAGCATCGAAGTGTTTTTGATGATGGTAACTGCTAAAAATATTTAGTACCGGGTAAAATACATAAAAATAAGCAAAAGGAGTTAACACTAAACTTATTAGTAAACTAACCCATTTACGTTTGTCTATAGTATTAGCAAACAGCCAAACCAGTACAAAAACAAGCACCAAAAAAGTAATAAATAGAGGCGTTAAAATCATTTTTTTGCTTTGTTAATATTTATCTTGGTTAACATTAAAAAGAAAATAGTAACGCTTAAAAAGTATAAAATATCTCTGGTGTCGAGCACCCCACGGCTCATACTTTTAAAATGTACGCTCATGCCCAATTGTTCTATAAAATTACTAGAAACAAAATCTGCAATACCCTCAAAGCCTATATAAAATAGAAAGCAGATAAAAACGGCTATGATAAACGATACGATTTGATTATCTGATAGGGAAGAGGCAAACACACCAATTGCGGTATAGGCTGCGATTAAAAATAATAATCCGAAATAGGAACCAAGTGTACTTCCCATATCTAGATTGCCAATTGGATTGCCTAATTGGTAAACGGTATAAACATACAGTAGTGTTGGAAGAAGTGCGATTAAAATTAAAATAAAAGCACCAAAATATTTTCCTAAAATGATATTTATATGCGATATAGGTTTTGTGAGTAAAAGCTCTAGAGTCCCTTGTTTTTTTTCATCAGAAAAGCTACGCATGGTAACCGCAGGAATTAAGAAAATTAAAATCCAAGGAGCTAGTAAAAAGAAGGATGATAAATCTGCAAACCCATAATCCAGAACATTAAAATCGCCTTTGAATAGCCATAGGAATAAACCGTTTAAAACTAAAAAAATGGCAATAACTAAATAGCCAATAGGGGATGCGAAAAATGAATTTATTTCTTTCTTAAGTATTGCTATCATGTATTATATTTTGTGCACTGTTACAGAAATCCGTTCTATTTTGTTAAGGATTAGCTAGTAATGTGGTTAATTTTGCTTTTTGATTTAAAAAGATTGTCGCAGCAAATTTATTAATTGTGTGCTAACAATGACATTTTATTATGGATTAAAATTTTATAGCGTGTTTAAAATAGTTTCAAAACGTTTCACCTTAATAACTCCTTTTGTGGGTATCATATTTTGCCAAACCCAATTATAATGTTCTATTACTTTTTCAGCAGTGATATGCGGTCGGTTTCCTGTAGTATGTCCATTTTCTACAACCGTTATTGTATAATCCTTTGCTAGAGCAGATTGTACCGTTGCTTCTACACAAAAATCGGTAGCACAACCCGTAATATATAAATTATTGATGTTGCGTGATTCTAACTCTAATTTAAGATTTGAATTATAAAACACATCATTGGCATATTTATTAATCAGGATATCTTCGTCGGACACCTTCAATCCCGATAGTATTTCCCAAGCTTCTGTTTTAGGAATAAATTCGTTGTTTTTAGTGCCATCGTGTTGGATATAAAACACATGGTTTCCCGTAGTTCTAAATTTATTGGCCAGCAAATTAATTCTATTGATTACACCTTGAGTATCATATCGTGGGGTTTCCGGTGCGAAGGAACCCTTTTGCATATCGATTACCAGAAGCGCTTTTTTAGTCATTATTAGTTTAAAGTTTCTAATTTATCAACACTCCAAGCCATTGGAGGAATATTAAATAAAGGTTTGGTTTTAGCCCAAACATTTTTAAACAGATCAGAGTGCCTGTAGTTTTCTAAATCGTCTTCAGTTTCCCAATAACTATATGTAAAGAATACCGTAGGATCGTTTTTGTCTCTATAGAGTTCTAAAAAATTACAGCCTTTAAAATTTCTGATTTTTTCTTTATTAACGTCAAAATTAGCAAGAAAGGTTTCGATATTTTGTTCGTGAAATCCCATTTTCACAATTCTTACAAACATATTTTATTATTTTATAAAATTAACGCTAACAGCGTCCATTAAACCAAGCCCCATAAGCGTTGATGCACTGCCAACGGTACCGCTGTTACTTTTGTAAACAGCAATTTCTAAAAAATCACCTGAATTAAAAACGACCAAGCCTCTGCCTTCATCCTGACGTTTGCTTTCCTCTATATCGAAATTAACAATATCGCTGTATTTTTTATAAATGGTTTTAAACTTATTATTTCGTGCCGAAATCTCGAAAGGACGTCCTTTCTGTATCGCTTCAAAAAAGCTCCTTTTTATATTGGTAACGACATTGCCATAGTTATCAATGTAAATAACACTTCCAATAATCTGCGTTTTATCATCATTAACATACGGTACTATGTTCTTAATAGGCTTAATTTTATTAATAGTTTTTCCGATAACCTCTAATGTGCCGCCACGTGCTATGTGGCATGCTGCTTTTACAAAAACATCCAATACAGGAAAGCTGGTTTGTATTTTGTCGTGAATATTGATTTCTACTATTTTTTCGGGAGCAATTTCGGAACAAATCATACTCATAATACCATTATTGGCACAGATAAAAAAGTGATCGTCGAGCTTTACAGCAATATGTTTATTTTCTGGGTTTATTTCAGAATCAATACCTATAATGTGTATGGTGCCTTTAGGAAAACTGCCGTAAGCATTTTGTATGATATATGCTGCCTCGGGAATGCTAAAAGGCGATATGGAGTGGGAGATATCAACAATTCTAACATCGGGAAGTTCGCTATAAATGGCTCCTTTTGTTGCACCTGCAAAATGATCTTTTTCACCAAAATCGGTGGTTAAGGTTATTATCGCCATTGGCAAAATTGTTGATATGTTTTTAGCGTTAAGTCACTCAAATTTATGTATTTTTGAGTTTTAACAAAACTAATAAAATCATTTCATCGAATTAAATATTATTTTCATTAAAATCGGATGAAATGCAAAAATTAAATTCACGCCTTTGAACGAAATTATAATCGAACTTGAAGAAATAAGTCCAAAAGAATTTTTTGGAGCCCAAAACACTAATATCGCACTCCTAAAAAAGTATTTCCCTAAACTTAAAATTGTTGCTAGAGGTAATAAAATTAAAGCATTTGGCGATGAGGAATTGTTAGAAGAATTCGATCGCAGAATCACCATGCTTTTAAAACATTTTGCAAAATACAATAAGCTAGACGAAAATGTAATTGAGCGAGTGTTAACAAGCCAAAGCAGTGATGATTATACGACCTCAAAAGAAAGTGGAGAGGTTATCGTTCATGGTGTTGGTGGTAAACTTATAAAAGCACAAACGGCAAATCAGCGAAAGTTGGTAGAACTTATTCGTAAGAACGATATGGTTTTTGCCATTGGGCCAGCGGGTACAGGTAAAACCTATACTGGTGTAGCATTGGCAGTACAGGCTTTAAAAAATAAGGAAGTTAAGCGTATTATTTTAACAAGACCGGCAGTAGAAGCAGGGGAGAACTTAGGGTTTTTACCAGGCGATTTAAAAGAAAAGCTAGACCCGTATATGCAACCATTATATGATGCCTTACGGGATATGATAGCACCTGAAAAGTTAGCACATTATATAGAAAACGGAACGATTCAAATTGCGCCATTGGCGTTTATGCGCGGTCGTACATTGGATAATGCTTTTGTAATTTTAGATGAAGGGCAGAATACTACGCATGCGCAAATGAAAATGTTTTTAACCCGTATGGGAAAAAATGCTAAGTTTTTATTAACAGGTGATCCTGGACAAATAGATTTACCCAGACGTACTATTTCTGGTTTAAAAGAAGCGCTTTTAATTTTAAAAAATGTAGAAGGCGTGGGCATGATATTCTTAGATGATAAGGATGTGATTCGCCATAAACTGGTTAAAAAGGTTATTGCTGCTTATAAGAGTATAGAGAATAGGGATTAGGCTAGTATTCAGTGTACAGTGTGCAGTATTCGGTTTGCAGTATGCAGTGTTTGGTCTCGGTGTTCAGTTCAGGTAGGTTCACTTTTCTTAATGACAAAATAATTAACAAATAAACTCGTAAAGAGTAAAGTAATGAGTAATACAATAATAGACACTAATTTCAATTTTCCTAACCAAAAAAATGTTTACAAAGGAAAAGTAAGAGAGGTATATAATATTAATGATGATGAATTGGTTATGATTGCAACCGACAGGCTTTCTGCGTTTGATGTTGTGATGCCAAAAGGAATTCCTTATAAGGGACAAATTCTAAATCAGATTGCTACTAAAATGATGAAAGCAACAGAGGATTTGGTGCCTAATTGGTTAACGGCTACGCCAGATCCTAATGTAGCAGTAGGGCATTTATGTGAGCCTTTTAAGGTGGAAATGGTTATTCGCGGGTATATGTCTGGTCATGCAGCGCGTGAGTATAAAGCGGGCAAACGTATGCTTTGTGGTGTGCCTATGCCGGAGGGTATGAAAGAAAATGATAAGTTTCCTGAACCTATTATAACACCGGCTACCAAAGCAGAACAAGGAGATCATGATGAGGATATTTCGAGAGAAGATATTTTAAAGCGTGGTATTGTTTCGGAAACCGATTATGTTGTGTTGGAAGATTATACACGAAAATTATTCCAACGCGGCAGTGAAATAGCTTCATCTCGCGGTCTTATTTTAGTGGACACTAAATATGAGTTTGGAAAAACCAAAGATGGACAAATTGTATTGATTGATGAGATACATACACCAGACTCTTCGCGTTATTTTTATGCAGAGGGCTATCAAGAACGTCAGGATAAAGGAGAAAGTCAAAAGCAGTTATCAAAAGAGTTTGTGCGTCAATGGCTAATAGGTAATGGGTTTCAAGGATTGGAAGGACAAACTGTGCCTTTTATGAGTGATGATTATATAGAAAGTGTTAGCGAACGCTACATTGAACTTTATGAAAATATAACAGGAGAAACTTTTGTAAAGGCGGATGTTTCTAATATACAGCAGCGTATTGAGGGTAATGTTGTGGCGTATTTAAAATAAAGTTTATCTCCATGAAAATTTTATAAAATGGAGATTTCAAAAGTTGAATTTAATGTCATTGCAAAGAAGAAACGACTGTGGCTATCTGTTTAATTCTAGTTTCGATTTAACAGATTCCCTGCCTGCCGGCAGGCAGGTTCACTTCGTTCTGAATGACACAAAATTCAACTTTTGAAACCTCTTTTTCTTTTTCATATAAATGTATGGGGCTATTTTTTCGATTCCAATTTATCAACCCGTAATTGTAATTCAATAAGCTTTTGGTTCAAAGCTTCTAATTCTTTTATTTTCTTTTCTTGAGCTATCGTGTAAAGTGTTAACTCTTCTATTTTTTTAAGAAGATTCATATCCATTTCTGCTTGCATCACGCCGTTTTGTTCAAATTCTTTGGCAGATGGGATTTCTGGCAGATGACTATTTTCTATTATGAACCTTTCTACTTCTTCTATGCTTCTAAGATTGTAATTTTCTTTAAAGACATAATCTGGAGCAGGAACACTTAGATCAATTTTTACTTCTTCTGCATGAATTTTGCCTTTCACGGTAAGTTTCATATCTGGATTGGTTGTTCCTATTCCAATGTCTCCTTTATGGTTTATCCTCATTTTTTCTTCAGAGGCTCCATTTTGTCTTACATGAAAAGATAGCCTACCATTGCTTGAATCTGTTTCAGAAATAGTTCCGGCTTCTATAATGCCAAAAATTCTATTCAAAGGGTTAGGAGTGTCATCTTCAGTTAACGATAAAAGAATTCTGCTTGTTTCATTTGTGCCTGAATTTGCTCCGTAATTTTTTCTGTTGTCTATGACTAAACCATTAAAATTCCCATCCACTTGTCCAAAGACATGAAGTTTGGAGTTTGGGTTTGCAACTCCAATACCAATATTTCCATTGTCTAATATGGTGAAATATCGTTTGTAAATACCATCATGCCAAAAAATAGAAAAGTTATTATTAGCTTCATAAGACCTAGGACCACTTAAATGCCAAAAACCAGTAGGGTTTTTCAAATTTAATGACGTGGAAGTGTTGTCTGTTTTTTCTACAGTGAAAGTAGAAGGGTTTTGAGATTGAATAGTGATAAAAATGGAAAAAATAAAAATAATTGATAAAAATGCTTTTTTCATATTTGTTTTTTTTGATGAGACTATTTGTGGTAAAAAATACGTAAGTAAAATTAACAAAAGCATATAAGATTTTGCTAAGGTTTATCCTTGCAATTAGTAAGGATAAACCTTAGTTTTTTAGTCTCTAATCGGTATCATATTTGAAGTGTCTACAGGAAAACTATCATATTTATTATATAGTTTTAAATACTTTTCAGGATCGATGGGAACTTCGCTTAACGTTTCATGTAGCCCTTTAAAAAAGCCTTCACGTTTTTGAGACGGATTAAAAATTAATGTCAGCTTTACAGGTTCATTAGTGTCGTTTTTAAATCCGTGAGGTGTAAACTTAGGCACATATGCAACAGTTCCTGGTTCAGCTGGAAATTCTTTATCGCCTACCTGCATGGTTAAAACACCTTCATCAACAATAAAAGTTTCATCCATAAACCTATGATAGTGCAATTTTGCACCAATAGCCATAGGAGGTAGGAATATCTCATAAACCCCTAATTGATCGTTAGACATTTCGCTGGTAACTTTAAAGGTTATGGAAATGGTGTTGAGTTCTAATTTTTCACCTTCGTTAGGTTTTATTATGGATGCATTATTTTCTAATTCGTCTTCAAAATAGTTTTCTTTTTGATTAGTCATAGTTTATACTTGTTTTTTGAATGATTGGTTGATTTCATTTTCTAAGATTACTTTATTCTGTTTTAAAGTTTGTTGATCGCTAGAGCCTTCTAGTGAAAATAATTCTTGAGTTTTTATCCCCATATGTCCAAGAATAGCTCTTAAATAGGGTTCCTGAAAATCATATGGTTCCATAAAAGTCCCTTTGTACACACCTCCTTTTACTGTTACCAGATAGGCTGATTTTTCTTCTAATAAACCGTAATAGCCATTTTCATTAATATTGAATGTATAACCAATTCTAACAACCTGATCTAGATATGCTTTAAGATTGGATGGTATATTTAAATTATACAAAGGGCTGCTAATTAAAATGTCGTCTGCAGATTTTAATTCTTCGATTAATTCGTCAGATAAGGCAGTAGCCTCTTTAATTTCGGGAGACATATGCTCAATAGGCGTGTAGAAGCCTTCAATGGTATTGTTTTGAATATGGGGAAGATCCTGTTTTGCTAAATCCCGATAAATAATGGTTCCGTTCGGGTTTGCAATTTTCCAACTTTCCTCGAAATAATTAGCTAATGTTCTGGAATGAGAACCTTCGGTTCTGGAACTGCAATCGATTCTTAATAATGTTTTCATGTATTGATTTTTTAATTACAATACAATGACAAAATAGATCAAGAAAACGTGACAGGTTTATTAGTGAAACCCGACTTTGAGAATTCCAATTTACATCGGGAGCATTCAAAATTGTAAGTAGAACTAATGCCACTTCCTGTACTGAATTTCCTGAACTAAATTCAGAATACATGTTTTAGTATCTGACGAAATCTTAAGTGTAACTCCTAAAAGCTATCTTCTAAGCTTTAAAATAATTTTTTCCCTTTGAATGCTCGTGGATGATTTACTAAAAAAGTGATTTTAATTTATTAGGGTCAACGATAGAAAATATGCTTTTTATCTTATTGTCTTCAAAATCAAATACCTGGCAATTGATTAAAGTATTTTCATTATAAAACAATAAAGCTGGTTGATGGTTAATTTGAGTAATTTTAATTGATAAAAAGTCCAGATAGGTTTTATAAACATAAAATAGTAATTTTAAAGAAGCAGATTTCCCAACCGTTAATTCTCTTACAACCTTAATGTTTTCGCCACCATCGGCATGTAATGAAATGTCTTTTGATAGCATTTCTTCCAAGCGTTTTACATCACCATTTTTAATTGTTTTAACGTAGCTCTCCATGTAGGAAGGCATGGGAGAAGCATAGTTACTGTGACTTATTGTTTTAAAGTTAACCAACTTGTTTTTTCCCCTACTTAACAGTTTTCGTGAGTTTTCAATAGTAAGACCGATAGTATTTGCTATATCTTTATGTGAATAATCAAAAGCTTCTTTTAAGATAAAAACAGCACGTTCTTGAGGAGTTAATTTTTCAAGAAGTACGAGCATTGAGTATGATATGATTTCGTCTCGATCGATATTAGCATCAGCTTTTTCAGTAGATAAAGGTTCGGGAAGCCATACCCTATTAACAGTAGTTTTGCTATTCCGCTTTTTAATATTAATGGATTGATTTATTACCGACTTAGTTAAGTATCCAATTTCATTTTCTATATGATTTTTTTTGGCAGAAAGGTGTTTGGTTAAAACATCTTGTATGGCGTCTTTTGCATCTTCAACAGATCCTAGAATGTTGTAAGCGTATGGAAATAATTGGTTTTGGTAGTTTTTCAATTGCAAATTATTTAAGTTCTATAAGAGTGACAAATAGAATGATAAAAACGTGACATTACATTTTTAATAAATGTAGATTTGTTTATTTATCGGGCTTATTTTTTAATTCAATCAATGTTGTTTGGGAAGCTGCACAGAGTTTTTCTTTACCGTTTTTTCGAATAAATACTTCAGAGCGACAAATCGTTAAGGTTTTTCCATTTTTTAAGACGTTTGCTTTACCTATCAATAAGTCTCCATCTCCGGGAGACATAAGATTTAACTTAAATTCAACAGTTAATACAGACGAGTGTTCTTCCATTAATGAAAAAGCGGCGTAACCAGCTGCATTATCTGCTATGGTGCTTATAATGCCAGCGTGAAAAAAACCATGCTGTTGTGTTAAAGAAGCGTTGTATGGTATTTGAATTTCGCAGTAGCCAGGTTTAACATCAACCAATTTGGCATTGATGAGTTCCATAAATTTTTGTCTATGGAAGCTGGCTTCAACTTTCTGTTTAAAATCGGAAAACTTTGGTTTAAAATTCATTAACTGTGCCTTGTTGCCTTTAAAACGAAGATACAAAAAGTAGAAAATAATAAGAGAAGTCGAAGAGCTACTCGTAAAATAAAAAACTTTGAAGCTTATAAAGCGATTAAGGGTAGTTTAGAAGGTAAATTGTGCGCACGAGAAGATTCGAACTTCCACATCCTAAACGGATACTGGCCCCTCAAGCCAGCGCGTCTACCAATTCCGCCACGTGCGCATTAAGAATTGTGCAAAAATAGAAAAAGTTAATCAATATTACTCAACTTTTTCCTGCGTTTAATTGAGGGCTAAATAGAAAAGGGAAGAAACTTATTTTTAGAAGTCACAACTCATTATTAATTATAAAGTTAACAACTTGCTTATAGCATACTTAATAGCGTATTTGTATAAAAAAGTGTGATAAAGAAACTTTTTAATGTATATTAAGCCGTTAAAAAAATAAGGTATTTCATTTTTAATCTAAGAGTATATGGTAGCGCTAAGCACATTTGATTATTTACTAATAATAGCATTTTTCACGATTACGTTGTCCATTGGGATTTATGTTTCTAAAAAAGCTGGTAAAAATTCGTCGGAGTTTTTTCTTTCTGGACGTACAATGCCTTGGTGGCTATTGGGTGTTTCGATGGTAGCTACTACTTTTTCGACAGATACCCCCAATTTAGTTACCGATATTGTAAGAACCAATGGAGTATCTGGAAACTGGGTATGGTGGGCTTTTTTAATTACAGGTTTGTTAACCGTTTTTGTGTACGCCAAACTATGGCGTAAATCTAATGTTAATACAGATATCGAATTTTATGAATTGAGATATGGCGGAGCGCCAGCCACGTTTTTAAGAAAATTCAGGGCAGTTTATTTGGGTGTCATCTTTAATGTTATTACCATGTCGGCAGTTACATTAGCCGCTATAAAAATTGGTGGTATCATGTTAGGGTTAGAGCCTTGGCAAACCGTTATAAGTGCTGGGGTTATAACAGTAGTTTTTAGTGCTCTTGGAGGTTTTAAAGGTGTGGTTTATACCGATTTTGTATTGTTCTTTGTAGCTATGGGAGGCGCTATAGGTGCTGCTTATTATCTTGTAAATATTCCAGAGGTAGGAGGGATAGATAAATTGATAGCAAATGAACATGTAGCAGGTAAGCTCTCCATACTTCCTGATTTTAGCGATACACATGCCTTGATAACCTTATTGATTATTCCAATAGCAGTACAATGGTGGAGTTCTTGGTATCCGGGGGCAGAACCTGGAGGTGGCGGTTATATTGCTCAGCGAATGCTAGCTGCTAAAGATGAAAATCACGCTATAGGAGCTACTTTTTTCTTTAATATAATGCATTATGCGCTGCGTCCTTGGCCATGGATTCTAGTAGCACTGGCTTCTCTAGTGGTTTTTCCAGATCTGGCGAGCATACAAGAAGCTTTTCCTAATGTGGCCGATGATAAATTAGGGCACGATCTGGCTTATTCAGCCATGTTAACAAAATTGCCCAGTGGCTTGCTTGGTTTGGTTTTAGCCTCTTTAATAGCAGCTTATATGAGTACAATCTCGACCCAATTAAATTGGGGATCTTCTTATATGGTTTACGATTTTTATAAACAACAAATTAACCCCAACGCTTCAGAAAAACGTTTGGTGGCTGTTGGACGATTGTCTACTGTAGTGCTTATGGTGCTTAGTGCACTATTGGCTTTATTGCTCCAAAATGCCTTACAGCTTTTTGAAATATTATTGGTTTTTGGAGCAGGAACAGGGCTTATATTTATTTTAAGATGGTTTTGGTGGCGTATTAATGCTTGGAGTGAGATCACAGCTATGTTTGCTTCGGGAATCATTTCTATTGTACTAAAATTGACGCCAGTGGGTGCTTACCTTTTTGATGCGAAAACGGGTGTTTTTGAAGATTATTATCAGTACCCAATGGTTGTATTGGTCACAACGGCGATTTGGCTATTAGCTACTTATATGACCCAACCAGAGAGTAAGGACATATTACGAGGGTTCTATAAAAAAACACAGCCTGGTGGACCGGGCTGGGCTAAGGTAATCTATGAAGCGAATGAAGAGGCTATTACTTTAAATGACACAAATGAAGGATGGAGCGTACCATCGGGAATATTAGCCATGCTATTAGGTTGTATACTTATTTATAGCTGTATGTTCGCTACGGGATATTGGATTTATGGAAACTATAATTATGCTTTAATACTAACGGGAACGGCCTTGATTTCAGGTTTTTTTCTCGTTAAAATATGGAAGAAAATTAGAGCTACAATATTATAATTTAAGGTGAGCTCGATTTAACTTAAATTATTTAAATTCATTGTAAAGTTCTTATTATTAGACTTATAAAGTATTTTGTATTTAAAAATCCCCTCCTTAATCCTCCCTCGAGGGAGGAATCTCATTCGGTAAAATTGTCCCCTTGAGGGACCTTTAGGGGTGTTTTCAACGATTTTAAAGAATTTCACATCCCTAATTTTTAATAACTCTATTCCTAATTTGTATTTGAAAAATAAGTTCTTATGGCTTCATAAGCTTGTGATTTAATAGTTTTAACAGTCTGAAGTTTTATATTGAGCCTAGTGGCTATTACGTCATTACTTAAACCCTTTAAGGACAATTTTATTATGTCACGTTTTCTTGAAGAAAGTTGTGATATGGCCGCATCTAGCTGTCTTGTAATCTCTTCTTTATATATCGCTTGATTTGATCTACTGATATCATTTTCAATTAACATAGTATCTTTTCTATAGTTATCTTTAACTTTTTGCTGCTCTAGTTTATTTAAGCATTTGTTTTTTACAGAAGTATATAGATAAGACCGTAAGGTTAATTCATTAGTAAATTCTAGTTTCTTGTTCCACAATTTGATAAATACTTCTTGTACTACGTCTTTACTTTCTTGCTCTGAGTGCAAAAACCTAATGCCATAATGTAAAAGTGCTTTATAGTAAATTTCAAAAACTATTTTAAGAATAGCCTTGTCTTTAATTTTAATAGGTTCTCTTAAAACCATAACATAAAATATAGATTAATAAGTGCACTGCTTTTTATAAGCAGTGCACTTTACATTGGAAAAAAAAGACTTGACTAATTCTAATTTGGAGTGATTACAATATCTCCTGTAAAAAATTCTTCACCATCAATATAAAAAGCATAAGTAAAATCAATAGTTGAGGTATCCTCATTATACGTACCTGTTGCTTCAATTTCTAAGTTTTCACCAGCATTACAATTGTAATTTTGCCTTTCCATAACTGCAGTCCCAGTCGTAGCCCCATCTGAATCGGGTGTAAAGCTGATTTCTAGGGCAGGTAGGAGGCCACTGTCGCAACCCCAGTTCAAAATATCACCACTTATCTCTAAAGTATTGCAGCCACTCTTTCCTGTTCCTGAGACAACAAAAAAACCAGGCTCTTCAACGGTTAAATTTCCATCCCAGATAGCTGTATTTACAACAGGTGTGCAGCTTGAAGCATCAAAAAACAAGGTGGTAGTTCCTGTGCTGTTTATACTGTTGTTTTCATACAAGGTGTAATTAAGAGTTGTAATGCCTGTATCCTGATCGTACTCTCCATCTGCTTCAAGTTCTAGATTACTTCCAGAAACACAATCATAGGCTTGTCTTTCAACAAGAATAATTCCTATGTTAGAGTCAGATTCTTCATATTGTATTGAAATTTCTGCTTCTACATCACAGGTTAATCCTGCTACATCACCTCCTTGTAAGGTTAAAATACTACAGTCATTTTCAATACCAAAAGCAGCGGTTTGCGTACCATTATTTACCACAGCGATCTTTCCCAACCAATCGTTAATGTTTACATCGGGGCAGGGTTCTTCTATTGTAATTGAAATATTTGTGTTTTCTGTAATTTCATTTTTTGAAACAGAAACTACCAAATTCATTTCAGTATTTATTTCAGGATCAAAAGCACTGGCATCCTGAACGATAAGTTCTCCATATGTTTCTCCAATAGAAAGCGCATTGGGTACAGATTGAGATACAATTGTGAATGTTACAGAGCCTTTGTTTGATGTTCCAGGAATATTCCCTATGGTATCTTGTGCGCTTACTGCATAATCTACAAGTACCGTATAGTCTGAGGTAGTTATTACTGTTGGTTTTACTTCTTCTGTATAACAGGAAAAAAAACAACTAATAATACCAATTAAAAGAATGTTATATATATGTTTCATTGTCTTAAAGTTTTAAATTAATCTCTTGGATTTTGAATAATCTCTGGATTAAGTTGAATGTATTTTTCACTGATGGGGAATGCCCAGTTTAAACTATTGGGTTCTATAGACCCAGAAAGGCTTCCAACAGTATGACTTAAAGAAATATTGTCATTGTCAAAACGGTTGTAGCGCTTAATATCAAACATTCGCTGCATGCTGCTCACCATTTCGCGTCTGCGTTCCGCTTTTACGAAAGTGAGTAACTCTGTAGGATCGGTAATCATTAATGGGGTATAAGTATCTGTAAAAAACCTGTTTTCTCTTAGTAGATTTAAACTTGTATTTGCTGCCTCTGTATTACCAAGTCTCGCATTGCATTCTGCTACAATAAGGTACATGTCTGCTGTAGTAATTCCTACTGTAGCATAGTCTTCTGAGTTCAATTGTGATATATACGCAGAGCCATCTATGCTTTGACCAAAGAAATTTTCGAGGGTATCATACCACAAACTACGAGCATCATCAACCTCATAAGAATCTACAAGTTCCTCTGTAGCAAATATGGGGTCTAAAAAGAGATAGCTTTTAGCCCAAATGACCTCTACATTGTTTATTGCCAATGGTTGAAGTATCACATTGGGGTTTTCCTGACTCCTTTCGTCATCATTAATATCTCTAAGAACATCGTTATAGCTTAGTGCTTCATTTGCTGCGTTTAGGGCCAAATTGTAGTTTCCCATATACAAATATATCTTGGCAAGTAAACCTTGTGCTGCTGCTTTTGACGGACGGAAAATGACATTTTGAGGTTGGGAATCTTTTAAGTCATTTAAACCCATAGTAATATCATTTAAAATGTAATCGTATGTTTCTTGAACAGACACTCTTGTTAGGTCGAGTCCTTCAAGCTCTATGCCTTCTCTAATGGGCATTCCTAAATCTGTAGATGCCGAAGCGGGGTCATAATGTACACTATAGATATTCACTAAATTAAAATAGGCAAAAGCGCGGTGTAACCTAGCCTCAGCCTTTAACTCATTTATTTGGGAGCTTGTACCATCTGTAACTTCATCTAATCCTTCCAGTATAAGATTTGCTCCATAAATCTGATTGTAATATAATAACCAATCTAAATCTTCTTCTTGTGGAGAATAAAAACTCTCCTGAAATGTATAGGCTCGTATTTGACGTCTGTTAAGCCCAAAAGACGTAACAATGTCTTCATTTATGTTTTGATTATCTGTTACAAAAGATGGAAGTGAATGTGACCGTCCAAATCCGAGAGATAAACTAGGCTGCATAGGCGGGCCTAATACTTGATCCAACAATGCTCTGTAATCTTGTAAAGTGCTCGGAATAACAGTGCCTTTAGGCTTTATATCTAGGAAAGAATCTCTTGTGCATCCACTTACAATAAATGCAAAAGCGATGATTATATATATTATTTTTTTCATTTTTATGGATATTAAAATGTTGTGCTTATGCTAAATGTAAATCTTGGCTGTATTTGTATTAATGAATTGTTTGGATCAATATTCCATTTATTAAAATTCCAAACTTTCACATTATTGGCTTGTAGTGATAATTGAAGCTGATCTACTTTTAATGCTTTTAACGTTTTAGCATCAAAAGCATAGGATAGAATAATTTCTTGCAGTCGTATGGTAGAAGCGTCATCCACGAACTTGTCTGAAGAAAGGTAATTCTGGTAACCACTGGCAAAAAGATCTGTAAAGCTAGATATTTGTGCGGGTACATCTGTCGTATTTTCATCACCACGTTGTTGCCATCGATTGTTAAAATCCCTGAATGTGTTCCCAAAGGATGCAGCCGGATCAAATACATCACTATTTCTAAAAACATGCCCTGCGGTAAATGTTGTTAACGTACGTAACGACCAGTTTTTATACGATAAATCATTAATCCAGGAACCATAATAGACAGGTACTTCTGTACCCATTTTTACCAAGGCATCTGTGCTTGTAATATCTGTCGTAAAATCTACAATCTCACCAGTTTCATCAATAAATTGGGGCCTTCCGTTTTGATCTAATCCTGCATAATTAAAACTGTAAATAGTGCCTAATGCATTGCCTTCTATAGCACCTGTTCCAGTAATGAAAGTAGACACATCAAAGTCTTCTACTTCGGCATTGGTCACTTCATTTCTATTATAGCTAAAATTTGCCTTTGTGGTGTAGTTGAGGTTTTCAGAAGAAACAAGACGTAAGCTAAGCCCTGTATCAATACCCCTATTAGTAAGGTTTCCTACATTTAATAAAGATCCTCTAATGCCAGAAGTAGCATTAAGTGCCCTAAACGAGAGTAAATCTTCGCTATCTTTATTGTAGTAATCTATGTTAGCTTCTACAATGCCATTCCATAATGTTATATCCAAACCAAGGTTTGTTGTTCTAGTTTTTTCCAATCTTAATTGTGGGTTTGGCACGGTAGAAACAAAGGCGCTATTGGTTGTAAATACTTCATTGCCTTGAAAAAAACCTGCTTGTAAGAATGGACTGGTAGAAGTATCTACATTTCCATTGGTACCATAGGTAGCTCTAAATTGCAAATCTGAAATTGCAGCAAGATTGAAGAAATTTTCATTTGCAATATTCCATTTAACACCTAAAGAGTACAATGGGATATTTCTAAATTCTTTTGATGCCCCAAAAAGATTCGTATCATCTAATCGTGTACTTCCTGTAATGGTATAACGATCATCATAGGTATACCCTAAATTTGCATAATAAGACAAGAATCTGTTTTCTACAAAGCGATCTCTAGAAGGGTTGGGTATTTGTTCAGCATCTTGAAAAACGGCAAGTTCATACGTAGTCGTAAAGTCTGGGTTTGCATTTGTGAGTGTTTCACTATTATAACCAAAAAGCCTACGTTCTCTTCGTTCTACAGTTACCTTTCTTGCTTCATACCCAATAATACCGTTTACTTTGTGTTGTCCATTTTTAAAATCGTTATCATAATTTAATTGTGTTCTAAACGTATGTGAGTTAAGATTAGTTTCTACAAAATCTGCAATGCTTCCATCAGGCACAGGAGTAGATGTTATCGTTCCATCTGCATCTCTCTGAGTATACAGATTAATAAGGTTTCTAGTTACAAATCGTTCTTGATTGTAAATATTATTAGCGTTTCCAGAAGACGTTTCGTACTGATAACTCACTTCTGCTTTCAAAGCATCACTAATGTCATAAGATAAAGCAGTCTGAAATCGTAATTCGGTTTGTCTTGCTGTGCTATTATGATTGTCGAATTCTTGTTTAATATTATATTCCCAAGGGTGTAAAAAACCACTGTCTAATGCTAATTGTGAGGTTTGAGCATTTGAACCAATACCAACAGTTGGCAAGTAATTCCCATTAGTGTCTAAAATTTGGGTATTTAAAGGAATCTGGAATAAATATCCTAACGGATCAACATCAGAACTTTGTATAGATTGCAAATCGGGATTTGATGTAGAAAAACGTTGTTTAGTAAAAGAAGTATTAATATTTGTTCTTAAATGAAGCTTAGAATTAAAATCAAAGTTGTTTGTAATATTTGCAATTATCTGATCACTCTTATCATTTAATAAATCTTCTTTATTACCATTATAGGTCAATGACGCTCTGTAGTCGTTATTTTCGCCTCCGCCGCTAAGGGCAATAGTATATTGATTCCATATCTTCGGACGAACAAATAAGCGCGTATATTCATCTCTACCATCAATACGTCTTAATCTGTCCAATCTATTTTCGGCTTCTTGTGATGTTATTAGGCCTTCTTGAGCTAACAGTAAAGCTTCAATTACAGGGTGTACTACTTCAAAACTGGTTTGGTTTAACGCTCCAGAAAACAACACGTCCGAATCAAAAATTCCTGCGTTAAACAACCCTTCATAAAAATCTACTTGTGCATCTGCAGAGGCTAAATTGTTATCTGTAAGATTAATAGTAGGAGTAAAACTTGTCGTTACATTGGCATCTACGGATAATGATTTACTTTTTTTTCCGTTTTTAGTTACAACCACAATCACACCATTGGTAGCTCTAATGCCCCATATGGAAGCTGCAGCAGCATCTTTCAAAATGGTAATACTCTTTATGTCGTTTGGATTAATGTTATTGATACTTCCCTCAATTGGAAAACCGTTTACCACAACTAATGGAGAGGTATTTGCATTGATAGAACTCAAACCACGAATAATAATTCTATCTATATCCCTACCAGTACCATCACCATTAAAAAGCACTCCCGAAACTTCGCCATTTATTTTTGATAATATATTTTGATCGGTTTTACGCTTAAGCGTTTTTTCTCTTACATTTTCAAAAGAACCCGTTGCACGTTCTTCAGGAATTTTTTCATAACCAGTATATAAAATATCTACATCGTCTAATACTATTGTCGAATATTTCATTACCACATCATAAACCGTGTCCATACCAACAACTATTTCCTGGTCTATAAAGCCAATACCTGTAAAATACAACGTGTCACCAACGGCAGCTCGGATTTTATAAGAGCCATCAAAATCTGTAAATGCGCCTTGTTGCGTCCCTTTAATAATAATATTTACACCAGGAATAGGATCGCCATAACTATCCAATACCCGTCCTGTAATTGTTTGTTGATCTGTTATAGTGGAAGTAGAGGTTTTAATTGACTGAACGGGCTTATTTATTTGAGGTTTAGATTTGTTAAATAGCCTAAGTATGACTTGCCTATCTACAATTGTAAATTTTACATTGGTACCTTTAAATAGTCGTTTCAAAACTAACTTTAATGATTTGTTTTCTACATTAATAGTTACTTTTCTATTTATATTTATACTATTTGAATTGTATAAAAATTTAAAATTTGTCGATGCCTCAACTTCTTCAAATACTTTTTCAATGGATTCGTTTTCAAAACTCAAACTAACTTTAGTCCCTTGTGAATAGCCATTTGCCTGAATTTGAAGAAATGTAGAGAAAAACAAAATATAGGTTAGTTTCATCTTTAAATCGGGCTTGTACAAATTGTTGAGTACCCGAAACTCATTTAAAAGTTTTTTCATATTTTTAAAGTGCTTTTAAAGTGATTAATTAGATAGTTAATTGCTTGCTTAAAAACCGAGTGATGTTCGAGCATCACTTGGTTTTGTTTTTTATTCTATTCGTATTTTATTTCCTTTAATAGTATACTCTAATTCATAACTTATTTTAAAGTATTGCATAACTTGTTCAATGGTTTCTGTATCGAAACGAGCAGTGAATTTTTGAGTTAATAATTTTGTGTTATTGTTTTCAATTTTTACATCATATTTACGCTGTAGTTTTTTAATAATCGTTTCGAAATCATCGTCTTTAAAGACCAATGAACCATCCATCCAACTGGTAAAAGGATTTGTTCTTACCTGTGTTTTATTAAACTGGACTTTACTTTTGTTAGTAATTGCTTGTTCGTTTGGCTTTAGTACCATCGAGTTTTGAGGATTCATTATCTCTGTTAATTTGATAGCGCCTTCTGTGAGCGTTGTAATAATTATGTCATCGTCTGGGTAGGCAGATACATTAAATTGTGTACCCAATACTTCAATGTTTTGAACTATCGATTCGACTATAAAAGGACTATTAGCATTTTTAGCAACGTCAAAAAATGCCTCACCAGAAAGAGAAACGATACGTTTTTTGTCTTTTGAGAAACGAACAGGATACTTTAGGCTACTTCCTGCATTAAGGTGCGCTATCGAGCCATCGCTTAGCTGAACTTTAAACTGTTGCCCATAAGGAATACGAATAATGTTATAACCAGTCAATTTACTATTGCTAGTATTCTGATATGTTAAACGGCCATTGTTTAGAATACCTATTATACTTTGTGCTTTTGTACGTACCGTATCTGTTTGACTTAATACAAGACGCTGTATAGAACCGTCTTCTAACTCGAGTTCTACAAAATTAGAAACTTCAACAACTGGGGATTTCCACTGCGATTTTATTAAAAAACCAAGACTAAGGGCTATAATAAAAATTGCTGCATACTTGAAATAAGGTTTTAATTTTTGCTGAAACCTTACTGGGGATATTCTACCCTTTATCCTTTCAAAAGATGCTAATCCGTTAAAATCGACACCATCAGTTATTAGTAAATAATCATCTTTAACAATGCTCTTAAAAATCCCAAGATTGGTAGCGTCTTCTAATGCTAATTCTAAATTCTTTAATTCACTATCTGTAATAGTATTTGACAGAAATTTTTCGGAAAGAACAACAATATCAGGGTTGTACATAATAAACTTATTTATAGATATGACGTTTTAAAATGAAAAAATACTTAAGAGGTTGTTAATTATTTTGTTTTATTTGTTATTTAAAAGTTAATTTATAAAGTCAGGAATGCTACCCAAAAAAAGAGTAAAATACTTATATGTTGCGATGAAAAAGGGCGACAGAGAAGCCTTTGAAGCGCTTTATAAGTTATTTTATGAGCGCTTGTCTAAGTATATTTTAAGTATTAGTAAAAATACAGTTGAAGCTGAAGATATTGCTCAAGAAACACTTATTTGGTTGTGGGAGTCGCGAAAAGATATTACGATCAACTCTTCATTAAATGCCTATTTATACCGTTCCGCACGTAACAGGTATATGGACTTATATCGAAAAAAGGAACGCCGTAGTAAATTAATAGAAGAAATACGCCAGGATATTATTATTTACATTGAAAACTCAGATGCTGTAGAAAAAGAACTTCGTTTAAAACAATTATATGCGGCTATTGAAGAACTCCCGGAAAAATGTAAAGAGATTTTTATTTTAAGCAAGCTTAAGCGATATAAGCAGAAAGACATCGCTATACAATTGAATATATCTCAAAGAACTGTTGAATCGCAAATACGTAACGGTTTACTGGCTATTAGATCCAAATTGGATATCAATTAGAACACCTACCATAGTACATTCATTATTCCTTTTTTTATTTTTTTTGAAAAAATTGTCCTCTTCAATAGTACCATTTCACTTTTCGCCTGTATTAGTGAAAAAGAAGAACAGTGAAAGACGTTTTTTATATAGCAAGGCTTACAATAAAAAAATGGTTTGGTTTTCAAACTGAGAGGGAACAAGAGGCTCTTGATGCACATCAGGAAATACTAAATAGTACCTCTCAAAAAGAAATTGAAGAAAATCTTGAGAGTTATAATGTGATCGATTTGGACGCCGAGTGGGATGATTTTGAAAACTTACTTTCAGTACATAAAAAGACATCAAGTCATAGAATCATTTCGTTTAAACCATACCTAAAATATGCTGCAATTTTTGTTGGATTACTTGTAGGAAGCTATTTTTTTATTGACAATCAGGATGTTTCCGGAATTCCTCCTGTAATTGCACTAAATGAATTGACATCGGCACAAATAACGCTGGAAGATGGCAGGGTTATTCGTTTAAATGCTTCAGAAAGAAAAGAAATAAGAAATAAAAAAAGTGAGATAATAGCTGTAGCATACAACAATGAAATAAACTATGTTTCTATTTTAAATACTTCAGAAAGACAACAACATATATTAACTGTTCCTTTTGGTCAAAATTTAAAAGTACGTTTAGCCGACGGAACAAAAATATACTGCGATGCAGGTACTACCATCACGTATCCAACTCATTATTACAGAGACACTAAAAGAAACCTTCATCTTATAGGACAGGCATATTTTGATGTCGCAAAAGATAAAGATCATCCATTTATTGTGACTACAAAAGATATGAAGATTGAGGTATTGGGGACTCAATTTAATGTAAATGCTTATCCAGAAAATTTAAATACAAGCACTGTTTTAGTTGAAGGAAGTGTGGCTATACAACCTACAAAAAAACCGAAGGCGTCGAAACAGTTTCTAGTCCCCGGACAACGTGCTGCCATACAATCGCGGTCTGGAAAATTAAAAATAACAGATGTTAACACTTATAATGCAACCTCGTGGGTGTCTGGGAAACTGGTATTTAAAAAGACCCCTTTTAATACCATTTTAGAAACGCTTTCAAGAAAGTATAATATAACGATCATCAATAAGAATGAATACTTGAGTAAGCAATTATTTACTGCCAAGTTTGATGTTGAAACACTCGAGCAAATATTAGAGGCATTTAAAGCAGACACACCATTTACGTACACTAAGAAAGGAAATACATTAACTATTAATTAAAAATATGTTATGAAAAACATCATAAGAAACTGTATATATATCATTACCATTTGTATCCTACTAACGGGGTTTTCACAAGAATTATCTGCTCAAAAACACTATACGCTTTCTGGAACCATCAAGGGAATTCCTGATGTAGAAATTAAAATGGTAGAAGGGGAACAAGTAGATTTAGCAAAGATAATTTCGACTTCGAAAATTAAAGACAGCAAGTTTGAATTTTCTGGACAGATAGATAACATTAAATTAGTGTCATTAGTATTTAAAAAGGCAAAAGAAGACGAGGTTTCTTATTTCGTTCCGTTGGTATTAGATGAAGGAGAAACTACGATCTCAGTGGATGCTTCTATCTGTTTTGATGATCCCTCGAATAGCCATTTACTAGTATCGCCTAACCTTGTAATAGCCTCTCAAATAACAAAAGATTTCCAGACATATATTAAAGCAAGAATGGATTTAATGTATACTGAAAATGGTAAAAAACAAACCGCTTTTACTGAAGATTTTGAAAAAAATATTAAGCCCACAGGCAACGAACCTAGCGAAGATTGGTATGTTAAAAGAAGTGAGTTAAACAGTGCATTATTTGCAGATTATGAAGTGGTTATAAAAACATGTGTTAAGCAACTAAGTAACTCTTTGGCGGGAATCATCATATGTAATAATGCATATTTTGATGTTTTTAGTGTAGCGGAAATGAAAATGATTCTTACCAATTATAAAAAGAATTTTGAAGCCACACCTCAGTTTAAAATTTTAGAAAAGAAAATAAATAGAATTCTAAATGTGGAAGTGGGGGCAATCGCTCCACAGTTTACGATGGAGAACGATAAAGGAGGGCAAACATCACTTTCAGAATTTAAGGGGCAATACCTATTGGTTGATTTTTGGACAAGTACATGTAGTCCATGTATAGCGAGCTTTCCACATCTTAATAAACTATATAGTAAGTACCATGATGATGGTTTTGAAATTATCCATATCTCAACAGACCATGAAAAAAAATATTGGTATGAAGCATTAGAAAAACATAAAAACCCATGGCCGCAGGTTATAGAAAACGTAGAGGTTAAAAAAGGGGAATCAATTACAGATATATACGTTGTGAAGTACAACCCTTACGTCTATTTACTGGATAAGGAAGGTAGAATAATTGCAAAAAACCCGAAAGACGAAGAATTAGATGCAAAACTGAAAGACATTTTTGGACACTAATAGCTGGGTTACTAAAAAAGGGAATACATTAATCATTAATTAAACTATTTTATGAAAAACATCATAAAAAACGGTACTTATATCATTACCATTTGTATCCTGCTAATAGGATGTAAGCAAGAATCACCCGTTCAAAAAGGCTATACACTTTCTGGAACCATATCTGGAATTCCTGATATAGAAATTAAATTAGTTGAAGGAGATTTTATCTACGAAGCAGAGGTCATTTCAACTTCAATAATTAAAGGAGGTACGTTTGAGTTTTCAGGACAAATAGATGATGCCAAAATAGTGTCGTTGGTTTTTCAGAAAAAAAAAGAAGAAGACGTTTTCTATTACATTCCGTTAATTTTAGATAAAGGAAAAACCACCCTAACAGCAGATGTTGCTACTTATATTGAACCTGTAATGGATTCTAATATATTGGTATATCCTAACATAACGACATCCTCTTCAACCACAAAAGATTTCCAAACCTATATAACGGCAAGAAAAGATTTTATGGATTCTGAAAAAACCAGAAAATACAGGGCTATTCTTACTGAATATGATAGCATTAGTAAGCGCACAGGTGAAGCACCCGACGACCCTTTGGTTGATAACGCATTTACAAATTTGTTAGCAACTTTTGAGGCTGCCAAAAAAGAGAGTATCATACAATTAAGCAACTCCTTAGCAGGAATAATCATATTGAACAATGAAAACTTAGAAATTTTTAGTGCAGCGGAAATGAAAATGTTTTTGACCCATGGCAAAAAGAATTTTAACGCGACACCACAGTTTAAGGTTTTAGAAAAAAATATTAATAAATCCATAAACCTGGTTTTGGGTGCAACCGCTCCACAATTTACAATGGAAAATGATAAAGGAGGGCAAACATCACTTTCAGAATTTAAAGGACAATATGTATTAGTAGATTTTTGGGCGTATTGGTGCAAGCCATGCGTAGAAACCTTTCCACACCTTAACGAGTTGTACAGTAAGTACCATGATGATGGTTTTGAAATTGTCCATATCTCTAGAGATCCAAATAGAGCGGCTTGGTATAAAGCATTAAAAACGCATAAAAACCCTTGGCCTCAGTTAATAGAAAAGGAAGAAGCCGAAGAAGAAGAGCTAGTATCGTACACATATAATGTGCCGTACATACCCTATTTCTATTTACTGGATAAAGAGGGAAAAATAATCGCAAAAAACCTTCGCGAAGAAGAATTAGATTCAAGACTGAAAGACATTTTTGGTCACTAATAATTTAAATGCAAGTACCGTGCAGTTTATAAAACACATATGTATATTCATTTTGGTCTTTCAGCTTATAGGTTGTAAGACTAACAACGAAGGTACGTATCAAATTTCCGGGACGATTAACGGACTTGATACTGGTACCATTTCAATTGTTGAATGGACAGGAAATGGCGATGAGTTTATCATAGACCAAACCACTATTAAAGACGGAACGTTTTCTTTTTCTGGAAAAATGCTCCACTCCAAACCTGTTAATATACTTATAAATGAAGTGTATGGTTTCTCATTCTTTTTAGAACCAGAAGATATTATGATTACCATAGATTCTTTCCCAAAAATAGAAGAAGAATTTACGGTTTTAAAACCCATTATTAAAGGGGGTATAGAAAATCAATCATACCAGAGTTTTAGCAGAACTAGAGATTCCATAAAAGCATTACCCAGATTTAAAAAAATAGATAAACTTATCGAACGCTATGCAGTAGCACTTAAAAATAATAATGAACAAGAGATATATGCTATAGAAGAGACGTTAAATGCTATAGAAACAGAACAATACACTTTACTGCATAATACGCGTAAAACATTCATATTAAATCATCCTAAAGCTATCGCAGCACCATATGTTTTGCTTCATGAAGGAGACGGCATGAGTACAGAGGTATTCACAGAGGAAGAACTAGAAGCTATGATAACCAATTTTGATAGTTCCATTGCTTATAGCAGTGATTATAAGGAATGTGTCCACAATTTAGAGGTCATTAAAAAATTGGCTATAGGTAAAACTGCACCAGATTTCACCTTGCAAAATCAATCGAATATCCCTGTTTCATTGAAGGACTATAGAGGTAAGGTTGTGCTGCTTGACTTTTGGACTTATTGGTGCGCACCTTGTGTAGATGAGTTTCCATATTTAAAAGAACTTTATGGTAACTATAAGAATAAGGGCTTTGAAATTATAAGTATCTCGGACGATCCGGATATTGACTCCTGGAAAAAAGCATTGACCGAGAACAATCTTCCCTGGACACAGTGCATCATAGCCTCAGATAAAGAAACCGATGTTTCCAGAAGCTATTATATAGAAGCATTACCCACTAAGTATCTAATAGGAAAGAATGGGGAAATCTTAGATAAAAATCCGGATAGAGAAACTCTAGAAAACATATTAAAAAGCAAATTGAATTAAAATGGCACCATTCTTAAAAACAGCAAGCATGCTATGGTTTTTCATATTTGGGTTACAGACAGTTGTTGCACAAATGCACAAACCTGTTACTTGGCGAACAAGTGTAGTGCAAATTTCTGATACCGAATTTGATTTGATAGCTACATCTGCTATAAAAATAAAATGGCATATGTATTCTCAACAGGTACCCGAAAACGGCCCGCAGCCCACAGTTTTTAGTTTTATAAAAAGTAATGATTTTGAGCTGGTAGACACACCACGAGAAGTAGGCGGTAAAACAAAATACGATCCTGTTTTTGATATGCGCATTACATATTTTGAAAGAAAAGCTGTTTTTAAACAGCGTATTAAAATTAAGAATGGAAATGGCTTTAACGTAAAAGGAAAGGTAGCATTTATGGCATGTGATGATGTACGTTGTATCCCTCCAAAATATGTAGACTTAAGGTTTGATGTGCCTGCAATTTCTACGGAAACAGTTGTTAAAGTAAATACACATTAAAACATGCTAATTCGAAATTCATCTTTGGTAGAAGTTGTTTTTAGCAGTTAAGATATAATGAAACCATTTGTGTTATAAACGGGGCTTATTATAGGGCAGGAAAAATTAAGAGTTTAATAGTATTTGACTAAAAATTTAATTTAAAAGTAGTAATAATGAAAAAAAATCAAATAGCAATTTTTGTCTTGATGATAGCGATGTCTATACAGGCACAAGTATCAACAACAATCCCTTTACCCGAAGATGTAAAAATGGGTAAACTAGATAATGGGCTTACTTATTACATTCTACAAAACGATGAACCCAAAGATCGTGTTAGTTTTTACTTTGCTCAAAATGTTGGTGCAATCTTAGAAGAAGATGATGAAGACGGTCTCGCTCATTTTTTAGAACATATGGCTTTTAATGGCTCCAAAAATTTCCCCAAAAAAGCTCTAGTTAATTTTTTAGAAGAAAATGGCCTTGTATTTGGTCGTGATTTTAACGCTTATACAGGACATGATGAAACGGTATATAATATTGATAATGTTCCTGCTAAAGATGATTTAATAGATAAATGTTTATTGATACTACATGATTGGTCTGGTTCTCTCTCGTTAAAAGATAAAGAGATTGATAATGAACGTGGTGTCATTGCCGAAGAGTGGCGCCAAAGTAGAAGTGGGAGAAGGCGTATTTATAAAAAAGTACAACCTGTATTATTCAATGACTCACAATATGGTAAAAGAGATATTATAGGAAATTTGGACTTTATAAATAGTTTCCCCTATCAATCTTTGCATAATTATTATAAAAAATGGTACCGTCCAGATTTACAGGCGGTTATTGTTGTGGGGAATATAGATGTTGCAAACATAGAACAGAAAATAAAAACGGTTTTTGGAGCTATAAAAATGCCAGAAAACGCAAAAAAACGTCCGTACTATTCTGTTCCAGATTTTAAAGAAACCCAATATATCCTTACCAAGGATCCAGAGGTGACTGTGGCAAGTATAGATTGGACCTTCAAGCAAGAGCTGTCCAAAGTTCGGGATGAATCATCAATGCGTAAAGACTTGGTACAAACCATTACCGCATCTATGTTATCAGATCGTTTACAAGAAAAAACACAGGATCCAAATTCTACGGCACATTATATGGCAATGTCTTATGAACCCCTTGCGCTAGATAAAGGAAGTTGTTCTATAACGATAGCAGCCAAAGATGGTAAAATCAGAGAGGCATTTCAGGAGTTTTATGAAGAATTGGTTCGTGCACAGAATTTTGGGTTTACTACTTCAGAATTTGAACGTATCAAAAAAATAATTCTCAATGAATATCAAGCAGCAGTTAAACAGGAAAAAGATAAGACGAATGATGGTTTGGCAGGAGAATTAAGTATGCACTTTTTACAGGCACAACCTGTAATGAAAGCCAAAAAATCATTGGAAATCGTAAAAAAACAACTTGCCGGTATTACACAGGAAGAAGTAAGTGCGTTACTGCAACAACTTAAGAATACAGACAATAGCATTTTTAGTGTTACCGGACCAAATGATAGCAGTATAAGTTACCCAACAAAAGAAGAATTGCTGGGCTTTATTGCCAACGTAAATAATTTAAAAATTGAAAACTATCAAGATGATACGAATAATAGTCCATTGATTTCCGAAACATTGGAAACCAAACCTGTTCTAAAGAAGTATACCATTAAAGGTATTGAAAAAGCCCAGGGATTTATATTGGCTAATGGCATCGATATGGTACTCTATCCATCCAAAGAAAGCGAAGATGAAATCTCTATGGAAGCAGTTAGTTTTGGAGGGAGGTCAAAAGTAGAAACCGATGATTTATATAGTGCATCTCAAGCTATTTCTTTGGTGGAGAATTCTGGTCTCGGTGATTTTACACAAACACAACTCTCTAAGAAAAGGGCAGGTAGCCGCATTCTTCTAAGACCAGATATGTCAGAATTTACCGAATCTATATTTGGAATAACCACTCGCAAGGATTTAGAAACATTACTACAGTTAACGTACCTCTATTTTGAGAATCCTCGTTTTGATAAGGCTCTTTTTGAGTCTCAGAAATCATCGATTAAAGAAGCTATACAAAAACGCTATAAGCAACCTAGAAACGTATTTATGGATTCAATAAGACGTGCAATAACCAATAAGAACAAGCGAAGTCTTCCACTTACTTTAGAAAATTTAGATAAATTAACTTTCGAAAAAGCCAGAAATATTTACAAGCAACGTTTTGCTGATGCTGGTGACTTTACATTTGTAATTTCAGGTAACTTTGATGTTGAAAAAGTATTGCCTTTGTTTCAGAAATACCTAGGGAATCTAAAAACTGATAATACAAAGGAAAAGTGGATAGACCACAATTTGAAACCAAAAGATGGGGAAACATTAATTTCCTTTAATCAAAAAATGGAAACACCAAAGACCACGGTGTTCTATCAATTATCTGGTGATATTTTATATTCTGAAAGAAATAAAATATTATACAATATCATAACAGGAACTTTAGATAGACGATATACTCAAACCATACGTGAAGCAGAAGGTGGTAGTTATGGGGTAAACGTTTCGGGAGGGTTGTCAAGAATCCCTAATGATAAATTTAAAATTAATATTGAGTTTGATTGTAATCCGGATAAAGCTGAAAAGCTATTAACAATTGTACCTGAAGAAATAAATGTCATTGCAGAAAAAGGACCCAGTGCCTTGAATCTTAAAAAAGCAAAAGAAACCTTAATTAAAGGCAGGACAGAAGCAGTTAAAATAGACTATTTTTGGAGTGAACAAATTCTTCAATATAAGCTACACGGCAGTAATTACCTCAGTCTTAAAGAATATAAAAAATTAGTAGAAACAATCACTGAAGAGGATGTCAAAAACTTTGCAAAACAACTACTTAACAACAGTGACGTAGTTGAAGTGGTAATGAATCCAGAAAAGTAATAGTTTCTTTGAGTATTTATATGAGTTTTAATTAGTCATTAAAACAATATTATTGATCACTCACCGAAAATTCAGTTAACACAAGGTTGCTTTTATATGACCTTATTTTTATGAGATAAAAGAAATGTTGGTGACTATACGGGGAAAGGCAGGATGTTTAACTTAATTTTGCTAGAGAGTAAGTAAGCAAAATGATCTTGTAGCCCCATAACCCCGTAAGTCACTAGTTTGAGTTCAATTCCCGTTACTATTGATAACCGTTTCATATTGAAGTGGTTATTTTTCATTTTGGTGATTTTTTCTTTTCGAATATTCTTAACTACTATCACGTTAGCAGATGAAACCGCTTTTTCAGAAAGTGAGCGTATTACAACATAAAGAAATATACTACGTTTATAAAATTATTTATGATCTAACTTTTGCGATTTCTTCTAACCATACTAGTTTTTCTCCTCCAGATATTTATTATTTACGGCCAACATCCCGACTATTATCAGTTTACAGCAAAAGATGGGCTTCCAGATACCGAGTTCTACGATATGATAATAGACCGTAACGGGTTTATTTGGCTAGCAGCAAATAAAGGACTGTACCGATATGATGGGCAAGAATTTAAAAACTATACAAATCCAGAAAAAAGAAGTTTATCCGTTTTTGGGTTATTAGAAGATGATAAAGGAACGATCTGGTGTAATAATTTAGGTGGGCAAATATTTTTTGTTAAAAATGATTCTCTAAAAATATTTATAGATATTAACCAATATACGAATGCTTCTCGATTACATGAATTTAGAATGTGGAAAAATTCTATGTTTATAACTTCGGATAAAGGTTTAATGCAAGTTGACTTAAAAACAAAGAAAATAGATTTTATAAAATCTAGTCTAGCTGCAGATACTCTTGCAATGAGCTATTCACCACGAATCGTTAACAATCAGTTATTATATATCGAAGACAAATATAATCCACATTTAATGTCTTTTAAGGATTGTGTACCTGAGGTTTTAAATAGTTTAGAATATGGTTTTTGGGAAATATATACTACAAAACAATATATTTTAATAAATAAAAGTTATAGAACAGGTCTTTACATATGGGATATTAAACAAAAAAAACTTATCAAGATTACAAATGTCCCCGATAATTTAGATTTAGAAAGAACGGTTCATCTATTTGAAGACACAAATGGTTTTTTATGGTTAAGTACAACTAAAGGGGCAATTCGATTTAAGTTAGAAAATAGTAAAATGACTCAGGTAAAGAATTATTTTCCTGATAAATTTGTAACCCGGGTGTTACAGGATAAAAAAGGAAATTATTGGTTTACTACTTATAAAGATGGAATATTTGTAATATCTAACCTTGATGTGATTCGATATACAACACAAAATTCACGAATTGGAATCAATAAAATAAGAGCTATTACTAAAGATACTTCGCAGAACTTATATTATACAGGTAATGATAAAGATTTAAGAAGATTTAATATAAAAACCCAAACTTTTTCTAAACTAAAGGATTCTAAAACTAAATATAATTTTGTAGCAGTTGAAAATCTTGCTTACGAAGAAACATTAAATGCCATTATATCGGTTGGCCCCAAAACAAGTCTCTGGACAAAAGGATATAAAAAAATATTAATTGTTGGGGCTAACTGGAGGAGTTATAGTTTTTTACATAATAATAAACTTTTATTTTCTTCAACTAAAGAGTCAGGAATTATTGATAACATATTTTTTGAGCGAGATCAGTTTGAGTACAAGAATTTTTATAAATACTTGAAAAACAATACCTATCGTTCATTAAGAAAAAAGAGAGCATATACCAATCACTTTAATAAAAAAAATAAAGCACTGTATATTGGTTATATAGATGGTTTGCGTTATTATGACGAATCTTTTAACGAGGAACCTATACTATATAAAAACAATCCTCTTTTTGCCACAGATATTACAGAAACCAAAGATGGAATTGTATGGGTGTCTTCTTTCGACTATGGATTGTTAGGCTTTAGTAAGGATTCTATTGTAAAACATTATGATGAGCAATCGATATTGCTTTCTAATAAAGTTAGTATAATTGAGGCAGATGGCAATGACCTCTGGGTAGCGACTCAAAAAGGGCTTCAGTATATCAAAAGAAATGAAAATAATGATTCTTCCTCAAATATTATCACCATTGATAAAAATGATGGATTAGAAACTACGGAAATTCTTGATATTGAAATTATAAAAGATGACGTATTCCTGGCTACAATGAAAGGTTTAATAAAATTATCTAAAAAAAACCGATACGAGAATAACAGTAGACCCGATATTTATATCAAATCCATAAAAATTAACGGCAAAGACACAATCATTAAAAAAGAATATAAACTGTCATATGATAAAAAAATAGAAATACAATATAATTCAACTGGATTTCTAAACCCCAACAAGCAAAAAAGATACCAATATCGATTAAAAGGCCTTGATGATCAATGGAATGAAAAACACACATCATTTGTTCAATATTCTTCACTCCCAAGAGGAACTTATACTTTTCAAGTAAAGGCTTTAAATGAGGATGGTTTAGAAAGTGAAAATATTGCAGCTATTAACTTCATCATCACTCCTCCCCATTGGAAAAGCTGGTGGTTTTATACCCTTTTAGTGATTTTTACATTACTAGCTGTAGGATTGTTTTTTTATTCTAGAATTAAAAGAATCCAAAAACAAAATATCTTATTGAAACAAAAAAGAGAAATAGAACTAGATCTTATCAACTCAAAATTAGTAGCGTTGAGAGCACAAATGAACCCTCATTTTTTATTCAACGCGTTAAACTCTATACAGGAATATATACTGACCAATCAAAAGGACCTTGCTTCTGATTATTTAGGGAAATTTTCGGATTTAATGCGAATCTATTTGGATCACAGTAGAAAGAACCAAGTAACCATAGATGAAGAAGTCAAAGCATTAACATTGTATTTGGAATTAGAAAAAAAACAGATTTGAAGATTCTTTGGAATTTAAAATAAAAATAGATGATTCCAAGATTTTTCCGAAAACCTATAAAATCCCTTCACTTTTAATACAACCTTATGTAGAGAATGCTATTAAACATGGGTTGCTTCATAAAAAGATAGATCGTAAATTATGGGTAACTTTTTCTAATGCCGAAGAACAAAACGATGTGATCGTTTGCACCATCGAGGACAATGGAATAGGAAGAGAAAGATCTGCAGAAATAAACCGAAATCGACCTGATAACCATAAGTCATTTGCTTCAGATGCAGGAAAGACGAGGTTGGAATTATTAAACCAAGACACTAGTAAACAGATTGGAGTGGATATTATTGATATGAAAGAAGATCGTGTCCCCAAAGGTACTAAGGTAATTTTAAGAATACCTTTTTCACATAACTAACCCCCAAAATCATGAATGCAATTATTATTGACGATGAAAACAAAGCAAGACAACTACTAAAAACTATTTTAGTAGAGTATTGTCCACAAATAAAAGAAGTTTATGATGCCGAAGATTTACTTTTAGGCGTAGCTTCAATTAAGAAACATAAACCAGATGTTGTTTTTTTAGATATAGAAATGCCGGAATACTCCGGATTACAAATTTTGGATTTTATCGACCAAAAGGATTTTGATTTTGAAATCATTTTCACTACAGCTTATAGCGAATATGCCATTAAGGCATTTAAATTTTCTGCAATAGACTATCTCATGAAACCTCTTAGGCCAAAACAAATTCAAGAAGCTATTATAAAACTCGAAAAACAGGTTAAAAAAAATAGGGTATACGATAAACTACAGGAACTTTGTTATGCATTTAAATCAAACTCATTCGCTAAAATAGCACTCCCGACAGGAGAAGGGGTACACTTTTTTGATATTGAAAATATTATTTGCTTTAAAGCAGACGGTATGTATACCAGAGTATTCTCTATTTCTGAAGATTCACTTTTAATAAGTAGACCTCTCAAATATTTTGCAGATTTGTTAGCTGAGCGAACTTCGTTCTATCGTCCTCATCGATCTTTTTTGATTAACCTAAAACATATCCAACAATTCGTGAAAAAAGATGGATCATATCTGCTTATGAAAAGAGATATCGTGGTATCCATATCTAAAGAAAAAAGAGAAGAGTTCCTTTCTTTTGTTAATACCATTTAAAAAAGATGAAAAACACAAGATTATTGTATATAAATCTTGGCAAATCACTAATTAACCCTTTACTATTGGAATAGATGTTGATAGAGCAATCCAATTTCTATCGTCCACATCGATCGTATATCATCAATATACAGCACATTAAACAGTATATAAAAAAGGATGGAAACTATATTCTTATGAAGAATAATGTAAGTGTCCCTATTACCAGAGAGAAAAGAAAAGAGTTTTTAGCTCTTATTTATTAGTGAAACTCTATTTTGAAAAGTTGCGAAGCAACGCATTCAAAATAGTAAGAAGAACTAATCCCGCTTGCTGTACTGAATTCGTTTCAGTATCTGGCGGGATCTTAGGTCTAATACCTCGAAGCTAGCTTCGGAATTTATAAAGAATATTTTCAATTGAATACCTCGTGTGCTTGCCTTGAAGATCATTTACTCTTAATCCTCTTTTTCTTCTTTAGCAGTTCAAAACTTCATTTCATCAAGTGATCATACTGGTTTAGCAAATTATCATAAAAATAACGGATGACAATTTCTTTCTTTAATAGATAAAAGGCTGATTAAAAACAAAAAACAAATCCAATATAATAATGAAAAAAACCACAAAATTTACTGTATTTATCCTGCTGCTCTTTGGCTTTTTATGGAGTGGGTATGGGCAAGAAAAAAAGATCAAATATAATTATAATGACAATGGACAAGTTGAATCTATTTCTTTTGGAAATCAGCACAATAAAGGCTTTGTGAAAAAAAAAGAACTGGAAGAGATCAACCCACATTATAATATTTCTAATAAAAATGTATTAGGGAAATCAACAAACCAATGGCACTCTACCAGTTTTACTATGAACCCTAAGAAGTATGTAGGAGTTTCATTCATTTCAGAGTCATTCGATAATGATATGCATAAAAGAGAATCCACAATCCATGTTTATAATTCACTGGGTAAAGAAATTGCAATATTTAACAAGCTTCCGGAAGACTGTTTAGACCCGATGATATCTGAAAATGGCAAATACTTAGGATTTTATTATGGGACGGATATTGCCCACAGTGGTAGTTTAGTTAATAGAGGATTTAGAATTTATGATATAAAGAAAAAAAAGATTTTTAAAGAAATCAAAGGGGAAGTAAGAGGTTCTGTGGCTCTCGGAAATCTATTGGTTTTTAACATTAGAACAGAAGGGAATAATACTGAGTATTATGTTTTTGACACTTTTAAGGATACGTTGTATAAAAAATATTTTAGGCAAAAGGAGCTTTGGTATTTTAAAAATTTCTCTGATGACGGGATGCTCCTGTTATTACCCTCTGGCCAAGAAAAGATAATCCCATTTAGTGACTTTATAATTATTGAATAATGAAAAAAATAATTCTATTTACTTTTTTTACGTTTAACGTAATAAGTTTATTTTCTCAGACCAATTTAACTTTGCAATATGAAGCTTGCACAAATTGTCAGAATAACTACCCCACCTATGGTAATGTTTCTAATATGAAATCTAGTGATATAAGTAGTGATTTTGGAAGAAGGGAAGGAAATAGTAGATGGCATGCAGGCCTTGATGTAAGCCCAGCTGGTCTTGATGATGATTTAGGCTATCACCTTAAATCTTTAGTGTCTGGTAAAATCGTTAAGATACAAAGAAACGGCTATAAATATATAGTAATTGAAGATGAATCACCACAAAGGATTCCACCACCAAGGCATTTTGCGTATGGCCATATATTTGAAGATACCAATTCTTCAAATCGTGTTGGAGATATGTACTTAACTTCATTATCACATGGAAGTAACACATACTCTGCAATAATCTATGACCCGCTCAAGAGTTCAGGACGTGCCCCATATTGTTTAACAGACGCTCCCTTACCGCCAAATAATGGACCTCATTCATATTCTTTAAATTTCTCAAGGCCAGTTGGAGATGGCAGAGGAACAATTGTATTTAATCATGCAAATCAAAATATTAAAAATAGAGTTAACGCAGGAGACATAATTGCTCCTATAGGGAATTCAGGAGGAAGAAGATATAGTGCTCATTTACATTTGTATAGTTTGGTTGATCCAGGTGTAACTAATCTTTTGGGTAAAGGAAATACAAAGGATCCCTTAGAATATATAATCCATGATGAACCAACCTATACTCCTAATATTTCTGATGTCAGAAATGAAAATAATATTTATCCGAACGGACCATATTTTGGAAAAATAGATTTTAAAGTAGAGGTAGATTGGAATGGTACAAAGGTAAATAATAGTAATCTAAAATATAGTAATGCAGTTTTGGATTTAAATGATGTTGAGGTACAGATAAGAAGGAGTGGTCAGGAAGATTACGAGCTCTTACAAGGAGCCTATTTCAAATCCATAATTTCTAATGGGGCAAGAGTTGTAGCTCCCTATGATATTAGATATCCTTCACATGATAACCCTTCAGGCAATGTTACAGGAGGAGACCCGGCTCGCACGTCTACTAATGGGCCTCTTTATTATGGCACTGGACCAGGTGTGGATATTGCCCAAAAAAAAACAACAAACAAATATAAGGCTGGATTTGGTGATCATGAAAAAACAGGTATTGTTGGGCAATCATACGGAAGCAATAGTACATATAATCCAAAAGAGGTGTATTTTTTTAATGATTATCACACCAAAATAAGAGTTGACGATAGTCTAGGTAGAAATAATGCCAAACTGGCTAGATATAACGGCGAAGCCAGGTATCCAGATGGGAATTATAATCTGCGTACCCTTGTTCGTACAGTTAATTTGAGAGAAACGAAATCGAATCCAGTTGATATTACCATTGACAACTTCAAACCATATATAGAAAAAGTAGCTGTGTTTACAAAACCTGTTTTTGGTCCAGAATTAAAAGTATATGAAGGAACCTGGAGTTGGGATCCTGTTGAACCAATTAGTGGATTAAGATTTGATGCTAATACTAATTTAATTAGTGGATTAGTAAATAGTCTTAGGATAGAGATTCAAGCTAGTGAACCCATAATAAATACAAGTTTAACTATTCAGGGCTTCCCTGTTAATTTGCAGACTACTAGTATTGATCAGAAGACATATACTTATGTTGTGAATTCTAATCAAATTAACTTTAATGGGGATATAAAGCTTGATATACAAGCCAATGATTTCGCAGGTAATACACTTCTTACTCCAAATTCTGATTTTATCAACGAGAGGGAAATTCCTATTCATCAAAGCAATGGTACATGGTCGGGTGCCATTCCTCAAGGAACAGATAGTAGGCATAGTTTTAAGTTACAAAACTCTTGTACCAATCCAAAAGCTAAAAACCGTAAATCCAGCGACTGTATAGATGTAGACTTTAGCTATAATCCTAATCAAAATATAACAGTTAATCAGGAAAATCAATTTACGGCAGATGTTTCTGGAGGTACTGGGGAATTACGATATACCTGGGATTTTGGAGATGGATCGACCAGCACATTTAAAAACCCTAAATATACCTATAACAAAACAGATGTATATAGCGTAACTCTAACGGTTACTGATGCTACTGGAGACGTTGCTATTGTAAAAGAGATTCCGGTTTATGATAATGGAAATGTTAGTACTACGGGGTTACAACTCATATCCGATATTACCCAGGGGTTACCTCCATTGACCGTACAGTTTGGGGTTCGTGCATCTAAAAATATAACTAATTATGATTGGTATTTTAGAAAAGGAGATTTTTCATCTGATAAAGAAACCTCAACAGAAAAAAATCCAACTGTCACTTATGATGAATTTGGTGCTTATGATGTCTCTTTAACAGTAACTTATGAGGATGGTACTCAAGAAGAAATTACTGAACATAATTATATTAAAGTTGATCCACCCTTACCTCCCTTTTCTATAGAAATAGAAAGTGCTTGTAACAATAATGACTACATTAATAATGTTAATCCCTGTACCAATGACTACGCAGTAGGTGGAATGATTCATTTTACGGCTGATGATGCATTTGGTTCCTTTGGAATTCCTCAAACCTGGGAATGGGATTTTGGTAATGGGAATACAGCGACTACCTCAGGAATCGTATCAACAGTCAATAATAGTTTTAGTTCTGGTGGAGAAAAGACGATCACCGTTACTTGTATAAATAAAGATGGACAAACAGCTACTGCTACTAAAGAAATTTATGTGAGAGATCCTACTCCTAGTATTGAATCGAATTTCATAATAGCAAATAATGTTCATACCATAAGCTCTGGTCCTACTACTTTTACAGATAATTCGATTACTAAGAATATTGCCCCTGAATCCTTATTATATTATTGGGATTTTGGCGTGGGAGCTTATCCCAAAACTGCCAATACTAAAGGGCCACACTCTGTATGTTATGAAAATGATGCAACACCAGATAAAAAACAGGTAAGTTTAACAGTTAGTGCTGATGTAAATATTAATGGACAAAACAAAACCATTAGTAATCACTATACCAATAAAGATGCAGTATATGTAGAAGCAAACACTAGCCATTTTGAATGCGGAAAAGGATGCGAAATTAATATACAAGATTTATCAGTTGATAAGATAAATAAACAAGGTACTCCAGCTATATATCTCAGTGAAAGACCAACATTATATATAAAAATGCCTGCATCTGGATGTAATTTAGGGTGGTATATTGTTGATAAAAACAATAATGATAACATTGTTGCTTCAAGAACTTATGAGCCTCCTGGAAATGGAAACCCTGAGGGGGCACAAGATTGTTATTATGCTGCTAGGAATGTTGGTGATCAATGGTTTTGTATACAAGAAGGTCAAGGAACAGGAATACCATTTTATAATTATCGACAAGTCAAAACACTAGAATTAGCTCCTTATATTAGAGAGAGAGTAAAATCCTCAGGAGAAAAATACCCTATCGAATTAGATTTGGAGATTTATATTAGGGATATAACAAACGTGAATGATGGTAAAAAATTTAGAATCACTACAATCATTGATAATCCAAGTTTAGATATCCCTAGTGATCAAAATATTTGCTTAGATACCGAAACAGAATTATGGCCAGATAAAATTCAAAACCCTAAAGAAGAATATCACTGGACTGCCAAAGATGTTAGTCATTTAGAATATTTAAGCACAATAAATGCTCCTAATCCAATATTTAAGTCGGATAAAAGAGGGGTATATACTTATACGCTTACTGTGAGAAATATAGAAACAGATTATACTTATTCTAAAGATATCGTTATTAATGTCGATAGACCTGAGTATAAAGACCGTGTAATCTATACAACGGTAAACACGTCTGTAGATCTAACGGATAGCGCTTTTTTGGTGTCTTCAGGTTTTGGATCAGAGTTAAGGCATTCTTGGTCCACAATCAATCATCTAACCATAGGACAAAGTGGGTATGCTAGTTTTAATACCGATAAACCGGGTACTTATAGTTATACACTTGCGGTAAGTGATGATGTATGTGCCACTAAGACAACCTCAAAAATAACAGTAGTTGTCAATACTCAGAACTATTGTAATTCTTTGAATGTCTATAAAGGTGATTTTGAGGTTAATAATCAGTCTGATGTAGAAACAATTAATCAATATTGCGAGATCAAAGGGATGTTGTTTATAAATATGAGTAGTAGCCTTACCGAATTAAAAGGGTTAAACAATATTAAGATAGTACGGGGCGATGTTTTCATTGTAGGAGACACGGATTACAACGGGCTTTATGATTTTCAAGATGCTCTTCAAAGTCTTGAGACCGTTGGAAGCCTTACCATTGTAGACTGTAAGGGTTTTGGTAAAGGATTTAGCTCTTTAAGGACTGTTGTGGGTTCTTTTGACTTTGTACGTAATAATGGACTGGCTGTAGATATGTTTGATAAGCTTAAATTTGCTGATGAAATAGGAATAAGTGACAATGAGATTGATGGGGATATTAGTTTGCATAGCCTTTCAGCTACCTCTAACCTATTAATAGTTCGCAATAAAGTTGGTCAGATCAATGATTTTAACAAATTAGCAACTATTGGTGAGATCGCCATTGTTGATAATATTGGTTTGTCAAATATCTCGGGATTTAAATTGATCGATAAAATTGAAGGAAATTTAATTATAAAAGGGAATTCGACATTGAATTCTATAGGAATACCTAGTTTACGAAGTGTAAAAGGAGACTTTAGAATTATCGAAAACCTTTCTCTTACAACCTTATCTGGACTAGGAAATTCATTATCGTTTATTTTTGGAGAACTTTCTTTATTTGGTAATACGTCTTTAACCAATGCATGTGCCTTATCCTCGATTTTAGAAGAGCAAAGAAGAGTTGGCAGTCATGTTATTGACATTAGAAACAATACTGAATTTACTAATTCGGTAAATGCTATTATTGATGCTTGTGATTATCAGGGATGCATATATCGAGGAGATTTGGTACTAAATTCGCAGGCGGCTATTGATAATTTTAGATATTGCAAAATTGAAGGAAGTCTCACTATTAGCCAAGGCGAAAATAGTACTATTGAAAATTTGTTAGGACTTTCGTCCCTGTTGGAGGTAACTCATGATTTCAAAATAATAGGGAATGCTAATTTGAATAGCTTGTCCGGTTTGTCCAATTTAAATACTATTGGCGGGATGCTTGTAATTACAGAAAATGACCTAGGACTCTCCGACGGTTGTTATATTTTACATGTTTTAGAAGACCAAGGAGCCATAGGGGGCAACATTACTCTGGATAACAACCAGGGCTTGATATACGATCTTCCTCTTATCCAAAATGTTTGTTCTGGTGGTGATTGTATGCCAAGTACAACATCAACTATTTATTTAAGAAATCAGGATGATGTGGATAGGTTTGATTATTGTGAGGTGGAATCTTTGATAGTAGATAATGAATTCGGGCTTCCTATAACAAATCTTAGAGGTCTTTCTTCATTAAAAAGAATAAAAAACTTAGAAATAAGAAACTGTCGTAGTCTAAGACGTCAAACAATTCAATTAGATAATTTAGAACTTGTAGAAAATCAATTGACCATTGAAAATAATCATTCACCATATAATAGTGTATCAGGTGCTAAGTGGATTATGATTCCTAATTTAAAGTTTGCAAAATCGATTAGTATACAAAACAATAATGTTCTCGAATTTATTGATATTAAAAGTTTTGAGAATACCCAAGTTGAAAATCTTATATTAAAAGGCAACAAAAAACTAAAAGATGCTTGTGGTATTGCTAACATTCTAAATAACAACCCATCTATAAATACAATTATAGAAAATAATGGAACTAATACAAGTAATTCTGTAACCATAATCGATACTTGTAATAATATTTGTATTTATAATGGGGATATTGTAAGTTCTAAACAAGTAAATGTTCAAAAATTCAACTATTGTGAGATCAATGGTAATTTAACGATTGGAGGAACTGCTGCTGCAAGCTCGGATATAATAGACATAACTCCTCTATCATCCCTCAAAAGAATTTCAGGAGATTTGATCATTCAATATAATGATAATCTTACCACACTTGACGGTTTGCGAAACCTTGAGTTTGTTGGTGGCCAAATTCGTATTGTTAATAATAATAAACTTACTAGTTTAAGAGATTTATCGAACATTAATGAAATAAAAAAGAATTTAACGATATTAAACAATCTTAATCTTTCCAGTATTAGTGGTTTTTCTGGGTTATCAAGAATTGGAGGCACTTTTTCTATTGGAGGTAATAATCTTGAAAATTTACATGGATTAGATAACCTATATACTATAGGGGGAAGATTTTTGTTGTATCAATCTAATTTATCAAATTTGGACGGTTTATCTAGACTTATATTTATAGGAAATGCAATCCAGATCATTGACAATCCATTATTAAATAATGTTGATGGATTAACTGGTATTACAAGTATCTCTGGGTCTATAGGTAATTTGGATATTGTGAATAACCCAGGATTAGAACAATTAAATGGATTAAGCAATATAATTTCTGTAAATGGTAATTTAGATATATCTAACAATACACGTTTGCAAAATGCTTGTGGTATCAGCCAATTAATAGATAACGAAGGTTATTCAGTGAAGGGTACCATCACAATTGCAAGCAATGATGTAACGACCAGTTTAATACAAGATATTTTAGATAATTGTGCAGATTGTAAAATATATGACAATGGAAACTATCTTATAGATTCACAAGAAGATATCAACACTTTTGAGTATTGCGAAATAACCGGGAATCTAACGATCGAGGAAGCGGTTCCTGGCAATATCACAGACCTATCTGGTTTATCTAAATTAGAAACGTTAGGAGGAGGCCTTTATATTAAAAATAATACCAGTATTACCGATCTTGATGGATTAAATAAGCTGACGGCCATAAATGGCTCTCTTGAGTTATCAAAAAATGCCATTTTGGCAAATATAGATGGGTTATCTAGTGTAGAAACAATTACAGGTAATATGGTAATTTATGGCAATAAAAAAATAACTTCTTTAAAGGCATTCAATGCGTTAACAACCTTAAGTGGTAATTTAAATCTGCTTGGCAATGAAGGGTTAACCAATTTAGATGGTTTTATAAATCTAAAGCAAATAGGAGGTTTTCTGGAGATTAAAGGACACAGAAATATGAGCAGTTTTACGGGGTTTGGTAATTTAACTACTATCGGTACAGATTTACGGGTTATTGGTAATGATTTATTAAACTTAAATGGTCTGGTTAATCTTAAAGAAGTAAAGGGGAATCTTGAATTAACCAATAATTTTAAACTAAGTGAAATACATGTGCTTTCTAATATAGCATCAATCAAGGAACTTAGGGTTGTGAATAATAATCTTACTGATTTAAGTGGTTTTTCTGGGCTGAAAGATGTTGGAGCAATAGTTTTAAATAATTGTGATATAACAAATCTAGACGATTTGTCTAACTTAACTTCTCTTAATAATAGGTTGGTATTATATAACAATAAAAATCTGGAAAGTATTTCAGGTGTTTCTAATGCTCTGAATGCTAGTGTAGTACTTGTCGCTATTGGTGGTAATGCGAGCTTAGTATCGCTTTCAGGACTCGAAAAACTGGAACGTATTACGGCATTTCTTGCAATTTATGACAATCCAAAATTAAAGAATTTAGATGCATTACGGAATGTGAAAAGCATTGTTAAAACCTTACAACTAACAAATAATAAGAGTTTAACAAATGCTTGTGGTATTCTTCAGCTAGTAGCCAATAATACGGCTGTTGGAGGTACTACTACTATTCATACCAATAGTACCAATACTAGTTCTGCACCAGATATTATTGATTTCTGTGGTAGTAAAGTTTCAAGTCGATCGATTGGTGTATTAAATTCTGATATCGATATAAAATCAGGAAACAAAATTAGACTGTATCCTAATCCGGTAAATAATGAGTTACATATTGAAAGTGATCAAACAATTCTTGGCATTTCTATATATAACTATATAGGGCAAACTATATATCAAAAAATGAATACCAGTGTAAATACGTTCACAATTTCTGATATCAAGTATCAATCTGGTATCTATTTTGTTAAAATTAATACCTCAAAAAGAAGTACTGTTAAGAAAATAGTTGTGGAGTAATTAGAATCTGTTATAGATTCTTGTAAATTGAGGGTAAGTATATTTTCTAAAAGCGCATTGATGTAAAATTATCAATGCGCTTTTATAGTATTACAAGGATGTAGAGCGTATTTTTATCTCAATTCCATAATCCACACTTTTTATTAAACAAGTCATTATAAGAACGAACGCCCTTATTTGACCTATCAATAGGTTGGTAGTTTCACAATCAGGGATTAACAGGGGGTATTATTGGTAAAAACACTAAAGCCTTTTAAGCTTGTTACAGTTTTAATATTTTAATTCTCTTTTTTCTTTTTTTGCTTTTCTCCAGAATGGGCTTATCCAATAAAAGATAGGTCATCTGTTTACCATATAGCAGAGTTTTTGTTTCTAGGTTACTTATAATAAATATGAATACTCTGAAAAATAATTATTCTATTGTGGAAATCAGAAAAATAAACATCTCTTATCTGAAAATAAATCATCAATTGTCTGAATAATTAATTCTCATCTATCAGAAAAATAAATTGACAATTGTTCAAATAAACTCATTTTTCATCATTAAAATAGAGGGTTTTAGTACAATTTTATAAGTATTTGATACTTGTGTATAGATAATTAAAAGCAAGAGCAGATAGATTTGTGAAAGACAATTAATTCTTAACCATTTAAATCGAAAATATGATAAAAACCATTACAGTTTTAAAATTAAAAAATAACCATTTTAGTTTTATTTTAAAAAAAAGAAGTAGAACAATATTGACAAAGTTACTACCCCAAATTAATTAATGACTAACATACCTATTTAATGAAAAAACATAAATTTAAATGTACAATACATAGTTATTGTAGAGTTCTTATTGCATTAGTGCCTTTTATTTTTAATGTTGAGATTGGATTTTCTCAATCGGAAAAGACTTATGAGGTTAAAGGAGTTATTGTAGATGGTAACGACAATACTCCCCTTGTTGGTGCAACAATACAAGTAGAAAATAGTTCAATTGGTGCGGCCACTGATTTTGATGGAAACTATACTTTGAAAATTCCTGAATCTGCTGAAAAAATCCTTATATCGCATATGGGGTATTACCCAATAACGATTTCTTTTAAACCAGAAAAGCTCGATGTTTTTCGTGTTATTCAGATGTTTGAAGACGAACAATCACTTGATGAGGTTACCATTGTGGCATTCGGGACTCAAAAGAAAGAGAGCATAATTTCTTCAATATCAACCATTAAGCCTTCTGGGTTAAGAACTTCTAATGGTAATTTAACAACCGCATTGGCAGGTAGGGTAGCAGGATTAGTATCTTACCAAAGAAGTGGAGAGCCTGGTTTAGATAACGCCGAATTTTTTATTAGAGGTGTTACAACGTTCGGCTACAAAAGAGACCCTTTGATTCTTATTGATGGTATCGAGAGTTCTACGACTTCCCTTTCAAGATTACAGCCAGATGATATAGAAAGTTTTTCAATTATGAAAGATGCTACAGCAACTGCATTATATGGAAGTAGAGCTGCTAATGGTGTTATTCTTGTTAAAACTAAAGAAGGTATTGAGGGGCAGGTTGTTGTTCAATTGAGAGTTGAGAATTCACTTTCTATGCCTACTCGAAACATTGAGTTGGCAGATCCTATTACATACATGAGGTTGCATAACGAAGCCGTTAAAACACGTGATGGATTAAGTGCTCTTCCTTATACACAAGAAAAGATTGATCGAACTATAGCAGGAGTTAATCCATATGTGTATCCTGTTACAGATTGGAGAAAGGAGCTTATTAAGGATTATACAATGAATCAAAATGCCAACATTAATGTAAGAGGTGGAGGTAAAGTTGCTCGTTATTATGTTGCAGGAGCATTTAATCAAAATAATGGATTATTGAAAGTCGATAAGCGAAATGATTTCAATAATAATATCAATTTGAAAACATATTCATTGAGATCTAATGTAAATATAGACTTAACCGAAACAACAAAGATGGATGTTAGGTTAAGTGGTGTATTTGATGAATATAAAGGTCCAATAGGAGGGGGAGCTAAAGTTTATGGTGATGTTATGAAAACTAATCCGGTGCTTTTCCCAGCTTTCTATCCTGCAGATGAAGAGCACAGTTATGTAGAGCATATTATGTTCGGTAATTTCGATGGTGGTTCAGGATTTTATTTAAACCCTTATGCAGAAATGGTAAAAGGGTACAGGGAATATTCAAGATCTACAATGTCCGCACAATTGCAATTAAGTCAAGAACTATCTTTTATAACCGAAGGGTTAAAAATGCGTACCATGATTAATACCTTGCGAAAATCTTTTTTCGAAGTATCACGTTCTTACAGGCCTTTTTGGTATCAAGCTACCAGTTATAACAAGCTTGAAAACACATACAATATTATTGGTCTTAATGAAGATTCAGGAACCGAATATTTAGACTATACCCCTGGAACAAGGCAAGTTGAATCAAGTTTTTATCTTGAATCTGCGATAGATTACAGTCGTAAGTTTAAAGATATTCATGAGATTACTGGACTTTTTGTGTTTATGGCTCAAAACCGATTAAATGGTAATGCAACAACTCTACAACATTCCTTGCCTTACAAGAATGTTGGCTTAGCTGGTCGTGCAACGTATGGGTATGATTCACGTTATTTTGTGGAATTAAATTTTGGTTACAATGCATCCGAGCGTTTTCATAAATCAAATAGATGGGGCTTTTTTCCATCCGCAGGGATAGCTTGGAATGTTGCTAATGAAAAGTTTTTTGAAAAACTAACGGGAACTATATCCAGTTTGAAACTTAGGGCTACACATGGATTGTCGGGTAACGATGCGATTGGAGGTCCAGATGATCGATTTTTATATCTATCAAATGTCAATATGAGCGATTCAAGTAGAGGCGCAGCTTTTGGAACCAATAATGGTTATAGGAGAAGCGGTATATCTATTTCGAGATACTCAGATCCATTAATCAGTTGGGAAGAGTCGCAAAAATCGAATATAGGTATAGAAATGGGTCTGTTTAATGAATTAAATATATTGGTAGACTTATATAAAGAACAACGAACTAATATTTTACAAACTCGAGCGTCTATTCCACAGGAAATGGGGCTTACAGCAGATCCTAAGGCTAATGTAGGTAAAGCCATAGGCTCGGGAATTGATATTTCACTGGATTATAGTAAAAGTTTTAATAATGGTTTTTGGTTACAAGGACGTGCGAATATGACGTATGCTAAATCTGAGTATAAAGTTATAGAAGAATATGATTATCAAGATGCATATTGGAGATCGCGTATAGGGTATTCTTTAAACCAGGAATGGGGATATCTTGCCGAAAGACTTTTTGTTGATGATATTGAAGCTGCAAATTCACCTAAACAAAATTTTGGTGAATATGGAGGAGGGGATATAAAGTACCGTGATATTAATGATGATGGTCAAATAACGGAACTAGATCTTGTGCCTATTGGATTTCCAACGATACCTGAAATTGTATATGGTTTTGGTTTTTCACTTGGCGTAAAAAACTTTGACCTTTCCATGTTTTTTCAAGGTATAGCTCGCGAGTCCTTTTGGATTGATGCTGATAAAACGGCACCATTTATTGGAGAAAAGCAGCTGCTTAAAGCATACGCCAATGATCATTGGTCTGAAGAGAACCAAAACATCTATGCGCTTTGGCCACGTTTAACCGCTACAGAGGCAGGTTCAAAAAATAATTCGCAACGCAGTACTTGGTTTATGCGTGATGGTTCTTTTTTACGATTAAAGCAAATTGAGGTAGGGTATTCTCTTCCAGAATCTATTCTATCTAAGCTATATATGACTTCTTGTAGATTTTACATAACGAGTACTAACCCTGTACTTTGGAGTAAATTTAAATTATGGGATGTTGAGATGGGTGGAAACGGTTTGGGGTATCCCATTCAAAAAGCGTTTAACCTAGGGGCTAATTTTTCTTTCTAACTTTATTTAAATGATATTAATATGAAAATTGTATTAAAAACAATATTTGTAACTATAATAGCGCTACAAATGCTATCATGTGATGAATATTTGGATGTGACTCCAGATAATATAGCCACACTAGATAACGTCTTTAACCGTCGAAATACTGCTGAACAGTACCTGTTTACTTGTTATTCGTATATACCCTCTCATGCATCAGTAAATGATAACCCTGGTTTTCTTGGAGCAGATGAAATGTGGTCGGTACCTTCAAGTAGCAATGGTAATTTTCAAATAGCAAAAGGAAACCAAGGTGTTGTTGAACCCTATACAAATTTGTGGAAAAGGATGTATCAAGGCATTCGAATTTGTAATATATTTTTAGAGAATATTGAGACAGTACCTGATTTAACATCAGCTGAAAAAAATCGTTGGGTTTCCGAAGTGAAGTTTTTAAAAGCATATTATCACTATACATTACTAAGGATGTACGGACCTATTGTTTTGGTAAAAGAAAATCTTTTGGTGTCTGATGATGTAGAGACAGTTAAAGTTCCGAGATCACCAATAGATGAATGCTTTGATTACATTATAGAGTTGCTTGACGAGTCTTATAAAGACCTTCCCGATAGAATTGAAAATGAAGTTAGTGAACTTGGCCGAATTACAAAGGCAATTAGTATCTCCTTAAAAGCACAGATTTTGGTTTCTGTAGCTAGTCCACTGTTTAATGGTAATTCTGATTACGGAGGATTTAGAAACAAAGACGGTACACCACTTTTTAATTCTGTTTATGATGAGGCTAAATGGCAAATTGCCGCTGATGCCTGTAAAGCTGCAATTGAATATTGTGAATCTGTTGGTCATAGGTTGTATTTATATGAACCCCGATTCTCTCAGTATGATCTTTCTCCTACAACGCTTACAAAATTAAGTATAAGAAATTCTCTTACTGAAAAATGGAATCCAGAAATAATTTGGGCTAACACGAACAGTTATGTTATAGATTTACAAGGTAAAGCTACACCTCGTGGATTAGATCCAAACCTTGGAGATAATGGGGAAACTCGTGGCGATATGGCTCCGCCCCTTAAAATCGTGGAAAAGTTTTATAGTGCCAATGGCGTACCTATTAATGAAGACATAACATATGATTATGAAGGACGGTTCGACCTTGAAACGCCTACAGCAGAACATAAATACAACTTAAAGGAGGGTTACACTACAGCTAAATTGAATTTTAATCGAGAGCCTCGCTATTATGCAAGTTTGGGTTTTGATGGAGGAATCTGGTATGGTCAAGGTAGATACGATGACGAATCGGATGATTTACTTTTTGTTTCAAGTAAAATGGGACAGCCTGCATCCATGATTGTTCTTCATGCATTTTCAACTACTGGATACTGGCCGAAAAAGTTTGTTCATTTTCAAAGTATAGTGAATCCAGGAAATACATATACTACTGAAAATTATCCTTTTCCAGTAATTCGTTTAAATGACTTGTACTTATTATATGCTGAAGCTTTAAATGAAGCTAGAGGTCCATCAACCGAAGTATATGAGTATTTAGATAGGGTTAGAACTAGAGCAGGTATTCCTAATGTAGAGCGCGCATGGTCAGATTTTTCAAAAAATCCAGGAAAAGTAAGATCTAAAGATGGGCTACGAGAAATTATTCATCAGGAAAGAACTATAGAGCTTGCGTTCGAAGGATATCGTTTCTGGGATTTAAGACGATGGAAAACTGCTGTAAATGAATTAAACAAACCTATAACAGGTTGGGATTTAGATCAAGAAGAAGCATTGGGGTATTATCGTGAAAAACTTATATACAAACAAACCTTTATACCAAGGGACTATTTTTGGCCAATTGAAGAAAAAGCAATTTTATCGAACAGTAATTTGGTTCAAAATCCAGGTTGGTAGTTCCTAAACAAAGTAAAATGAATAAATATAAATATAAATAGCAACCATATGAAAAATAACGTTTATTTCTTAATTATTCTGAACTTGCTATTACTGGGATGTGATAGCGATGTCGAAAAATCAGCATTGATTAACGCCTCAGATGCAGCTCCTGATCAAGTATCAAATGTTCAGATAGAAAATATTATCGGAGGTGCTGTAATTTCTTATAATCTACCTAAAAGTGAAAGTCTACTTTACATAGTGGCAGAATATGAGTTAAATAATGACAAAAAAGTTGAGCAAAAAGCGTCATACTTTAACAACGAAATTAAATTAGTTGGTTTTGGTGAATCAAAAGAATATGATGTTCAACTCTATTCCGTATCGCGAGGTGGGAAAAAATCAGAACCGCTTAACGTGGTTATAAACCCTTTAGAACCGCAATTTAAAACTACATATAAATCTTTAGAGTTAATTCCAGATTTTGGAGGATTTAAATTAAATTTTGAGAATTTAAGCGAATCAGATTTGAGAATCTTCGTATTGGCAACAAACTCTGAAGGAGAGGTTTATACTCCTGAAACTTTTTATACAAAACGAAAAGAGGGTAGTTTAGCTGTACGTGGATTTAAGGATGTAGAACAAACCTTTGGCGTTTATGTTAAAGATCGTTGGGACAACACTTCCGATACGCTTTACAAAAAGATAACGCCGCTTTTTGAAGAAAAAATTGATAAATCAAAATTCAAACCTTTAAAACTTCCAGGTGATACGCATCAACATCACATTGATTCTAATTACAGAATGGAAGCTATGTGGGATGATGTTTGGGGAGTTGGTTTTAGTTTTCACACAAAACCAATAACAGGAATGCCTCAATGGTTTACTATAGATTTAGGAACGAAGGCTAAACTAAGTAGATTTAAGTTACATCATCAGGGGTCGCCCTTTGATCATCCTTCTGGACCATACAAGGCAGGTTCTCCTGAAAAATTTGAGTTATATGGAAGTAACGATCCTAATGCTGACGGTTCTTGGGATAGTTGGACGCTAATAGGAGATTTTGAATCAAGAAAACCTTCAGGACAAGCAGAGCGTACACAAGAAGATTGGCATTATGCAGCTATAGAAGGTGAAGATTTTGATTTTGATTCTCCTGAAGCATATCGATATATACGTTTTAAAACTACAAAAACATGGGGCGGAGTTACTTACATATATATATGTGAGTTAACCTTTTTTGGTCAGGTAATTGAGTGATGGTTTTTTATATAAACTCGAGCCAATTATTTAAATACAACTTAATTTAATGAAAATGAACAATCGAAATTTTAAATATAGAAATATAAGATTATTAGGCATACTGCTCATACTTACGTTGGGTTTCTTAATAGGCTGCACAAAAATGGATAATACTTATGAGCAGTTTTGGAAAGATGGAGAAAGAATTTACCCAGCCCCAATTAAATCTGTAACTTCTTTTTCAGGGTTTAACAGAATACTTTTAAAAGGTACTATACCTAAAGACCCCACTGTAACCAAAGCTCGTGTGTTTTGGAACTATGGTAATGATTCAATTGAAGTTCCCATAGCATCAGATAGGGACGATGATACATTCAGTCTTTATTTAGAAGATATGGAGGAAAGCTTATATTCTTTTATTATCCATACTTATGATGAAAACGGAAACAAGTCTATTCCTGTTAATGCTATTGGTAATTCTTATGGTGAAACATATAAAGCATCCGTTTTACCAAGATTAATGTTATCTGCAAGTCATAGTGATGGTGAATTAGAAATAATCTGGGGAGGCTCTAGCGAAGCTTCAGCGATTCATACAGAGATACAATATGAAGGTGTCTCAGGGAAAATGGAAAGCCATATAGCTAAAAGCGATGAGCAAATAACAACCATACTGAATTATGATCATTCTGGCAATCAAACACTTAAGTTTCGTACTTTTTATTTGCCGGATCCAACAGCTCTAGATATTGTACATACTGATTTTGAAACCTTTAAAGTTAAAGGAGCTATACGTATTTTACCTAAAGATAATTGGACTGCAACAGCATCAAGCTTTGATGGTAGAAATGGAACGGGTAGAATGGCTACAAGTGCTATTGATGGTGATTTAAGCAGTATCTGGGTTAACCAAATTTCTCCGCAAACCTTTTTTCCGCATGATATTACAATAAATCTCAATGAGGTTGTTGTGGGGGTTGAAGGCATTCAAATTCTTTTTGGAGATAGAGCAGATACTCCTAAGAATATTGAGATTCATGGCAGTAAGAATGGTGTAGATTGGTCTTTAATGGGGACTTACCCAGTTTTAAAGAATAATAATGTGCAAACGTTCGATTTGGCTGCTCCTGAAGATATTCAATATTTTAAAATTGTTGGCCTTGATTCTTATGGCTCAAATAATATTGTAATATATGAGATTTGGGCTTTTACAAGATAAATAGTATAACAATTAAGTAATCGAACTACTTAGGATAATATTGAAAACAATACAATATTAGCAACTATAGAAAACTGGACCGATAATTATTTTTTGTTTAAATGTTTTTAAAACAAAATCATGGGTGCAATTCGTAGTTATAAATATTTTATAATATAGTTTTAGGTAGTTTTAATTAGTAGCGAAATGAGGTTTGATTTTTTCAAACCTCATTTTTAATTATATAATATGATGAAATCAATAAGAATATTAGTTTAGTTATTGATATGCGTACCTATTTTGTAATTAATTTAAATACCTGAGCATACATGTGTTGTTTTTAATAGGGTATCTTTTATCATTATAATTTATGTGATAGAACCATATTAAATTGGATGGCAGTTTTTAGTATTATTTTTGAATTCTAGTTCAGATACAACGGAATCACAAATTAGAATCTTTACTCTTTATTCAAAAAGTATTGGTACATCAGGCAGAATTGGCAAATCAACAGTATCAATACCCCTAAACCCTCCAGGATCAATTTTATTTACACCAATGGTATTGGATTTTAAGGTTTCAATAATTTGCTCTAGCTGCGATACTGGCTGGTCCGCAAGAATTACATGACCACCATCTCGAGAGATTTGGTCTGGTCGGGGAGTGCCAACATGAATATTGATAAGTTGTCCGTCTATTGTAATTGAGTTATTTGGCGAATTTTTTTGAATGAGCATTTTTTCACCATTTTTTCCAAAATAGATGGCTCCCTCAATAACACGATTCGCGCCCATCTCAATGCGGATACCAAAAATAAGACCCGCATCCATTTGATTAGCATATTCACGGAAATGTGCCAAGGAAGGGTCATTTATGATATCATTTACGCTTGTTCCTTCTTTTAGAATTAGACTAACAGCATTGCGTGGCATAGCAATAATGGCTGCACTGGGAACCAGGGCTTTGGCATTATTGAGATTTTCCATAAGCATACGAACATCACTTGGGAGGTCTACAACAGTACCATCACTTCTATGAACAATTTCACGCCCATTAGCTAAGTTGAGCCTGGCAAAGCGCAATGAGGCACTAGGAACTGTACCTTCAGGTAAGATAAACTCAACAGGTGCAGTTCGACCTATTGTTACTCCTTCACCACGAGTCCAACGCAATTGTACCTTGTAAACTTCTGTATTGCGTAATTGTACATCTATACGGGTTTCGGTGTTAACTTTAGTTTCTTTGATTCGCCAGCGTGTTTGCACTATAAAACTGTCTAAGGTCCCATCTCTAAACCCGCGTTGTATATCATGTGCAGTATCTCTTAAACGCAATGCCTCTGCCAACCTGCCTTCAGCAAATAGTGTCTCTGCCCTCAATTCCATTTTAGAGGCTGTTATCATTGTATGGGCTAAAGTACCTTGTTCAGCATGAAACCCTGCAGAATTCGCTGTACCAGGTTTAGATTCACCTCCTTTGGCCTCTACAACGGCAAAACGAACCTGTCCTTTGGCATTTCTATAAGCTACTACCATATCAACTTCACCAGCACCACCGCCACCTACTTGATCAGCAAAAATAACCTCTGCACTTGGCCCTAGGTATTCCTTAATAGCTGCCTCAGCACCAAGTCCACCAACTTCTTTTGACAGATTCTTGAGTTTTGTAACATTATTATTTAAGATAGATTCAATTTCATTGATTCTTGTAACATTCGAAGGATCTATCGTATTGAGTTCTTGTTTTAAATCAAAATTTTCTTGTGATATACGTTCATATTCGCTGCGTATATTTTCATATTGTCCTTCATTATTTCTAAGATGTGTGGGAGTTTCTGGAGTTTGCACACGTATATCTGGAGTTGGTCTGCGCTTTCTGTTTTTGATGATTATTGTACCCTCAACAATAGCAGACATACGATCAAGAAGCCTGGCCATTTCCAATTCTAGACGATATTGTTGCTCATGAATGGTATTGATATGTTCTTGAGTCTCCTCTCTACGTCTAATACCATCAGGCGTTGTATCATTCTGAAACTCTAGCTCAGCCATACGTTCTTCAGCATTGTAACGAACCTCGGTTCTATTAATCAACTCTTTAATGCGACGATCAAGTTTTTCGCTTAAACGTTCAACAGCACGTCTTGCCGTTTTACTCAAGGTTTGTAATACCAAAGGGTCGCCAGGATCGAAAGTTCGTTCGGTAATCTCTAAAAACCTTCTGCGATAGGAAGGTACCGATGCGCTGCCTGTAACTGATAAAACGATACCTTCTCCAGGTTGGGACAATACCCGATTTGGTAATCGGCCTGATTGTATGCTATTTAACCTGGCACGCCAGTAAAGTGAAAACCGAATAGACTCTTGCTTACGTTTAGACATTGGTGCATCTCTGTAAACTTCACGTTCCATACGTGAATAAGAATTGAACTCTACCATGGCTTGCATTTCTATCGTAAAGGGTTTATCTAAAAAACCTAAGCGTTGAATTTCATGTAGTTTATATACTTCGTTTAAGGCATCAGCTCTGGTAGTATTTTTATCTACATGAATTCTTTGGCGTCCATCTGCAGTGATTTCCATAGCAGCACGAGTACCCTTAGGAAGCGGTTTGCTACTTGGAACTAACTCAATACCTGCTTTGGCAAGATCATTCCTTACCTGCGATTTGTCAGCCCAATTCTCAAATTTCTGTTCTAGAATATCCCTATTGGAAAGCCTTCTTCCCGCTGGAGTATACAAGGTATCAATCGCGGCTTCTCTGGCTGGGTCAATACTTTGTTGTCTCCGCGGTAATAATCCACCCGTATGTTTAGGTATGTTGTAGCCTAAGGATTGAAGTGCTCTTTCCATTAGTTTGGAACCCATCTTGTTGCCACTATGGAGCATATAGACCATCATGAGATTTCTTAAGAAAGCATCCAATGTAAGGCCTTCTCCAGAAGATACACCTTCTATACCAGCAAAAATAGTAGCTTCGGTAGTCATTCGCAGTGCAGGTGCAGCCATTTTATAGAACGCTGTTAAAGATTTGCTTTGGGTCATTTTTAACACACTTCCAACAGTTTGACCAGCTGTTCCTACTGCACCCAAAGTGAGGAAGATGGCTAGGTTGTGGTAGTAATCTTCGAAAAAACCAGGGCGGTCTTTACGTAAATCGCCACTAAACCAGTCCATGCCATATCCAATAGGGTGGCTAACAGCTGTAAATACAAGACTCTCGAAAGCTGCCCTTAATACCATACCTCCAACTATACCATCTAATGCTGTGCCTACCGCAAGACGAGTTGTAACAGACGCTATACCTCCTGGTATTAAAACTGTTCCAATCAATTTAGTAACACTCCATGGATTCAATAGTTCATCCCAGGCCGAACGTGTGGGTAGGTTTAGTTCATCATCCAAACTGGACAGTCCTAGTGAGGTTGGTGTTTGCAATTCATAACCACCCTCATCTGTTTCGGTAATGAAACCTAATTCTATTAACAATGCTCGCTGTTCTGCACTAAGGTTTTTGTTATGAGCGGCATCTAATAATGCTTTAGAGAGTTCACGGTTTTCTTGCGTGTAATTTTGTAATCTAGTTTTAGTAGCATTATAGCTATGACCATTGGGATCTTCTCGAAAAATTTGCGCAATATGAAGATTCCAAAGTTGTACGATACCACGTTTGTAAATAGGAGTATCTACGTATTTAACAAAATCATAAGCGCGTTCGGTAGCAAGTTCACTTAATGCCATAGCCAATGCTCTGAAATACTCTTGACGACTAATTTCTGTTCCACTATGACCGCTGGTTTCCCCAATAATTTTAATAGAGCGCAATTCTGGTACGCTTTCACAATATGCTTTAATTGCAGTAGCTCTAGCACGTTCGTTAGCTGCAAAATTTGTTAATGGTTCGAAAATAGAATTATCTAAACTATTAGCTCTAGACATTCGTACGCGTACATCTTCATCTAATGTACTTACAAAAAAGTCTAATCTGGCTTCTGGGGTTAGTGGGGCACCATTGGCATGATCTATCATAGGACCAGAAAGGATTAAGCGCGTTCTGCGTTCTTCAGTTCTGGCTAGACGGTCTTTCATCATAGTATAGCGCCATTCATATTGATTTTCATCATCTGTCCAAGCAAATAAGCTTCGTGCATTAGACCAACGTTCAACTTCATTTCTGAGGCCTCTTATTTCATAATGTCCTGAGTAAGCATTGCGTTTTCCATTTAATGATGTTGTTAGCGAACGTACCTCAGCTTCAGCGGAGGTAAGATAAAGCCTATTGTATCGATCCCAAGTTTCCGTATAAGGTTGTTGAGTGATACGCCAATAAGAGTATGTTTCTGCAATAGCATCTGAAAGAGCTATTTGAGCTCGGTAGCGATCTAATTCCTCATAAGTCTCTTCAATATTTTGATCATCAGATAACTGCTTTGCATGTGTATGTGCCTCAGCTTCAAGGCGTGTTACATTCATGATAGCTTCATTTTCTAAGCTGATAATTTCTTGCAGGCGTGCTTGATCATCTAAACCAATTAGTTCGGCTTTAGCGCGAGCATTGGTTACTGCACGAGCTTGTCCTATTAAATCGTGTAATTTGCCTTGAATACTTTCAACATTGGTTACGGCTTTGGAAAGATCTTCGTTTTCTACTTCTGCAAATAATTTTCCAATACGCACAATTAGGGGCCAAACAACTTCATCCTGCTCATCTTGTAAGGTAATAGTTGCCGAACGTAACTCGCTTTGGCAAGCAATGATTTCAACTTCTATATTTTGAATTGTTGTTTCTGAAATTGGACGCACCAGATCCCGAACCCTATTAATGCGTTCACGAATATCCGTAGCCGTTTGGGTATCTCCTCCAGTTTCTAGAGTGCGTGCTTCATTTTCAAGTAATTTAATATAATCACTTATTTGGTGAATACGCATTTCGGGAGCAATGCCTCCGGCTTGGGCATATACTTTTATCGCTTCTTCGACTAATGCATAATCTCTTACGTTAATAGCACTTCCTACCAGGGTTGGTATTTCTGCAGCAGGTAACGTTTGTGTTTGAAATTTCTGCTTGTTTTCTTCATAAATATTGACACCATCCCTGAGTTTCTGGATCTCAATACGCAAATCTTCAATTTCTCCATTGGTAAGGGTAGTTGTTGGAATTAACCCTTCAATAGTATTGAGCTTATCTTGCATGTTAGCTAACTGACTTGGGTCTTTTGCCATTATATAAGACAGTACCATGCCAACTTGGACCATTATTTTTGATTTGCGCTCATCAGAAATATTGGCCTGTGAGATAGCGGATTCATAGGCTTGAATTTGCTGTTGGTCTGGGGCTCCTTTAAAAATACTTGCTGTAATTATAGCATCATAAGCATTAGTATCTGATAATGGAGCACGTTCCAGAATACTTATACCAGAAGTGATAAAAGCGTCATTTATTTCTGGTTCATCTTCGAATAATAGTTTCATATCCATTCGAACAATGATTGGGTTATCTGAATCTAAAGCTTTGGCCTGGTGAAATAGTTGTCTTGCAAAAACATGACCACCATGCTTTTTTTGCAAATCCATTCGGGCTAGTATAGCCGCAGCTTTGGTTTCATTATCCTTACTACAATTGGCAAGTTGTTCTAAAAGCCGATCTTTTAAAAGCCACGGGGCATAACCAGAGCGAACTTCCCCAGATTTTTCTATATTGTCAAGTACTGTCAACCCTTGGCCAATAATAGATTTTTTCCATGCTAAAGCCTGATCGTCATCGCTAACATCGGTAGATTCTAATACGAGAATAGCCGTAAAAATATCTCCAGATTGTATAAAGTGCATGGCAGAAGCCATTGCTGCTCTACGTGCTTTAGATTTTAGGTCTTCTTGCTGGGATGTATTTTCGGGATCATTAGCTTTGTGATTATACAAATGAGCAAGCTGTCGTAAATCTTCTGCGATTTTTTCATGGGTCTTCTCACTAACGCTACTTTTATTTTTACCCAAGCGTTCCAAAATAACATTCCAAACTTCGATACGTGATAATAATAATCGCTGAGCCGTTTCACAATCGCCCGCATCAAGGGCATCATTTAGGGCGCTGTCTGTTTGACTACAAACATCTTCTACTCTTTGTCCGAAATCTGGTTCTTTTTGTTCAGAAATCTGAACCGAAAGGCGCGCAGCAATAGCCTGTGTTCTTAACACCAAACCTTCGGAAGTATATCCGGCAGATGTAGCTCTGTCTGCTTGATTATCATAGCTTTCCGCCAAAACAAGTTGTGCTTTTTTTGCTTCCAGTTCTAGTTTTTTCTTTTCGGATGCCGTTACGGTGTTTTGGGTCTTGGATTTATCGGACAATTCTTCAAGAGCATATGCGTAGCGTGCTTGCATACGTACAACCTTGTTCCAGTCTCTATTAATCCATGGTTCTTTGATTAATTGACCAACATATAACCTTTTAAGCAGTTTTGTTGAGGTTCCAGCGGGTTTCTCATTACCATCATTCTGGTTTTGCTGTTGTTGAACCATAAACGCCTGCACTGCTGCGTTACCTACTTCTTCTGTAGCTTGATTGATCATTTCCACTATGGGGTTCAAAAGAAATGGTAACCCTGTGATTTGTGAACTTACAAAAGTAGTGGTCTCTATATTGGAATTATTGTTAGATACTGTCGTGGCTGAAGCTTCTGCATTTTCAAATTGCTCCAATTCTATTTGATACCCCTTTAAAACTTCTTCAAGATGCTCCAAATAAGTTTGATCTGTGGCCGAAGTTCTTATTGAAGAAATGTTTTCTTCTACGGTAGGAATTGAACGTTTTAAGAATCTTATACGTCTTTGGCGAGCGGATAACGGTGCATGAGTTTTTGGATTTCTCCTGTTTTTTTCAGTGCCATGAGAAACTGGCTGTGCTTGTTGAACTTGCTGTGCTTGTTGCGCATTGCGTGCACCCTGACTGGGAGGGAGGCCTTTGGCATGATTGTTTAGGGCGTCTCCTAAACCTCCAGTTATCGGGTTGTTGGGTTCAATAGTAATTTTACGGCGTCCTGTAACACGCATACCGCTTTGGCCAAGAGCCGTTTTGGTTTGTTCTATTTGTTCTTCTGTTCTCCCCAAACGCTGTCTTCGTTCGTCTATATTATTATTGCGTCGGTTTTCTTGACCTGTTACCCGCAATGAATTTTCTATACTAGGGTTGAGTGCAGCTTTAAGACGGTCGGCATCTTGGTTAAGCCCTTCCAAACGCTGTAGATTGCGTAATGTATCTTTAAAGAAACCACGTGCCTTAAGAACATTTATATCACCATTGTCTTCAAAAAAGTCACCCAAAGACTCATTATAATCACGTACCACCTCTTGATTTTGCTCAAGACCCACCATAGGGTTTGTAAGCACCAAATTATCCATGTTTTTTTCAATCTGACCTTGCAGTGCATCCATACGGAAAGCACTTTGTCTTATGTCTTTGGCCAAATTAGCTTCTGCATTCTGGAGGCTTCTGAGCTCATTTCTCATATTGAGAATTTCCTGTTGCTCCTGCGGTGTACCATGTACTGAGGTGTTATGTTCGGAAGTACCTCTTCGGCGTAATTCTTCACGAATTTGTGCGCTACGTTGGCGTATATTACGAATGCCTTCGCGAGAACCTTCTATTTTTAGTCTAAGCCCATCACGATGTGTGCTATCATTAGCAATATCTCTGTTGAGTTGTTCAACTAGGTCTTGAGCATTATTGCCACTATTGGGAAGATTGCCGGGTTGCCCAACCTGATCAATTAAAGTATCATAACCATTTATTGCTTTATCTAAATTGTCTTGATATTGATCGAGCTCGCTACCAGACATGCTCTGAATTCGGCGAATTCTATTTATGTTTTCATGTGCACTATCTTGAAGTCTGCGATCGCTAGGAAAGCTTTCTCCTACTGTATTCTCATGAAGCAAATCCACATAATGCCCCTCTGTAGAATTTTTATAAGCATTGGTGAAATCAATATCCTGTGCTTGTTCTTGAGCTTCAAGTGTGGTTTTTTTTTGCTCAAGGTTTTGACGCGTTTGGTCATCTAAATTTGGATCTTCCAATTGTGATTTGACATCTTCCAATTCAGCCCGTGTGGCATCCAACATATCTCGTAAAGGACCACCGTTTAACTCTGTACGTGCTTTATCAATATTATCTGTGAGTTGTTGGCGTTCACGCTCTTCTTCTGGGGTCAACGGTGGGTCTAATGCATCTAATTGATCTGCTCTTTCTTGCATGTCATTAATATGACCTTGCTGATTTCTTATTTCCTTAGCAGTGTTACGTTCTTTTAATTCTGATTCTGTTTGTCCATAACCACGATCCATCAAATCCTCAAATTCGCTTGCATCATCTTGGTACTCTTTTAAATCACGACTAAATTTTTGAGAGTCGCGTGCTAGGTCATCAAAATCATTCATGTTCTTGTAGCGTTCCTGCTGGTTTTGAACACGCTCGGTTTGAACATTACGACATGCTGTAGAACGACAATTGGGGTCTGCTGGCGGACCTTTACGAATATTTTGCTCCCGTTCGCGGAGTTCTTGATCATCTCGCTGAATACGGTCTTTATCTTTATCCAGATTTTCCCTACGATTTTCTAATTCATCGCCGCGTTCGCCCAAATCCTTACGACGATCTCTAAGGTCTCGTTCACGATTGCGGCGATCTCGATATCTTGGATTTCTGCGACGGCGTTCCTCTTCTTCTTTAACACGCTTTTTTTCTTTTTCTAATCTTTCGCGTTCGTCCTGTAATCGTTTTTTTTCAAGCTCATCTTGTTCTTTTTTTCGTTTGCAAGCATGTTCAATAGCTCCACAAATTATTTCTTCTTCTTCTTGGGTAAGCTCATCTTCGGGAACTGGTTGGTTGTCAACCGGCGCTTCGGGAGGCATGGGTGATGCTTTTTTTGCAGGGGTATCATCCTCTGTGTCTGGAACAACTACTGGTTTTTTTTCTGGAGCAATTTCTTTGGAATCTCTCACCGGACCATACCATAATGGAATTAGGGGTAGTCCAGTAATCCACCAACCAAAATTATTCTGATAAGTGTGAAAAGAAAACGGTATAAGTGGTGTTTCCCTCAACCAGGTTGGTGTTGTGTTTACTTTATTTTGGTTAAAACTCATCTCTGAATTGCGCCAAAGTTCTATATGTTGAGGTAAGTATGGACCATACAGAGGGAATTCTGGTTGAAAAACGTCTGCTAGCTCTGGCATGGCACCTGTAAGCACTTGGGCATGTACGGTATCATTTTGAATTTTATCTGTACTTGCTTCAAGTATATTTTGTGCAGCTGTAATCCACAACTCCACATGTTCAAGGAAAACTTCGACCTTATATACCTCAGCAAAAAAGAGAACGCTTTCATAGAGGACTTTGGGGTCGCTTAGGGCTAATTGTTTCAGGGTGGTTATTCCAGTATCTCTTAGCATCATTGCAATCTCTTTTGTGATTGCGGGGACAGACATTAATGCTGCCACGGGAGCCCAAGCCGAAATTTTTGTTTCGGCAATTCCTGAAGCTTCTGCTAGTTTCTTTTTGCGCTCTACAGAGCCTGAAATAGCAGACATGTCTTCTTTATTTTTGATACCAATTTCGTGCAAACGTTTGTTTTCTTCTTCTTCAAAACCAGGGAAAGCAGTATTTTCTTTGTAATCATTACGATTGATAACAGCAGATAGCTCTCTTTTTTCAGAATGGGAAAGCATTTTATAGACCTCAATAGGGTGTTTAAAATCTTTGCCATACTCTAATCGTGCTTTACGCATCTTGTTTTTTAAACTATGGGGATAACTTCCAGAAGTACTGGTTGTTGAAACCCCATTATTTGCCAAGGAAATTAAGGCTTCGGACTTGCCGTCTTCAATAGCCATCATTTCTACAAACGGATAAAGGGCTGTTTTTATAGTATAGAGCTCTTCATCATTTAAAACGCGACTAAGGTTTTCAAGATTTGCAAAATCACCATGTTCTTCTCTATTATGATATATTTTTTTAATAATTTCACTATTACCTTCAAACTGGTTAAGTAATGCCTTTTCAAGGATTTCGAATGAAGTTTGGTTTAGAAAATGTGTAAGGGCTTTGTCTTCCGACTGGGATATAGGAATTAATTCATCAGCCATAAAGTATTTTTTAATCGAATTATTATTCAGTTATATCTAAGGCTTAATCCTTTGATAAAAATGAGTTTGATAAGATGTTATATTTTATGGGGCCCTTTTTTAACATTTGATTTATCACTCACAAATGTGTTGATCTAAGGGTTAATCTATTTAGATGAAAAATGAATTTACAATAAAATTTATATATTCTGTATAAATCAATGTTAAATATATATTTATGTAGAGAAAGAGGAGAGCTATAACGTATTTTAGAATCACAGGTCCATTACACGTACTAGTCCTCTTTCTCTATAAAATTGCTGTCAGGGTTACTGTTTTTTCATGATTTTTTAAATTTTGTACAAAGTAAAAGTTAGTTTAAACAAAAATCGATTGACGACAGTCAAGAAACACGACTCCGAATTCTACTTATTGTTTCGGATTCTACTCCAATATATGAAGCGATGTATTTTAAAGGGATGTTCTTAATTATACGAGGTTGATTTTCCAAAATAAATTGATATCGATATAATATAACATCCTTCTTTTAGAATTTCAAAGTACATTTGATTAGCTGAATCAATAATGAAAATTTCTCCGGAAAAGTAAAAGTCTAGTGAAAACTACTGGAAGCTTTTTGTCTTTTCTAGGGCGTTCAATAGAATAGTACCCTAAGTAGTTGTATTCGAGTCTATCTTGATAATAATTCATAGTAATCCAAACAACTAAAGTTGGTTTAAAATTTTAATATAATTTTGATTAGATTTGTGCTAATTCCCTTTTCTCTTTAAAATATCAACAATAATGCAACTTAAGCACTATAAAGTTCTTTTTCTGTTTAGCTTCTTTATAGCGTCTTATAATGTAACCGCTCAATACATACCATATTTTAAGAATTATACGCTTACAGAATATAATGCAGGAAACCAAAACTGGGATGTTTCAAGAGCAGATAACGGTAAGTTATATGTTGCAAATGATAAAGGCTTAGTTGAGTTTGATGGTTTAAAATGGAATTTTTATCAGTTACCAAACAAAACGATCATACGTTCAGTATTAGCTCATAAAGATCTTATTTACACAGGATCTTATGAAGAGTTTGGATATTGGAAAAAAAACTCCAAAGGAAAATTAATTTATACTTCATTAAGTAATTTTAAAGAAGACGAAACGCCTTCAGATGAAGAGTTTTGGCAAATATTTTTTCATGACGATGCGATATTGTTCCGGTCTTTCTCAAACCTTTACATCTACAAAAACGGAGAAATAAAGCAAGTAAAACCAGAATCGACCATTCTGTCATGTAGTGTAGTAGATAACAGGGTTTATGTTTCAACAGTAGGGAATGGTATTTTTATTTTAGAAGGCGATCTATTAAAACCTTTTATAAACACAAGAGAACTAGTTGATGCTAAAATCATTTCAATAGTTAATTACAACAAGGAAGAATTATTCATAACTACGGCGCTCAATGGTTGCTATCTATATCATAAAGCCAACAATAAACTCGAACCTTGGGAGTCAGACATTAGTAACATTATCAAAGAACAGCAGCTAAATACGTTTCAAGTTCTTAATAATGGCGATATGGTTTTCGGGACCATAAAAAATGGTGTTTACGTTACCAATAAATCGGGCCACGTTAAATATCATATTAATAAGGAAAACGGTTTATTGAATAATACCGTTTTAGGCCATGAATTAGGAAGTAACAATAATTTATGGGTGGGATTAGATAATGGTATTGCTGAAATAGACCTAGACTATAACCATACCTTATACAATGACACTTCGGGGAAATTAGGGGCAGTTTATGATGTAATAAGCTATAAAAACACGCTATATCTGGGAAGCAATACAGGGCTGTTTTATTTAAAAGAAGGCAATCTTAATTTTATTGAAGGCTCTCAAGGACAAGTTTGGGATTTAAAGGAAATTAACGGACAACTATTATGCGGACACAACGACGGAACCTATCTTGTTGAGAATAATAAACTAAGAACAATATCTGAATTCACAGGAGGCTGGGTAATTAAAAAAGTTCCTGAAGCAGAAAACACTTTTATTCAAGGTACTTATGGAGGCTTGGTGCGGTTTGATATTTCTGAAGGGAAATGGAACACTAAGCACATGGGCAATAAAACAATACCCATAAAATATTTAGTTTTTGAAGATACACACACCGCATGGGCAGCCCATGCTTATAAAGGTCTGTTTAGGGTGCGATTTGATAAAAATTATGATAGTATTTTAGCCTTTGATGATTATAAGAATAAAGGACTATGGTCAGATTTTAGTATTAAGGTACATAAAATTAAAAATGATATTTGTTTTAAAACAAATATAGGCTGGCAGAAGTACGAAGCCTTGATCGATAGTATAGTGCCACATGATCTATTAAACAAGTCCTTTGGAACAGATACAGATATTATCTCCGAATCTGGTGCCAATGAATTAGTAACCAACAATGCCAATGATAAGATTACTTTTCTATCATTAACTGAGGATAAAAAAGGCTTAAACCTTCCTAATGAACTTATTCAAAAAAGACTCGTAGTAGATGCAGAAAGTGTGTCGCAACTTAATGATTCCATATATACATTAAACCTCTATGATGGTTTTATGTTAATAAATAATACCGCAAAAAAGAAAAGGGATACCCTCCAAAAACCTATTATTGAACACATAGAAATAGGTAAAACCCTTGTTGATATTGATGAAGAACAAGTTTATGAGTTTCCCTTTAATAAAAGCATAAGTGTTTCTATATCCTCACCATTATCACAAAACCACTTTTTTGAGTATGCCATTGCTACTTCAGACGTTTTAAATTGGTACAAAATGGATCATGAGAGATTAGAGTTATCTAGTTTAGGTGATGGGGATTACAATATTCATTTTAGAGCAACAAACTTGTCAGGTGAAGTCTCTCCCGAAAAAATAATTCAGATAACCATTTTACCACCATGGTATAAAAACAGTTTATTTTACTTTATGGTGGCGCTAATTATAAGTGGTGTTGTATATGGATTACATAAACGAAAAATTAAAAAAGAACAAAAGATTTTACACGATAAACTTGTAAAGGAGCAAGAAATACTTTTAAAGGAGAAAACTATAGAAAATGATAAGAAGATCGTACAGTTAAAAAACCAATCCTTAAAAAGAGAAGTCAAATTAAAAAGTAAGCAATTGGCAAATACAGCCATGGCCTTGGTGAAGAAAAATGAGTCCATGCTGGAAATTAAAAATGAACTCATAAAAAATAAAGAGGGGTTTGATAACTCATCTACCTACAAACGCTTGTTGAGAAAAATAGATAATTCCATAGGGCACGAAGATGAATGGGAAATATTCGAATACAATTTCAATCAGGTACACGAGGAGTTTTTCAACCAATTAAAAGCTAAACATCCTAAACTAACTCACAAAGATTTAAAGATTTGCGCCTACATTAAAATGAATTTATTAACTAAAGAGATTGCACCACTAATGAATGTGTCAATTAGAGGTCTAGAAACTCATAGATATCGATTAAAACGCAAGATAAATTTAGAAAGTGACAAATCTTTAAGTGAATATTTGCGAGATTTCAAATAAAACAGTGTCGAAATCATTAAATTCCCATTTGAATTACTACGCCAAAACTACGTCATAACTTATCTAATCCTAATGTTTTTGGTTATTTTTTGCAGCTATAATATACGTCAATAGTGATTTTTCCAACTTTTTTGATGTATGACGTAATTTATGTGTAAGTCATTTTTTGACCAGCCCCTTCCTGCTTTATAATTTAGTATCAAACTAACAATCTAAATCAAACTATATGAAAACAAGATTTACTTTACTGCTATTTCTTTTGTTTACACTTCATGCTTTTGCACAGGATAAAACTATCAGTGGTACTGTTGTAAGTGCCGAAGATAATATGCCTGTACCAGGAGTTAATGTTATTGTACAGGGAACAGTAAGAGGGGTAAGTACAGACTTTGATGGTAGATATACTATTAAAGTAAGTGAGGGAGAAACATTAGAATACAGTTCTCTCGGATTTAAAACTGTATCAGTCCCAGTTCAAGACCAAACACAAATCGACATGACATTAGAGCCGGATATTGAGACTCTAAATGAAGTGGTGGTTATTGGTTATGGACAAATGAGATCAAAAGATTTAACATCAGCAATTACTACAATTAAATCTGAAGAACTACAAGCAGTTCCAACCGGTTCTGTCATGCAGGCATTACAGGGGAAAGTAGCAGGGATGCAAGTTGTAAGTAATGGATCGCCAGGACAAGGTCCAACGATTAGGGTTCGTGGTATTGGATCTTATGATGCTAACTTAAACGATGCGAATGATCCTTCTTCTCCTTTATATGTTGTAGATGGTATGTTTTTCGATAATATCGATTTTTTAAATACGGCAGATATTACATCCGTTTCCGTGTTAAAAGATGCCTCAGCGGCAGCAATTTATGGAGTTCGAGCGGCAAATGGCGTGGTATTAATCGAAACAAAATCTGGAGGTTTCAATAAAAAAGTTGAAATCACTTATGATGGATATTCAGGTGTCCAGATTGCGCAAAACGTATTAAAGGTTGCAAATTCAGAACAATTTACAACGCTTGCAATAGAATCTGGTTCAGCACCAGATGCTCAATTTATTTTAAACGCCATGCAACGCTATGGTCGTAGTAGAGTAAACCCGAATGTACCAGACGTAAATACAGATTGGTATGATGAAATTATCAGACCGGGATTCATTCAAAATCACAGTATAGGTATTACAGGAGGCGCCGAAAATATAAGTTATGCCGTAGGGGTAAACTATTTTCAGCAAGAAGGTATTTTGGATATGAAAAATGAGTACGAGCGTTTTAACCTAAGAAGTAAACTAGAATTTAAGGCGAACGATTGGCTTAAAGTAGGTGCCAATACAGTGTTGAGTAATGCCACACGATACGATGGCGAAAACTCAGCATGGCGTCTGGCATATTATGCTGTGCCTATCATGCCGGTTTTAGACCCTAATTTAGCCAACGACCCCAATGTATTTCCAAAAAATTATGCCAATGCACAGGACTTAGGTTATAGAGGTGGTCAAAACCCATTTCCGCTATTAGATTTAAGCGAAAACAGAGCCAAAATAAGAAATATACTGGCCAACTTTTTCGCAGAGTTTACCATAATCCCCGATAAACTTAAATTTAAAACAGCATATAATCATAATTTTCAAACCATTGAGGATAGAAATGTAAGACTACCATATTTTGTTGGTAACCAATTTCAAAGAGAAGATGCTTCCTTGAATAAAGTGAATACAACCATTTCTAATCAGATTTGGGATAACACACTAACCTATACAGATAATATTGATAAACACAATTTTACGGTACTGGCGGGGTCTTCATTTCGAGATGAATCCTTTCAGAATTTACGAGCCAGAGGTTTAAATTTTCCGCTATCAGGTGAAGAAGCTTACTATTTAGATCAGGCGCAAACCATAGTTGTTGAAGATGTAAGAGACGGAGGGGCCAGGGAATATGGGTTGTCATACTTTGGAAGAGTATCCTATAATTACGATAACCGCTATCTGCTATACGGAACGTTTAGAGCAGATGGTACCAACAAGTATCAGGAAAAATGGGGCTATTTCCCAACTATTGGAGCAGGTTGGGTACTTTCGGAAGAAGCTTTCATGGAAAATAATGGCATATTCGATTTCTTAAAACTACGTGGTAGTTGGGGAGAGTTAGGTAACGATAATGTACCCGCAAGTAATGGTTCAATCACATCAACAGTAGTTGAAACTGCTCTGGGAGATACCCGATTTAGCGGTTTAAGTACAGGAAGTGATTTTACCGCACTTAAATGGGAAGTTACAGAAGAAATCAACGTTGGTATTACAGCCAGACTGTTGAATGATAATTTATCACTCGAAGCAGACTATTATGTTAGAGATACGGAAGATGCCGTGATACCAGTTGAAAGACCTTTAATTCCAGGCGTTACACGTGAAAATGTTGGAGAAATTAGAAACTCCGGATTTGAGATTGCTTTGAGTTGGAACAAAAGTGTTTCAGATGATTTTAGTTATAATATAGGAGCAAATTTTGCGACTTTAAGCAATGAAGTTTTAAACCTTAGCGGACAGCCTCATCTGGATGCAGGTAGCGCAGAATTTCGTCAGCGTTCTATCGTTGGAGAATCATTATTTGCGTTTTATGGTAGAGAAGTCGCAGGTGTTTATCAAAATCAAGCCGAAATAGATGCAGACCCCGTAGCCGTTTCAAACAATTTGGTTCCCGGAGATTTTAAGTATAAAGAAAATGGAGGCGACCCGAATACAATCGATGACGACGACAGAGTTGTTCTGGGATCGTTTTTACCAAGTTACACATTTGGTTTCAATATCGGTTTTAATTACAAAAACTGGGATTTTAACACAACAGCCACAGGTCAAGGCGGTAATAAGATTTTAAACCGTAAAAGAATGGAAGTCATATTTACCAGTGATACCAACTGGGACAGAGACTTTGCAATCAACCGTTGGCATGGAGAGGGAACTACCAATTCCTATCCGTCAGCAGCAGCAGTGAGAAAAGGTTGGAACCAACGCTTAAATGATTATTACATCGAAGATGGAGATTATTTTAGAATACAAAATATCACCTTAGGGTATACCATCAATAAAGCAGGAAAAAATTCAAGTGTTCCTAAGATTAGAATCTATATGACTGCTGAAAGACCTATAACATTATTCAATTACAATGGGTTTAATCCCGAAGTTGCAAATGGTGTAGATAATCAAACCTATCCAATTCCCGCAGTGTATACTGTAGGCGTTAATGTAAAAATTTAAGAGCTATGAAAAGAATATTAAAAAACATTTACGCGCCTTTAATATCAATGACCATATTCGCTTTTTTATTGGCAGGTTGTTCAGATAATTTAGATGCGCCTCAAGAAAATAACAATTTTGCAGGAGGAACAGACTTTACAAAGACAGAAGATATGATTCTGTCTATCGTAGGTGTTTACGAAGCATTTCAATCAAGAGGTTGGGAACAACCCTTATTAATCTCCGTTAGGGGAGATGATGTGAACTCAGGAGGTCTGGGAGATCAACAGGATTTTACAGAAACAGATCTTTTTAACTATAACAAAGATTACTGGATGTACAACTCGTTATGGGAAAATGTATATGTAGATGTTATAACAGCACATACAGGTATGGAGCAAATTGTGAGATATCAGGAATTCGCAGATGAAGCCGGTATTGCAAAAGGCGATCAATATATAGCTGAAGCCAAGGTGTTACGAGCTATTATGCTTTTCGATATTTCCAGAGTTTGGGGCAATGTGTTTATTCCTGAAACTTCCAATACAGCAGAACTTTTAGATGTTACAACAGTACCCACTAAAAATGAGGTGATGCAGCACATATCAGACCAAATGGATGAAGCTATTCCACATTTACCAGATATGCGTCCAAACGAACGTACAGATTTACCGGGCGGCGTAACACGCTATACCGCTTTAGCCATTAAAGCTTTAGCCAATCAAGAGTTAAAGAACTATCAGGCGGTCGCAGATGCAACAGGAGACATAATAAGTTCCGGTAAGTTTAGTCTGTTTTCAGATTTCTATGAGCTATTTAAAACTCCCGGAAAGCTAAGTGATGAAAGCATATTAGATTTACAATACTCAGACTTTGGTCAGGGAGAAGGCGATCGAGAAGGGCATTTATACGCACCTTATGGACCTCAAGGATGGACACCGGCAGTTTTAGGAGCATCAAGTGGTTGGGGCTTTTACGAACCTAGCATGAAATTTATCAAGTTTATGTTAGATCGTGGAGAAACAGTTCGTTTAGAAACCAGTGTCTTATTTACAGATCGTGGTATTGCAGAAATACAAACAGATCCAGCTTATGCGACACTGCCTGGATGGATTTCGAATACAACAAGAGACGGCGATGTAATAAACGATTACGCCCGTGCTTTGTTTGCCAGCGGAAAGCATTATTTGCCATCCAATCAATTAATTACAGGAAGAACAGCCTATGGCAGTAATAAAAATTATATGGTAATCCGTTATGCTGAAATTTTGTTAATGTATGCAGAAGCCCTAGTACAGGGAGCTTCAGGAAATGCATTAACAGCAACCCAGGCCGTTAATTTAGTTAGAGAACGAGGAGGAATGACCGCTTTGGGCTCGGTAACTTTAGATGATGTTATAGACGAAAAGTTTGCAGAACTAGGTATGGAATGGGGTAAACGTTACTACGACATGCTTAGGCTTGAACGTTACAGTGAATTAAGTTATGACGGTAGAACATTTTCAGCAGATAAAGCCTTTTTGCCCTATCCACAAAGTCAAGTAGATCAATTTCCTGTTTTGGAAGACGGTTCAATATAACACTAATTAAAAACTATAAGGAAATGAAATTATATATAAATAAACTTATTGGATTCATGCTACTGGTGTTAGTGTTTTCATGCGACAACGGTATTGATTCAATAACTCAGGTAGACCCGGGAGCAGATGCAGGTTCTCCCGAGGTTACTCTTAAATATCCTATTGACGGAACCAAAATTAAAGTCAATGACCCTGTGGTAGCTATAAACGTTGAATTTGAAGTTACAGACGATATAGAAGTAGAAACCATAACAGTGTCGATTAATAACACGCCCATAGCAACATTAAGCGACTTTAAAGATTACAGACGTGTTTTAGCAGAAGTTCCTTTTGATAATGTAACGACGGGTCAGCATGAATTGAAAGTTGAGGCGACAGATGTTAATGGAAATACGACCACAGCTACTGCAAATTTTGAAAAAGAACCACCTTATATTCCAATTTTCGCAAACGAAACACTTTATATGGATTTTGAAAGCGATTTTACAGAATTTATAAGTGTTACAAGAGCCACAGAAATTGGTACCCCAGGTTTAGCCGGAGAAGGTCTGGCAAGCAACAATGCTTATGTCGGAGCAGAAGACTCCTATTTAACAGTGCCAACCAGTACCATGCAGTTAGGAAACGAAATATCTGCTGTTTTCTGGTATAAATTAAATGCATCACCAGATCGTGCAGGCGTATTGGTCATAGGACCACCAGATGTAGCAAATCCAGATAACCAGAATAATAGAAGTGGCGGTTTCAGATTCTTCAGAGAAAATGCAGGAGGGATGCAACGTTTTAAATTAAACGTAGGAACAGGAGCTGGTGATACATGGGTTGATGGAGGTACCGCTGCCGATGTCGATCCTAACAAAGACGAATGGGTAAATCTGGCATTTACCATATCAGCAACAGAAGCACGCGTATATATCAATGGTCAGTTGGCCAAAGAAAGTACTTTGTCAGCTCCAGTAGATTGGACCGATTGTGATATCCTGTCTATTATGTCTGGAGCCCCTCGTTTTGTAGGCTGGAATCATAAATCCGATCAAAGTTTTATGGACGAATTGCGTTTCTTCAATACAGCCTTATCGCAAGCAGATATTCAAAACATCATTGGAGTTACCAATCCGTATACACCAGATGATGGCGAAACCATGTATCTGGCCTTTGACGGCACCTATAAAAACTGGGTAACAGGAGGTACAGCCGATGTTGTGGGAACTCCCGGTTTTGCAGGAGAAAGCAAATCGGGTAGCGATGCTTATGCAGGGGCTGCAGATTCATACCTAACATTTCCAACAACAGGATTATTGGCAAGCGAATTTAGTGCGACCATGTGGCATAAAGTAAATGCTACGCCAGATCGGGCAGGTGTGCTCGTTATAGGACCTGAAGATACTGGAAATGCTAATTATCCTGATTCGCAGAATAACAGAACTAGTGGATTTAGATTCTTTAGGGAAAACGCAGGAGGCATGCAACGTTTTAAATTAAATGTAGGTACAGGAGCCGGAGATACATGGGTAGATGGAGGCGCAGCGGCCGATGTTGACCCTACAGCTAACGAGTGGGCACATTTAGCCTTTACCATTTCTGGCACCAAAGCCATAGTCTACATTAACGGAGAAGTGGCTGCAGAGAGCGATATAACTGGTGTGGACTGGACAGGTTGTGATATTTTATCCATAATGTCTGGAGCGCCACGTTTTACAGGTTGGAATCACTGGTCTGATGAAAGTTATTTAGATGAATTGCATGTATATAACAAAACGCTTTCACAGTCGGAAGTTCAAACCATTATGGGCAATTAAGAATTATGTTGTTTAAGTTTAATTAGTAGAATTGAGGGTGTCTAAAAAATGTCATTCAGAGCGTAGCGAAGAATCTCTTATGGTTTAAATGCTTTAATTTATAGAGTAATAAGATTCTTCGCTATGCTCTGAATGACAAAATAAATTACTTTTTAGACACCTCAATAAATTTTCATACGCATTTTTATGAAGCATGGATTAATTACATTATTAATTGTCTCGATGAGTTTTTTCAGTTGTAAGAACGATGGAAAGCATCATGGCAATACTATCAACACTGATAGCGCAAATATCATTTTAGATGATGAAGCGCTATTAGATAACATACAAAAACAAACCTTCAATTATTTTTGGGATGGCGCAGAGCCTAATTCCGGACTTGCTCCGGAACGTTTACATATGGATAATGTGTATCCAACATCACCAAAACATACCGTGACTACGGGTGGAACCGGTTTTGGAATGATGGCTATTTTGGTTGGTGTAAAACGTGGTTTCATTACAAGAACCCAAGCGTTCAATCGATTTGTTAAAATGATTGATTTTCTTGAAAAAGCAGATAGGTATCATGGTGTATGGCCACATTGGTTGGATGGGCAAACAGGTAAAATGATGCCCTTTAGCAAAAAAGATAATGGCGGTGATTTAGTAGAAACCGCGTTTTTAATTCAGGGTTTGTTAACAGTTGCCGAATATTTTAAAGACGGCAATGAAGAAGAGCAAAAATTAGTAGCAAAAATAGATGAACTTTGGCGTGACGTAGAATGGGATTGGTACACCAAAGGCGAAGATGTCTTGTATTGGCATTGGTCGCCAGAATACAATTGGGAGATGAATTTTCCTGTTGGGGGTTATAATGAATGTTTAATCATGTATGTTTTAGCCGCCGCATCACCCACACACCCTGTTAATGAAGCAGTATACCATAAAGGTTGGGCCAGAGACGGACATATTGTTTCTAATGAAACATATTACGAAGAAGATTTAATACTTGACTATTACGAACATGATAAATCTCCCGTAGGGCCCATGTTTTGGGCGCATTATTCTTATACCGGATTAAATCCGAAAGGGTTGTCTGACACCTATGCAGATTATTGGAAACTCGTTCAAAATCAAGCAAAAATCCATTACAAGCATGCCGTAGCCAATCCAAAAAAATATAAAGGTTATGGAGACAGTATCTGGGGCTTAACATCAAGTTATTCCATGAAAGGCTATAAAGGACATAGGCCAGATAAAGATTTAGGTGTTATAGCACCAACAGCCGCACTGTCCTCATTTCCATACACGCCCAAAGAAAGTATGCAAATGCTTAAAAAACTGTATAAAGACCATGATAGCCTTATAGGCAAATATGGCCCTTATGATGCCTTTAGCTTTGAACATAATTGGTACACGCCAAGATATTTGGCTATAGACCAGGGGCCCATTCCTGTAATGATTGAAAATTATCGTTCTGGAATGTTATGGAATCTGTTCATGGCAAATAAAGATGTCCAAAAAGGACTCGACAAATTAGGATTCATACACACAAAAGACGAATAAATTTCTATGTTCAGATATTCATTAATAGTATTAGTATGCCTTGTGCTTTTTTCTTGTGGAACAGATGATGGTCCGGGATATCAAGAACCTTATGTTCCAGGTTCAGATGACGATCCTACTGCGATAGAACCATTGAGTGATGAAGACATGCTGGACTTAACTCAAAAAGAAACCTTTAAATACTTCTGGGATTTTGCACATTCAAATTCTGGTGCAGCCAAGGAAAGATATCATCCAGATAACCCAACGCTTAATCAAGATGTAGTTACAACAGGAGGTACTGGTTTTGGACTCATGAGCATTCTTGTAGGCATAGAACGTAATTTTATTACAAGAGAACAAGGTGCTTCCAGATTGAGTAAAATAGTATCATTTTTAGAAAATGCAGATCGTTTTCACGGCGCATGGTCACATTGGATAGATGGTAATTCTGGCAATACATTACCCTTTAGCGCCAAGGATGATGGAGGCGACTTGGTAGAAACCGCTTTTTTGGTACAAGGATTAATTTGTATTAAAGAATATTTCAAAAATGGCTCAGACGAAGAAAAAGCTTTAGCACAACAAGCAGACGAACTTTGGAAGGGTGTAGAATGGCATTGGTACACCCAAAATCAGGATGCCTTATACTGGCATTGGAGCCCAAATCATGGTTTCGATATCAACTTAAAGTTAGCAGGCTATAACGAAGTTTTAATCACTTATATTTTAGCCGCAGCGTCACCAGACTATTCAATTGATAAAGCCGCTTACGAAAAAGGATGGGCCAATAATGGCGCCATTGTTTCCTCAAGTTCTCAGTATGGTTTTCCGTTGGTATTAAGACATGCCGGTGGCTCCAATCTTGGAGGCCCTCTGTTTTTTAGTCATTATTCATTCTTAGGATTAAATCCTAAAAACTTAAGCGATCAATACGGGAATTATTGGGATTTAGCAGTAAACCATACCAAGATTAACCGGCAATACTGTATAACCAACCCGAAAAACTATAAAGATTATGGTGAAGACTGCTGGGGATTAACAGCAAGTTATTCAAGAAATACAGATGGTTCCAGAGGCTATTCAGCACATAGTCCTTCAAACGATAAAGGGGTGGTGTCTCCAACGGCGGCCATTAGTTCCATACCCTACACACCTACAGAATCTCTTAAAGTAATGCATTATTTATATCAAAATAAAGCGAAACTATTAGGGCCGGCAGGATTTTATGATGCCTTTAGTCCGCATTATAATTTTTGGGTAACCGAAACCTATCTGGCTATAGATCAAGGCCCTCAAGTTATTATGATTGAAAATCATAGAACAGGTTTGTTATGGAACTTATTTATGCAAAATGATGACGTTAAAAAAGGACTGGATAAATTAGGATTCAATTACTAAGAAGCTATGAAAAATAAGTTTATAAAATATATTTTGATATTGATTTCAATAAGTATATCAAATGTTTTGGCAGGGCAGCACCAAAATTTATATGCTAAGAAATCTTTCGTTAATAAATCTGATACACTGCCGTACCGCATCATGATGCCCAAAGATTTTGATACGTCCAAACAGTACCCCGTTATGCTGTTTCTTCATGGCGCAGGAGAACGAGGTAGTAACAATACATCGCAATTGGTTCATGGAAGTAAATTATTTGCTTCCGAAGACCATACAACTAATTTTCCGGCTATTGTAATTTTTCCTCAATGTCCTAAAAACTCATTTTGGGCTAGTGTGAAAGCCGATAGAACATCAAGACCCATAAAATTTGAATTCCCGTTAGATGCTGAACCTACAAAACCGATGCAATTGGTTATAAAGCTTATGGAAACTATAGTTTCAAGGCCTTATGTTAATAAGCAACAGATTTACGTAGGAGGTTTGTCTATGGGAGGCATGGGGACTTTCGAGATGGTTTATAGAAAACCAGAATGGTTTGCCGCGGCATTTTCTATTTGTGGTGCCGGAAACCCCAAAGCAACCAAAGTATATGCTAAGACGACACCGTTTTGGATCTTTCATGGTGCCAACGATGATGTTGTAAATCCGCAATTATCTTTAAAAATGGTGGAAGGGATATTGGAAAACGGTGGTAAACCTAATGTTTCATTATATGCCAAAGACAACCACAATAGTTGGGATTCTGCTTTCGCTGAATCGGAGTTATTACCCTGGCTATTTTCAAATAAAAAAACACTAAAAAAATGAATACAACTCTAACCAAAACTTACATTTTTTTACTTATGATAACTGTTTTTAGTTGCCATACAGACTCTAAGACTGTTGCTAAAAATGTTTCAAATGAAACACCATTTGATGCTCAAGTTGATTCTTTGATGAGCCTGATGACTTTACAGGAAAAAATTGGCCAGACCGTCATGTATAGTGGCGGTTGGACAGTTACAGGTCCAACAGTGAGTTCTGATAATAAAAAATATATAAAAGAAGGTAATGTTGGTGCCATGCTTAATGTGTATTCTGTTAAAGGCACAAGAGATTTACAAAAAATAGCAGTTGAAGAAACCAGGCTGGGCATTCCGCTATTGTTTGGCTATGATGTTATTCATGGTTTTAGAACCATCTTTCCAATCAATTTAGGATTAGCGGCGAGCTGGGATTTAAAAGATATAGAAAAAGGGTCTCGTATTGCAGCCGAAGAAGCTTCGGCAGAAGGCATACATTGGACGTTTGCACCTATGGTAGATATTGGAAGAGATCCACGTTGGGGACGTATCTCTGAAGGTGCGGGTGAAGACGTGTATTTAAGTAGTGAAATTGCAAAAGCATACGTAAAAGGATTTCAAGGAAATGATTTATCCAAGCATAACACGATACTTGCTTGTGCAAAACATTTTGTGGGCTATGGTGCTGCACAAGCTGGTCGTGATTATCACACCGTAAATATGGGCGAGGACGAACTCCGTAATGTGTATTTACCACCTTTTAAAGCGACTGTACAGGCAGGTGTAGAAACATTTATGACTGCTTTTAATGAGCTTAACGGTGTTCCGGCAACAGGTAATACATTCATTTTTAGAGATATTTTAAGAGACGAGTGGGGCTTTAATGGATTTGTAGTCACCGATTATACAGCCATTAATGAATTGGTAGAACACGGTTTTGCGAAAGATGAAAAGCACGCTACTAGATTGGCTATTGAAGCTGGTATAGATCAGGATATGATGAGCAGTGCAAACCGACTTTACCTTGAAGAATTGGTGAACGAAGGCGAGGTTGATATAGAACTGGTAAACGATGCCTGTAGAAGAATTTTGCTCACAAAATATAAACTAGGATTATTTGATGATCCTTACAGATACTGTGATGAACAACGGGAGAAAACAGTGATTTACAAACCCGAGTTTTTGGACGCAGCAAGAAAATCGGCTGCCATGTGTTCCGTGTTATTAAAAAATGAGGACAAAGCATTACCATTAGATAAGAACCAAACCATAGCGTTAATTGGTCCGTTGGTAAAAGACAAAGAAAATATTATTGGTAATTGGGCTGCTGCGGGAGATAGACATGGAAAGGCGATTAGTGTACACCAAGGTATTCAGGAACATTTAGGCGATTCAAAAATTATTTTTGCTAAAGGTTGTGAGATTGAAGGGGATGCTGTAAGTGGGTTTAGTAGTGCTATAAACGCAGCCAGACGAGCAGATAAAGTTGTTATGGTGATGGGGGAGGACTACGATATGAGTGGGGAAGCCGCTAGTAGAACCCATATAAAACTACCCGGACGTCAAACAGATTTGATAAAAGCGATTCGTAAAGCCGTACCCAATAAAAAAATCATATTGGTTTTAATGAATGGTCGTCCGTTAGATCTGTCGGAAGAAGATCATTTAGCAGATGCCATTTTAGAAACATGGTTTCCGGGAACCAGTGGCGGTAGTGGTGTGGCAGATGTGTTGTTTGGAGCGTACAACCCATCAGGGAAATTACCGGTTACTTTCCCAAGAACTTTAGGGCAAGTACCTATTTATTATAATATGAAAAATACAGGACGTCCCATTCCTCCCAATAATCCAAAGGAAGATTACAAATCAAATTATATCGATTCGCCCAACACGCCATTATATCCTTTCGGACATGGCTTGAGTTATACGACTTTTGAATATTCCGATTTTAAATTATCGGAAACCGTTATGGGCTTTTCAGATACCTTAACCGCATCTGTTGTTATAACGAATACAGGCGATTACGATGGATGTGAAGTGGCGCAATTGTATGTTCATGATAAAGTAGGAAGCATTACAAGACCAGTAAAAGAACTTAAGGGCTTCGAAAAAATATGTCTTAAAAAAGGAGAAAGTAAAACGGTGAGTTTTGACTTGACTGTTGAAGATTTAAAGTTTTACAACAATGAAGCATTTGCCGTAGAACCGGGAACATTTGAAATTGCTATAAAAGGCACTTCAGATTTTAATTTTGAGCACATATTTACATTAGAATAGTAAATTTTAGAGTTTGTTTGTCATTCTTTTAAAGTCTGGTGTCATTCAGAAGGAGGTACGACTGAAGAATCTAAATAACATAAAAACTAACAGATTCTTCGCTGCGCTCTGAATGACAAACGGCTCTAGATTAGTTGCCTAAAAAAAATGTAAATGATAGGAAAAAAATTATCAAGCAAACAAAATAACATTATTAAGTACGAGTCATTAAGTAGTCGGTTTTGTCATTCCTGCGGAGGCAGGAATCCACTCGATAAGATATATGTTTCATATTAAAAAAATCATTTTGAAACCTAATAACACATCCAAATTTAGATTAGCCGTATTTATTTTAATACTAGGGTTGTTCTCAGATAAAATAGAAGCACAAATCGTTACTATAAATTCTGGATGGCAGTTTGTTTTAGGCGAAAAAAACTCTAATAATTGGGAAACAATCAACATACCGCATACCTGGAATAAAGATGATGCCTTCGATGATGTAAAAGGATATCACAGAGGCATAGGATGGTATAAAAAGCAACTTTTCTTTTCAAAATCAAAAGAAAACTTAATCCATTACCTGCATTTTAAAGGAGTAAATCAAGAAGCAGATGTATATGTTAATGGCAACCATGCAGGCAATCATAAAGGCGGTTACACAGCTTTTAATATCAATATTTCAAAATGGATACAGTATGATGCCTATAATTTAATAGAAGTAAAAGTCGATAACAGCCATAACGTCAACATCCCGCCATTAGATGCCGATTTTACCTTTTACGGGGGCATCTATCGTGATGTGCTACTTATTTCAAAACCAAAACAACATATCTCGTTATCCGATTTTGCTTCAGATGGATACTATATAGATTACTATACCATTTCAGAAGAAAAGGTAGGTATAGAAGTTAAAGTACTGATCGATAATTTTGAGAACAGCGTATCAAATAACTCGCTAAAAGTAGCCATCCTCGATGCTGAAAATAAAACAGTGTTTAATAAGCGTTTAAAACTTAAGAGTAGTGCTAATGCCTCAGAAGCCATAAATATTAAATTTTCAGAAATATACCATCCGAAATTATGGTCTCCAGAATCGCCCTATTTATACAAATTACAACTTCAATTATTAGACGAAGCACAACATGTTTTAGATGAAAAAAGACAACATATAGGGTTCAGATGGGTGCAGGTAGATGCCGATAAAGGATTTTTTTTAAATGGAAAGCCAATAAAACTTATTGGAGTTAACCGCCATCAGGATTATGAAGGTTATGGCAACGCCGTTCCTATGGACCTTCAAAAAAAGGACATTCAGCTTATAAAAGACATGGGCGCTAATGTACTTCGTAATGCGCATTATCCGCAGTCACGGGAGCTGTATGATATGTGTGATAAGCTAGGCATTTTAGTCTGGTCTGAAATTCCCGTAGTTAATAAAGTAACAGATACCAAAGCATTTTTTGATGTGAGTCTGAACATGCAAAAGGAGCATGTGAAACAATATTATAACCATACATCAGTAGTGATGTTTGGTTACATGAATGAAATCTTTTTAAGATTAGCCTTCGATAATAAATCTACCAAAGTTGAAAAGGAAAAACAGAAAAACGCTGCTGTAAATTTAGCCAAACAATTAGAGGAATTAACACGAAAGTTAGCCCCCAATCATATCACGGTTATGGCGGGGCATTTAAACGAATTATATAATGAAACGGGTATAGCCAATTTACCGATGTTATTTGGGTGGAACTTATATTTTGGATGGTATGATAAGGATATCCCGGATTTAGGGATTTTTTTGGACGATCAGCATAAAAGATACCCCAAGCGGTCGTTGTTACTTTCTGAGTATGGCCCCGGAGCCGATGTTAGAATTTTCACCAATACACCCAAAAAATTTGATTTTTCTACAGAGTACCAAGCCAAATTACACCAATCCTATTATCAGCAAATTATAGAAAGACCTTATATGACAGGGATGACAGCCTGGAATTTTGCCGATTTCGGCTCGGAGTTTCGTGGTGATGCCATGCCGCACGTTAATCAAAAAGGCTTAATACAATTTAACCGAGAGCCCAAGGATATTTATTATTGGTATAAATCGGTTTTAAATAACAAAACACCGTTTGTACATATTGCTACTACTTATTTAGATGGTTTAACATTGTTAGATAATAACACATATCCCGTTCAAATATATTCAAATCAGAGTTCAGCTATGGTTTTTTTAAATGGGAAAAAACTTCAGGATTTTTCATTTAAAAACGGCGTAGCAACTGTCGATATGCCCTTTGAAAATGGGAGAAATACCATCAAAGTGACTACTGAAACTATTTCCGAAGAAAAAACAATTGAGGTTATAAAAACAAAAGCTTTGGATTTTAAAACGTTTTCTCGTTTTGGAATTAATATGGGTGCACATTTTTACTTTTCAGATAAAGAACATCAAATAACCTTCGTTCCAGATCAACCCTATGAAAAAGGCACGTTTGGTTATATAGATGGCACTGTTTTTAATCTAAGTAACGATAAACATCAAGGGGTTCCTTATAGTATTAAAAATACGGATTCAGAACCTTTGTTTCAAACCATGTTGGAAGGATGTACAAAGTATAAACTGGATGTTCCTAACGGAGAGTATAAAGTCAGTTTATATTTTGTAGAACCACAAATAAAGCCAACAGAGAATATCTATAATTTGAATGCTGTTGCCACTAGCGAGGGTGATAAAGAACAACGCATTTTCGACATTTATATAAACGATACGTGTATCGAAAATCGGTTTAATATGGCAGAACAATATCCGGAGAAATATGGTATTGAAAAATCAGCACTAGTTAGAGTTGAAAACGATAAAGGATTAACAATTTCTTTAAAATCAGTTGTAGGTAAACCTGTGATAAGTGGTGTTTTTATTGAGAAAATAGATTGATGTGGTGTCAATTTTTAACAGCTGTATATTGCCTGTTGTTTTTTCAATCAAACCATTCAAATAAAAAGGATTATAATCAAGAACCCATGAAAAACCTGTTATACGTTGTGCTAATAGCTACTGTATTTCTATCCTGTAAAGAAGTAAAAAAGGATGCTCAAATTGAAAGTACAAAAGTAAGGCCTAATATTATTTTTATTATGGCAGACGACCATGCTACTCAAGCCATAAGCGCTTATGGACACCCTATAAGTCAATTAGCACCCACCCCGAATATAGATAGAATTGCAGAAGAAGGTGCGATTTTCAAAAATAATTTCTGTACCAATTCTATTTGTGGCCCCAGTCGTGCTGTGATTTTAACAGGGAAACATAGTCATGTGAATGGGTTTAGAATGAATGGAGACCGTTTTGATGGCAATCAACAAACCTTCCCTAAATTATTGCAAAAAGCAGGATATAAAACAGCCATGCTCGGAAAATGGCATTTGCATGGATTTCCGCAGGGGTTTGATCATTGGAATATTCTACAAGATCAAGGGAACTATTATAACCCTAATTTTATTTCTGTAAATGCGCAAACTCAAAAAGTGGATACTACAATGATAAAGGGTTATGCCACTGATATTGTAACGGAACAAGCAATTACATATTTGAATGAAATTAAAGATACCGGAACACCTTTTATGCTCATGGTACAGCACAAGGCACCACACAGAAATTGGATGCCCGCACTACGCCATGTTAATAAATATGATACCGTTAAATTTCCGGTGCCCGAGACTTATTTTACAGATCATAAAGGTTCAACCGCTTCAAAAGAGCAGTACCAAACCATTTATCGGGATATGTATGAGGGGCATGATTTAAAAATGACCAAGAAAAAGGGGAGTCCGGAATTGGCACACAATCCGTGGACCACAGATTTTGAGCGTATGACACCGGAACAACGAGCTACTTGGGACAAAGCATACCAACCCAAAAATGATGCTTTTCACGATGCTAGCTTATCTGGAAAGGATCTGGACTTATGGAAATTACAGCGTTATTTACAAGATTATCTGGCAACTATAGCGGCAGTAGATGAAGGTGTGGGACGCATTCTGGATTATTTAAAAGCAAACGGTTTAGAAGAGAATACGATAGTGGTCTATACCACAGACCAAGGCTTTTATTTAGGTGAAAAAGGCTGGTTTGATAAGCGGTTTATGTATGAAGAGTCACTAGAAATGCCCATGCTCATGAAATACCCAAAGGTTATTAAATCGGGAACAGAAATAACAGCACTAACTCAAAACTTAGATTTTGCTGAAACGTTTTTGGATTTTGCCGGTGTCGATATCCCAGAAGATATGCAAGGAAAATCGTTAAAGCCATTAGTTACTAATATGATTGGAGATGATGACTTTCGAGATGCTATCTACTACCATTATTACGATTTTCCGGCATTTCACATGGTAAAAAAAATGTATGGTGTTCGTACAAAACGGTATAAGCTAATTCATGTGTACGATGATATTGATGCATGGGAATTGTACGATTTGGAAAAAGACCCAAACGAAATCAACAATCTTATAAACGATGTGAGTTATGATGGGGTAGAAGAGAAGCTTAGAATGAGACTAAAAGCTTTACAACAAACATATAATGTTACTGAAAAAGAGTTTCAGCGTGCTAATCCCAAAGCCATTAAGCGTGCTTATAAAGGGTTTGAAAGGTTAAGAGGGCAACCCATGAAAGCTTATGAACATTAATTATTTAACTATGAAAGCGTATCGTATTGTTATAAGTTTTTTTAGTAGCATGATATTTTTGATGTCCTGTGCATCAGAACATAAAAAAATAGAAGTAACATCTCCTAATGATAATGTACAGGTCCATTTTTTCCTTTCAGAACAAGGAGAACCCCATTATATAGTCCATTACAAAAAAGAAAAAGTAGTGGATTCATCTAAAATGAGTTTTGAGTTAAAGGATGCGGAACCACTTGATGACAATTTCAATATCATTAATATGGAAACGTCTACTACTGATGAAACATGGGAGATGCTTTGGGGTGAAGATGCACAGGTAAGAAACCATCATAACACATTAAGAGTTGAATTGGAAGAAACTTCAGAATTAAAAAGAAGGTTAAATATCGTATTTAAAGTTTATGATGATGGTTTAGGGTTTAGGTATGAATTCCCAAAACAAGAACATTTAAATGATGTCGTTATTACAGACGAAAATACCGAATTCAATTTAACCGGAGATCATAAAACGTGGTGGATTCCGGGAGATTGGGATATTTACGAATATTTGTATAATACCACAGCCTTTTCAAAAATAGATGCCTTAAGGCATTACAATCCTAAGGCACATTTAGGACAAACGTACGTGCCGGAAAATGCGGTTAATACCCCTGTAACCATGAAGACAAATTCTGGAATATACCTGAGTTTTCATGAAGCCGATTTAACCAATTATGCGGGTATGACTTTGGCGGTCGATACCCTGAATTTAAAAATGAAAAGTGAATTGGTTGGTAACAGCGAACATATAAAAGTAAAACGGCAAACGCCTTTTGAAACACCCTGGCGAACCATCCAGATGGCTGATAAACCTGGCGACCTCATAGAGTCTAAATTGATAGTAAATTTAAACGACCCCAAAGTTGTTGACAGCCTACCTTATTTTAAACCTATGAAATATGCAGGCATATGGTGGGATATGCATATTGGTACGGGGAGTTGGGACTATTCGGGAGCATATCATGCAGCAAATACCAAATATGCCAAGGAAATGATTGATTTTGCTTCAGAACATAATATTGGTGGCATGTTGGTGGAAGGTTGGAACATTGGTTGGGAAAAATGGTGGGACAAGAAGAAAAAGCAAGTACATTTTGATTTTGTAACACCTTATCCGGATTACGATTTAGAAGCCATAGTACGTTATGGAAAATCAAAAGGCGTTGAATTAATGATGCATCATGAAACGTCGGCAGATATTGTTCTGTATGAAAAGCAGTTGGACACAGCATTTGCTTTAATGAAATCCTTGGGCATTCACTCCGTTAAAACAGGGTATGTTGGGAGTGTTATTCCGGAAGGAGAGTATCATCATGGACAGTATATGGTTAACCATTATCAAAAAGTATTGGAAAAGGGACTGGAAACCCAAGTAGTTATTAATGCGCACGAACCAATAAAGGCAACCGGGAAACGACGTACATATCCGGTAGCGGTTGCCCGTGAAGGGGTGAGAGGACAAGAATACAATGCATGGTCTAAAGATGGTGGTAATCCGCCAGAACATTTAACCATTGTGCCTTTTACAAGAATGCTAGGCGGCCCTATAGATTATACGCCCGGTATTTTTAATACGTCATTAAAGCCTTATAAGCAAGACAATCAAATTAATACGACCCTGGCACATCAATTGGCGCTTTATGTTGTGTTATACAGTCCTGTTCAAATGGTTCCGGATTTAATAAAGCATTATCAAGGACACCCAGCCATGCAATTTATTAAAGAAGTAGGTGTGGATTGGAATGCTTCTAAAGTTTTAGATGCTGAAATAGGCGAATTTATAACGGTAGCTCGCCAAGAAAAAGGTACAGATCATTGGTTTCTAGGTGCAATTACAGATGAAAATAAAAGAACTATACAGGTGAAATTGGACTTTTTAGATGCCGATAAAACCTATTTGGCAAGATTATATAAAGATAGATCGGATTCACATTATATGAACAATCCTGAAGTTTATGACATTGAAGAAAAAGAAGTGAACAGTCGTACTATTTTGGAACTTCATTTGGCTGAAGGGGGTGGGTGTGCCGTATCTTTGATACCGAAACTTTAAACGTAATGATAAATGCATAAAGATTTTAATGACCTTTCGACTGCGCTCAAGGCGACAGTCTGTAATTTACTATTACTGTTTTTTGGTTTAGGTTTTTTGTTTGGACAAGAGACGACTAAAGTCATGACATACAATATCAAATTAGATCACCCAAAAGAAGGTAAACATAGTTGGGATAACCGTAAGGACTTGATAACCGGACAGATTAATTTCTACGAACCGGATGTATTTGGTGTGCAGGAAGCACTTCCAAATCAAATGCAATATCTGGATAGTACCCTTGTAAATTATAACTATGTAGGTGTGGGGCGCGACGATGGAAAAAACTCAGGTGAGTATTCAGCCATATTTTATAAAAAAGCATCGTTTGAGGTTATTGAAAGTAGCACATTTTGGCTTTCTGAAACTCCGACTAAAGTTTCTATGGGGTGGGATGCCGTTTGCAACAGAGTGTGTACGTATGCACTTTTTAAGAACAAAAAAACAAATAAACATTTTTGGGTGTTTAACACGCATTTCGACCATGTTGGTAAGCAGGCGAAAAAAGAAAGTCCAAAATTGATTCTTCAAAAAATACAAGAATTGAATTCTAAGATTTGCCCGACTGTTTTAATGGGAGATTTTAATTTAAAACCAGAAACCGAAAGTATTCAATTTATAAAAAAACATTTTAGTGATTCTAAAGAGACTTCAGAAAATCCTGTTTTTGGACCATCTGGAACATTTAACGGCTTTCATTTTGATAAACCGGTAACCGACAGGATAGATTATATTTTTGTCAGTAAAAGAAATATTGAAGTTCGTAAATATGCCGTGTTGAGTGATTCTAAAGATTGTAAATATCCGTCGGATCACCTGCCAGTTTTAGTCTTTCTTAAATTTTAGTTGACCTGACTTTCTACCTTTGTTAGTTATTGAAATATTTTCACTTGCCTTTTTTTAGTATAGAATACATGTTATTCTTGTAAACAGTTTCATTATAGTCTATTACTACCAAATATTTTTCAAAATATGAATTTCTACCTTCTGAAAAATAGATTAGTCGCAGATCCAATTACATAAGGAATGGTATCATTATGGGCTCAAATAGGCATCATTTGTAATATAAGTTGGTTAGATTATTACATTTTAGTTTCTTATTGATACTTAATTTTGGGCTTAGGGGAGCATATTCGATCTTACTATCCATACTTGATAATAAATTCAGTTTCGCAAGAGAAAAAGTAAGTAAAGAAATATTAGACTTTTTAAAAACAGGATAAGAAAATAAATTATGAAATTTTTTATTGACACAGCAAATTTAAGTGATATTGCAGAAGCACAAGCCTTAGGCGTTTTAGATGGTGTTACAACAAATCCATCATTAATGGCAAAAGAAGGTATAACTGGGGAAGCTAATATTTTAGCACATTATCAAAACATTTGTGATTTAGTTAAAGGTGATGTAAGCGCTGAAGTAATTTCAACAGATTTTGATGGTATGGTAAAAGAAGGTGAAGCTTTAGCAGCATTACATCCTCAAATAGTGGTGAAGTTACCAATGATAGCAGCTGGTGTAAAAGCGTGTAAATATTTTTCAAATAAGGGCATTAGAACTAATGTCACATTAGTTTTTTCTGCAGGCCAGGCATTATTAGCAGCAAAAGCCGGAGCCACTTATGTGTCACCGTTTTTAGGGCGATTAGACGATATCTCGACAGATGGGTTAAACTTAATTGCAGAAATTAGATTAATTTATGATAACTACGGCTTTGAAACTCAAATTTTAGCCGCATCTATACGCCACACCATGCATGTGATCGATTGTGCTAAATTAGGATCTGATGTCATGACAGGACCATTATCATCAATTACGGGGTTACTTAAGCACCCTTTAACGGATATAGGTTTAGCAAAATTTTTAGAAGATTATAAAAAAGGGAATCATTAGCAAATTTTAGGGTTTTGTCATTTAGTTTTTAATTAATGGAAAGATTGTAACTTTAGGTGTTATAAATAATTTTTATGAGTTTAAAAAAGAGGTTTTATTCTATAATAATGATCTTGATTCTTTTTTGCTCCAATATTTGGGCTCAAAAAACAGATCAAGACTTTAACTTTGTTAATATTAAAGAAGGTATTTCTAAGGTTGGAATATATTCAATAACTCAAGATAATTATGGTTTTATATGGATAGGAACAAATGGTTCTGGTCTATATAAGTTTGATGGTATAGATTACACATCTTATAAATTCAAGCATGAAGATTCAACATCAATAAGTAGCAACCTTATTTTTTCCTCTTACTTAGGAAAAAATAATGACCTCTGGGTGGGTACAGAAGAAGGCTTAAACCTTTACGATAGAGATTTAGATCGATTTAAAAAAATTGAATTAAATGAAGCTAATATCTCTGTTTTAAGCATCAATGAAGATAATAATGGAAATCTTTATATCGGTAGTGGGTTTGGTTTGTTTAAATTCAATTTAAAAACCAGAAAAGCAGTAAAAATACCTAATAAAGATGCTGTTACCCCCGGAATAAATAGCATACAAATTAATGATGATGGTGTTGTGTTTTTAGGAACTAGTATAGGACTTAGACAAATAGATACCATTAGCAATCAAATAGTAAAACCCAAAACAGTTCAAGGAATCTCTGATGCCGATTTTGATGCACCAATTCAGTATATGTTAATTGATACTGAAAATAATATATGGGCAGGTACCTATGGTAATGGTGTTTATAAATATAAACTTCAAAATAAAGATATTGTTGGTTTTTCTCAGTTTCCAATTAGTAGTAAACGCATCCTATCACTAGTAGAATTACCAGATAATTCTTTTTTGGCAGGATCTGAAAACGATGGTCTTTTCCATATGAATTCTGATGGATCACTAATTAAAACCTACCTACATAATAAAACAGATGAAAATAGTATTCGTTCAAATTCAATATGGTCCTTATTTATGGATTCAAATGAAAGAATATGGATGGGGTATTACAATAACGGTATTGCAATAAGTGATAAGTTATTTGATAAATTTAACAATATTGAAAGTTTAAGTAGTAATTCAAACTCGTTACAAACAGGTTCAGTTACAGGAATTGTTAAGGACGATAAATATAAATTATGGATCTCAATGGATGGAGGTGGTATTGATGTATTTGATGTTAAAACATCCAAAATGGATCATATTAATTTATCGAATAACAAGCTGTATTCAGGTTTAACAAGTGATTATATTCAAACTATTTTCATTGATAGTAGGCAGAATATTTGGGCTGGTAGTTGGGATAATGGTATTTATATTCTTAAAAAAGGAGAAAAAACATTTACTAATATCAATGTTAAAAATTCAAACGGTAAACTGTTATCAAATGCGATTTTAAGTATTGATGAAGACAACGATGGTATTATTTGGATAGGAGCCTTTTATAACGGATTGTATTCTTTCAACCTAGCAACAAATGAATTGAAAAATTACAATTCAAAACAGTTTGTCGATCATGGTATTACCACTAGTGATGTTAGAAAAGTATTAGTAGATTCAGATGAAACCATTTGGTTAGGTACTACAGCTGGCCTGTTTAAAATTGATAAAGTTAGTGGAGATGAATTGTCCATTACACCATTTTCAAAGCGTATGAGCGAAGCTTATAACAACCTAAAAAGCTCCAATCATATATTATCATTATACCAAAGTTCAAACAACTATATCTGGATAGGAACAAGAGGCGCCGGACTTTGTAGGTATGACAAAAAGAAAGACGTATTTAAATGGTACAATAAATTTTCTGGCTTAAATGAAGAAAATATAGCAGGCATTATTGAAGACCAAGATGGTCATATTTGGGTAAGTGGTAATTCTGGTATTTCTAAATTGAATATAGCAACAAATGCGGTTACCAACTACACGACAAACGACGGATTGCTCTCAGACGATTTTAATTTTAATGCCACCTTAAAAGATGATGATGGGATACTTTATTTTGGTAATTATAAAGGTATCGATTACTTTAATCCTAAAGATCTGATTGTTAATTCTAGTGTCCCATCATTATATTTAACAGGTCTGAAAATTTTCAATAAAGAAGTTGTTCCAAATAAAGAAGATTCTCCACTTTTTAAAGTGATTTCCGAAACAAATAGTTTAGAATTCAACCATAAAGAATCTGTATTTACTATAGAGTATACAGGAATTAATTATACACGGCCAGAGAAAAATCAGTATGCCTATTATTTAGAAGGGCTTGAAGAATCATGGAATTATGTAGGAAACAAGCGAAGTGCCACCTATACCAATTTAGATTATGGCGATTATACATTTAAATTAAAAGCTGCAAATAATGATGGTATTTGGAATGAGACACCTTTAACTTTAAAGATCACAATCCTTCCGCCATGGTGGAAAACCAAAATAGCTGTGGTTTGTTATATTGTATTATTCTTTTTAGCACTGTTTTTATTAAATATACTAACACAAGCCAGAGTCAAAGAAAAAGAGATGATTCGAAACGAACGCATTCAGCGTGTTCAAGAAGATAAATTAAGTGAAAAGAAAATACAGTTTTTTACTAATATTTCCCATGAATTTAGAACGCCACTTACATTAATAATAAACCCTCTACAAGATGTCTTAAAAGATGCAACCTTAAATTTGCCATTTTCAGTTAAGGAACGACTTAATATTGTTTATAAAAATACCGAAAGACTTTATAGATTGATTAATGAATTAATGGATTTTAGAAAACTTGAGTTGAATAAAGTCAATATAAAAGTGGAAAAATTTAACCTGGTTGATTTCTCAAAAGAGATGGTGAGCTATTTTAAAGAAGAAGCTTACAATAGGAATATATGTCTTACAATTGATGCCGATGTACCGAATTTGCCAGTTTGGGCAGATGAAAGTATGCTAGAAAAAATTATTTTTAATTTACTTTCCAACGCTTTTAAAGTTACACCAGACGGCGGTGCAATAAGTATAGAAATATTATCAACAGAAGAGCCTATAAGATTACCTCTTGTAGATGAGGTTAATCTTAGTAAAGCTATTGAAATAAGAATTTCAGATACAGGTCCAGGGTTGGAAAAAGATCAACTGGATAAAATTTTCCAACGTTTTTATCAAGTAGATAGAATAAACAAAACCTACTACGGAGGAACAGGTATAGGTTTAGAAGTTGTGCAAAACTTCGTGTCTTTACATAAGGGTGAAATAGAAGTAGAAAGCAGCTTAGGACAAGGTACTAGTTTTAGGGTATTATTGCCAGAAGGCAAAAAACATTTTAATGATAAGGAGTTTTTAAGTGCATCGGTTGTAAAACCATCCGGACAGAAAAAATTCGTTTTAAATATCGATGAAGATGATACGGTTTCTAAAGATGAACAAGAGGCAATATCTAAATCAAAAACATTGCTTATAGTAGAAGATAGCGCAGAATTGAGAAATTATTTAAAACGAGAATTAAAAAACTCATATAAAATATTAGTGGCTAATAATGGCGTTGAAGGATTGAGACTTGCAGAAAAGGCGAGTCCAGATATTATTATTACCGATGTTATCATGCCAGAAATGAATGGTTTTGAGTTCTGCAATGCGATTAAAAGTGATATAAAAACCAGTCACATTCCCCTTTTAATGCTAACAGCTAAAACTAGAATAGAAGATCGTATTGAAGGTGTTGGTTTTGGTGCCGATGCCTATATGGTTAAGCCATTTGATATGAGATTGCTAAAATTACGCTTAGTTCAGTTAATAAAAAGTAGGCAATCCATATTTGATAAATACTTCGGGGATGTTAGTGGAAAAGAAGAAAGTGAGAGTGCCTCATCTATTGCAATTGATAAAGAATTTATACAAAAAGTTCTTAAATATGTAAACGATAATATGAGCGATACAGAGTTAAGTGTAGAACTTTTGGCTTCGCAAGTAAGTTTAAGTAGAAGTAGGTTATATAGAAAAATAAAAGGACTTACCGGGCAAACGGTTACTGAATTTATTAGAAAAGTACGACTTCAAAGAGCGAAACAAATTCTTGAAAAAGGTAACTCCAATATAAGTGAAGTCTGTTATAAAGTAGGGTTCTCTTCACCCTCTTATTTTACTAAATGTTTTAAGGCTCATTTCGGAATTCTTCCTACCGATGTAGAAGTTAAAGAGTCTTAATTATGGGTTAACGGTTTATCAAATTTAGAAAAAGTGTGTGCCTAGAAGTGTCATGAAATTAAGGAGATTTATTCTGTTTTGTTACATTGAGACCAGAGACAAAAGCTTTATCAAGTGGAGGTAATGACGTCATCGGGTGTCATTCAGAAGGAGGTACGACTGAAGAATCTTTAGGAATAGTTTATTAAAAGATTCTTCGCTGCGCTCTGAATGACACCCGATGATGTTGTTACACTGAAATTTCCGATAATTAATTTAAAAACGTTTGGCTGTGTCATAGAAATCAGACTGACATTTGAACTTTAACTTAAAGATGCTTTTTAGAACCTCTAAGCGGTTCTTTATCAAATAGATATTTAAATAACTGACTTCATCACAATCCATATATTCTCAACATATATTTCTTTTATTTTTTTGTCTTTTTAGTAATTGTTACAAATGTTGCCTTAGTTAGGTCATATGTTGCGCAAATCGTAATTATTGAACAGATTAGCAACATATATAACATAGGTTGTTCATATCTACCATAATATAAATACTGTCAGTTTTATATTTGGATGTGAATGTTAAAAATATCTATGAAACATAAATCAAAGGGCAAAAGAACCATTAAATCCAAATTATTGGCTGAAGTAATATTGGTTGGTATTATGTTGTTGCTTCTAATTTTAATTTATAGCTCCCTTTAGTAAAAAAAGAATGAAGAATAATAAAATAAGCATGTTAGAACTTTTAAAGCCTAGAAGATATCGTTTTCTTATACCGGGCATATTGTTGACGTTATGGTCTTGTAACTCAAATAAAAAAACAACTGTTTTTGAATATCAAAATGAAAATCTGTCCATAGAGAAAAGGGTAGAGGATCTGATAAAACAGATGACCCTAAAAGAAAAAATTTCCCAAATGCGTTTTGATGCACCTGCTATTGAACGTTTAGGAATACCAGAATATAACTGGTGGAATGAATGTTTACACGGTGTAGCCAGAGCAGGAGAAGCAACGGTGTTTCCGCAAGCCATAGGAATGGGAGCCACATGGAACCCATCACTAATTTTCGAAATGGGAACTGTTGTATCTGATGAAGCCAGAGCAAAACACCACAAATTTGTAGAAGAAGGTAAAAGGGGAATTAGTCAAGGACTAACATTTTGGACACCTAATATTAATATTTTTAGAGACCCACGTTGGGGAAGAGGACAAGAAACTTACGGTGAAGATCCATTTTTAACCAGTAGAATTGGTGTTAATTATATAAAAGGTCTTCAAGGAGACGATGATAAATATTTAAAAGTAGTAGCTACTGCAAAGCATTTTGCGGTGCATAGCGGACCTGAAAAATCCAGACATCAAGACAATTATCAAACCACTAATAAAGACTTATACGAAACGTATCTTCCTGCATTTGAAGCAGCAGTAAAAGAAGCTAAAGTATATTCTGTTATGTGTGCCTATAACAGGTATAGAGATGTGCCGTGCTGTGGAAGCGATCTGTTATTAAGTAAAATCTTAAGAGAAGATTGGGGCTTTAAGGGCTATGTGGTTTCAGATTGTTGGGCAATCAACGATTTTTGGCAAGAAGAAAATCATGGTGTCGTTAAAACACCTGCAGAAGCTGGTGCCATGGCAGTTCGTAATGGAACAGATTTAAATTGCGGAAATGTTTTTGATCCCAATCTTAATGAAGCCGTTTTAAAAGAACTTGTCGATGAATCTCAAATTGATATAGCATTAACTAGATTATTTAAGGCACGCTTTGAATTAGGAATGTTTGATGACCCCGAACATGTTAAATGGTCAAAAATCCCATACAATGTAGTCGCTAGCGATAAGCATTTGGCGTTATCTGAAAAGATTGCAAAACAGTCTATGGTTTTACTTAAAAATGACAATAATATACTGCCTCTAAAAAAGGATATTAAATCCATTGCAGTAATTGGTCCGAATGCTAATGCCGTGCAGTCTTTGTTAGGAAATTATCATGGGACCCCTCACAACTTTATAACCCCTCTTAAGGCTATTAAAGATAAACTACCAAACACCCAGGTGAACTATGCCTTAGGAAGCGATATAGCGTCTGGTTGGCCAACACTCAATCATATCCCTGCCTCGGTACTTAAAAATGGGAATCAATCAGGTTTAAAAGGAGAATATTTCAGTAAAAGAAATTTTGAAGGAAAGCCAACTTTGACAAAAACAGATAGTATCGTTGATTTTATTTGGACGCCAGTCCGTCCAATTAAAGATTTAAAATCTGATGTATTCTCAGTGCGTTGGACAGGCGATATCGTTCCAGAACAAACCGGATTATATAGAATAGCACTTAAAGCGAGTAGCTACGGAAAATTATTTGTAAACGATTCGCTATATGTTGAGTTTAGTGCAGATCATGAGCCACAAACAAGATATTTTGATTTAGAATTAAAACAAGGAAAATCTTATCCTGTTAAGATTGAATATCATAATACCTTATCCGATCCGCAAGCACATTTATTATGGGCAAAACTAAATGAAGATTTGTTAACACCTGCCATTGAAGCAGCAAAAAAATCAGAAGTCGTTTTGCTTTGCTTAGGCTTATCACCTGAAATTGAAGGCGAAGAAATGCCTGTAGAACTTGAAGGGTTTGATAAAGGCGATCGTTCAAGTTTAAAACTTCCAAAAACGCAAATTGAATTGATGAAAAAAATTCATGCTTTAGGAAAACCTACCATAGTCGTTTTAATGAATGGCAGTGCCTTAGCTGTAAATTGGGCAGCAGAAAATGTTCCTGCAATTTTAGAAGCTTGGTACCCTGGCGAATTAGGAGGAAAAGCTATTGCTGATGTTTTGTTTGGAGACTATAACCCAAGTGGCAGGCTTCCAATTACATTTTATAAATCGGTAACAGATTTACCCGATTTTAAAAACTATAATATGGAAAACAGAACCTATAAATATTTTAAAGGCGATCCCCTGTTTCCATTTGGACATGGCTTAAGCTATACATCTTTTGAGTATTCCAATTTAAATATCCCCGAAAAAGTAAAGATTAATGAGGGTATTGAAGTTACCGTTCAAGTAAAAAACACAGGGGCTTTAGCAGGAGATGAAGTTGTTCAATTTTATTTAACACATGAAGATAAACAAGACGAATCTCCAATTAGAACCTTGGTAGGTTTTGAAAGAATTCATTTAGAAGTTGGAGAAACTAAAACAGTAAACCATATTATTGATGCAGATCAATATGCATCAATAACACCAGAAGGTGAAAAATTAATAGAATCAGGAAATTTATTAATTAGTGTTGGTGGCAAGCAACCCGGATTTAAAGGACTAGCAAATGCCAACTCAACAGAGGTTCTATCAAGAAGCATATTACTAACAAACTAAATAACTAAATAATAACTTAAACTATTTAATATGATGAAGCTTAAACTTTTGGGTATGTTGCTTGCTATGTTTTGCATGCAAAATGCCTTTTCTCAAACAAAAACCATTAAAGGTACAGTTTCAGATGCTAAAGGTCTGCCCCTACCAGGTGTTTCTCTAGTTGTCGTTGGAACATCGAATGGAGCATCAACAGATTTTGATGGTAATTATAGTTTACAAAATGTTAACGTTGGTGCCCAAATTACTGTAAGTTATATCGGGATGTTAACACAGACGATAACAGTTGGTAGTGAAAATACAGTTAATATTACTTTAGAAGAATCTGTTGAGTCTCTTGAAACAATTGTTGTGGTAGGTTATGGCGCTCAAAGTAGAGCAACAGTAACTGGAGCGGTTTCAACTGTAAAATCTGAAGATATAGCAGCATTGCCAGTAACAAATGCCGAATCTGCACTACAAGGTCGTGCACCTGGGCTTACTGTAGTTAATACCGGTGTTCCTGGATCTAATCCTTTGGTTTTAATTAGGGGTTTAGGAACCTTTGGGAATAATACACCTTTGTTTGTAATCGATGGTGTTATTGTTGGTAACTTATCAGGCATTAGCCCAAACGATATAGAGAATGTATCCGTTCTAAAGGATGCCTCTACTACTGCAATTTATGGAGCTAGAGGATCGAATGGGGTTGTTTTAGTAACTACAAAAAGTGGGAAAATTGGAAAAGGACAATTATCATTTAATTCCTATGCTGGTTTTCAAACCAATACAGAGCGTTATGATACCATGAATACGATTCAATATTTACAACATGCTGCAAATCTTGGTGTTTTTCCAAATAGACCTTTATCAACATATAGAATTAATACAAATTATCAAGACGAGATTTTTAGAACAGGCATCATGCAAAACTATGATGTAAATTATTCAGCAGGAACAGAAAAAAGTACGCAATTCTTTTCTGGAGGATATATGAAACAAGATGGTATTATTATTAATACGGGTTTTGAACGTTATTCTTTTAGAGCAAATAGTTCTTTCAATATTGGTAAATTAAAAGTTGGAGAATCTATGTCTATTGCATTCGGTAAACAAAATCCAGAATTACAAGGCGGAGGTAGAACACTAATTACACATGCTATCAAAGCAGCGCCATATTTACCAGTTTATAATCCAAATAATGAAGGAGGTTTTCAAGGGCCATCTTCTTCAGCAGATGGACAAGATGCAGAAAACCCAGTGAGGATTCAGACACATGCAACTAGTGTAAATAAAACACTTGGAATTATTGGGAATATTTATGCAGAATTAGAGTTAATGAAGGGGCTGAATTTTAAATCTCAGGTAGGGCTAGACTACTTTACTTTTGATAGTAACACATTCACCCCATCGTTTAATGATGATAGCGTAGAAGGAAGTACAACACATGCGCAGAATTTTGCATCATATAATAGAAATCATTCACAAGGACAAACTATAATTTTTACTAATAGCTTAACATATAACACGACAATTGCAGAAATCCATAATATAGAAATTCTGGCATTAGCAGAAAAGAATGATAGAAAAAGTAACAATTTTGGTGGAGGCGCAAGAAATTTAATAACAAATGAGTTGGTGCAATTCGGCCCAACCAACCAATCTATTGGAAGTAGCTCTAATGAAACAAAAAGACTTGGTTATCTAGGTAGGTTAAATTATAATTATGATAATAAATATATTTTATCCGCTTCTATAAGACGAGATGCTTCCTCGAGATTTGGTGCAAACAATAGATGGGGAACTTTCCCTTCGGCTTCTTTAGGTTGGAATGTATCCAAAGAAAAATTTTTAGAAAGCACTAACATTAGTAACTTAAAAGTTAGAGCCAGTTATGGTATAACAGGTAACGATAATATTGGCGATTATCTTTATAATGCCACACTAACAGGTGGTTTTGAATACCCTATTGGAGAAGGCAACGGTCCAGGTGTAACGGCTAATGGAGGATCGAATCCAGATTTAAAATGGGAGGAAACAACGATGTTAAATATTGGTTTAGACTTGGGGATAAACAATCAGCAATTTACAGCTAGTTTGGAATATTACCGAAACCAAAGTGATGATTTATTATTAAGCTTACCAGCGCCACTATCTAATGGTATTAACGCTGGTAATATTACGGCCAATGTTGGTAGTGTTGAAACAAATGGTTTTGAACTAGCATTAGGGTTTAATGATAATGAAGGCGATTTTACCTGGTCTGCAAACCTTAATTTAGGTACAAGTACCAATAATGTATTAAGTTTAGGTACTTTAGAATCTTTTGAAGGTGCAGCCATGAAAGATGGTAAGGGGAATATATCTCGTACAGTTGTTGGAGAATCGTTATTTCATTTTTATGGTTTAGTAAGCGATGGTATTTATCAAAATCAAGCAGAAGTTGATGCCGTTTTTACAGCAAACCCCGGTCAAACTACTGTACAGCCAGGTGATGTTAGATATTTAGATTTAAATAATGATGGTGATATAACCTCAGAGGATAGAACTATTTTAGCAGACCCTTACCCAGACTTTACCTATGGTTTAAATTTATCTGCTAACTATAAAAACTTCGATTTAAATTGTTACATAACAGGCATTCAAGGTATAGATATTTACAATACTAATAAGTATGACTTAGAAGCTGGAGCAAATAGGTTATTTAACGGTAGTCCGATTCTATTAGATAGTTGGACGCCATCTAACCCATCTACAACACAGCCAAGGGTACCTGGTGCACCGCAAAACCATAATGTATCTGATAGATACGTCGAAGATGGATCATTTACTCGATTAAAAAATATTAGTATCGGATATACCTTTACCGATGGTATTTTCGATAACTATTTTTCAAAATTAAGATTGTATGCAAGTGGTCAAAATTTAATCACTATTACAGATTATACTGGTTTAGATCCAGAGATAGGACAAGGCAATCAAGAATTTGGTATTGATAGAGGAAATTACCCTCAGCCAAAATCGGTTATACTAGGACTTCAAGTATCATTTTAAAAAAAAGACATGAAAACATACAAATTTATATTAATAGCATTCATAGGAATACTTATAGTAAATTCCTGTTCTGATAAGGATTTGGAATTATCAAACCCCAATCAATTGTCGCCTGAGACTTTCTTTTCTAATGAAGCCCAGGTGCAATCAGCAGTAAATGCAGCATATGCAAATTTGCAAACCGTAGCACTATATGGGCGTCTTATTTGGTATATGATGGATAATATGTCCCATGAACAATCTGGAAATGGACAGCAGGAAGCTGATAAGGTTACTTTTGCAGATTTTTCTTTTGACTCCAGTAATGGACAAATTGCTGAATATTGGGATTCTTGTTATAGAGGTATTAACAAAGCTAATTTTGTAATTGGAAATAAAGACATTATAGATGCTATTCCAGAATCAGCAATGTCAGCAACAAAAAAAGCAAAATTTATAGCAGAGGCTAAATTTTTAAGAGCCCAATATTATTGGTTACTGGTTAACAGGTTTGGAAACATTCCTCTCAGAAATGGTGATTTTTCGCAACCAGAAGGAAAACCGATTAGCCCTAAAGCGGATATTATTGCATTAATAATTGAAGATTTAACGGAAGCATCTGCAAATTTATTAGCAAAATCTGAAGAAGAATTGGGAAGAGCTAATAAAGGAGCTGCTCAAGCTTTTTTAGGCAAAGTGCTTCTTTATGAAAAACAATATGGCCCTGCGTTAGACTCGTTTGAAAAAATGTCGGGTTATGACCTTGAGAGCGATTATTTTAACAACTTTAAAGAAGAAACCGAACATGGTATTGAATCGGTTTGGGAAATTCAATATAATCTATCCTTAGGTACCGGATCTAAATGGGGTGGGCCTGTAGTAGGAGCTGGTCAAAACCATGCTACTTTTAGAGGACAAGATTATGGTGTTTTGAATTGGTTTAACGTGTATCCTTCAGACGACTTAGTAGCCGAATTTGAACCTGGAGATAATAGATTCCAAGGGAGTTTTTATGTTGTTGGAGATACTTATAATAAAGGAAGAAATACGTTTGTAGAAAGTGATTTTGCAGAAAACGGTGGAAATATCCGTCCAGTAGCATGGAAAAAATATCAAAACTATTATAAGCAAGTAGATGAAGTACAAGAATCTGGAATTAATGCTAAAGTAATACGATATGCAGATGTATTACTAATGATGGCTGAGTGTGAGAATGAAGTAGGAAGCCAGGCTACTGCAGTTGGATTAATAAATCGAGTTAGAACAAGAGCAGAATTAGCAGGCTTACCTGCAACATTATCGAAAACTGAAGTTTTTAATGCGATCGTACATGAAAGAAAAGTTGAGTTAAATGGTGAACAAGTTCGTTTTGATGATATGATAAGATGGGGTATTGTTGCTCAGGAATTATCAGGTACTAATTTTCAAGCCGGAAAGCATGAATTGTGGCCAATACCAGATAGAGAAATCGCAACCAATCCTAATGTTACTGATGCAGATCAAAATCCAGGATATTAGCCGATCTTTAAATTAGTTTGAGCTTGAATTTAAAAATAGCGTTTTGCTCAAAACAAGCCCCATTTATATTATTTATGAACACATTTTTTACATTATAAATATGCTTCAAGATATAAATTTGATTATGAGAAATTGGATCTATACAGTTATAAACGATCATAATCATAATTTCAATTTTAATGAATCTAAACTACTGAAGTATTTAACTAATTGAGAATTATGAAAACAACTAAAATTTTAAGTTTATTAGGTCTATGTTTGATATTCTTGTCCTCATGCTCTGATGATGAAGGTACAATAGAATTGACACAACCACAATTTACTATTACAGCACCTCCTGGCGAATCGGGACTTTTTACTTTTGAAAATACAACTCCTAATAAAGAGCAGTTTTATACTTTTTGGGAATTTGAAGAGGGCGGATCGAAATTTGCAGATGTTGAAGGCCCCATTGAATATGAATATACAACTGCTGGTCCAAAGTTAGTAAGCTTAACTATGGTTAGTGCCACCACAAATTTAACAACGACTCAAAACCTAACAGTTAATTTACCACCACCGCCAGATATACGCTTTTTAATAAATCCAGAAAATGTATTGCCAAACGGATATTTTGGTGAAGGTGATGGCGATGAATTTACTAATTGGGGAAAGTTTAATGGTGCAGATAGGATAACTGAAGAAAGGGGTGATCCATTAGTGGGTTCGAGGGCTGTAAGAATTATTAATCCAGCAGATGGAAATGAATGGGATACTCAATTTGTTACTGATGCATTTCCTACCGTAGATGGTGAAACATATACGGCATCCATGTGGATTAAAGGAGCGCCAGTGTCTGTGCGCTTTTCTACAAACCCAGGTGTAGGCGGTGATCAATACGCAGGAGGTTATACAGCAACCGCAGATTGGACTCAGTATTCTTGGTCTTTTACAGCAAATTCCGCAACAACATTATTAGCACTAGATATGGGTAAAACCAAAGGTGAATTTATTATAGATGCCATTGAAGTAGTAAAAGGAGCTATGGCATTGCCTTTACCATCTAACGATAGTGCGCTTTTAAATGGTGATTTGGAAGCAGGCGATGGTGACGACTTTACTAATTGGGGAAAATTTAATGGTGCAGATAGAATAACTCAAGAAATCACCGATGTTTTAAGTGGATCGAGAGCACTGAAAATATCGAATCCTGTAGATGGAAATGAATGGGAAACCCAATTTGTTAGTGATGCCTTTGCTACAGATGATGGTGCAGATTATACCGCTTCTTTATGGATAAAAGGAGATGCTGTATCTGTGCGTTTTTCTACAAACCCAGGCGTAGGTGGTGATCAATATGCCGGTGGTTATACAGCAACAGGAGAATGGACCAAATATTCTTGGACATTTACAGCCAATTCTGCTACATCATTACTAGCATTAGATATGGGTAAGACCAAAGGTAACTTTGTTGTAGATAAAATTAAAGTTGTAAAAAACTAGAAAAAACAGACTATGAAAAGAATAAATAAATTTTTACCCTTACTAATTGCGTTATTTTTAATTGGTGCATGTTCAACGGAAGGCGGTGATGGACTTAATCGAGACTTAATTGTTATTCCAGAGCCAATAAAGGCATCGTTTGATGTCTCAATTTCAACAACAGATCCTTATGTATTACTTTTAAATAATACGACAACTCATCATCTATCATTCACAAGTGTTTGGGATTATGGTTTGGGAACTGGAACTGTAGTTGATGGAGACGGTGTTGAGCAGGTTAGATATGATAATGAAGGGGAATATACTATTGAATTAACTGTGAAAAGTGATGGTTTCAGTAGTACATCAAGTATGACAATAGCTGTTAATGCCGATGGAATTTGTCCAGATGGCGTCTGTCCGTCAACAAATACAGGTAACTTAAAAACGGCAGCTACAACCTTTTCTGTAGGTATGATAACCAGAGCATCTTTTATTAATGGGGGCGGGCAGCATACGGAAATTTTAAAAGATGAATTTAACAATCTAACATCTGAATATGAAATGAAGATGAATGTTATGTACCCTTCCCAAGGAAATTATGATTTTAGCGCTGGTGATGTTATAGTAAACTTTGCTCAAGCAAATAATATGGATGTACATGGACATGCTCTAATATGGCACAATGCAACACCAAGTTGGGTAGAGAATTTTGCAGGTACAGATGCTGAGTTTGAGGCTATGATCGAAGATTATATAACCACTACAGTAAATCATTTTAAAGGTAAGGTACGTTCTTGGGATGTTGTAAACGAAGCATTGGAAGATGGTACCGGGCATCCATTACGTAATTCTGTTTTTAGACAAAAGATGGGAGATGATTACATAAAGAAATGCTTCCAATTTGCTAGAAATGCAGATCCGGATGCGATACTTTTTTATAATGATTATAATATGGCATCTAGTCCGACCAAGAGAGCCGCCATGTTTGCTTTGGTTGATGACTTAGGAGATTTAATTGATGGTGTTGGAGCTCAAATGCATATTTCATACAACGGACCATCTGCTGCAAATATTCAAGCTGTAGCCGACGGCACTGTTTCTAGGGGGTTAAAGCTGCACTTTGCAGAGTTGGATATAAGAACAAATCCAGAAGGTGATTCAAGTGTTTCATCGCTTTCATCTGATAAGGCAAACTCCCAAAAAGCAAAGTTTAAGGAAGTAGTAGAAATTTATAATGCTATTCCTTTAGATAATAAATTTGCATTAACAGTATGGGGTCTTAGAGATAATGAATCTTGGTTAATAGATTTTTGGGGTGTTCCAGATTGGCCACTTTTATATGACGAAAACTACAATAGAAAACCTGCATATGATGGATTTATAGAAGCGTTACAATAGTTTCGTTAATTCTATATAAATAACGGATTTAAAATTCTAGGAAGTATTTAGAGGGTACTTTCAGGAATTTTAAATCCGTTTTTAATTTTAATCTGTATAAGCTACGACAGTAAACTAGAGCCTGAGTATCAAACGATAATTAAGACACGAATTGCACAAATTTACACGAATAGAATCTCAATGTGATTGGGGGATCTATTTCCAACATAAACATGAATATGACTTCAACTTGGTAAACCAGTAGGTTGGATAATTAACGTGAAACTTGGATAAGAGAATTTATGTCGGTGTGTGTCCTAGGCTTGTTTCAGAACTATTTTTTTACTGTCACAGTGCTCTCCTCTTTAAATTAAAGCCGAGAAATGAATTTCGATTTTGATAAAAATAGGAAGAAAGAGGAGTTTTATTAAAAATAACAAACAAATATAACCCTCCGAATCCCGATTACATCGGGATCCACCTCCCTTTTTAAAAGGGAGGAACACCTTGAATTCTTAAGAAAGATTCACGTTAATTAGTGAAATTAGTGTCTACTTTTTTATATAAAATTATTTTTTAAGTATGTCTATAATCTATGTATTAATATTTGTGGGTACATAGAAAAGCCAGTAATTCATATAATTACTGGCTTTCTTAATTCGAAATGGTACCTCTTATGCTATGGTAACTTATAAGGATTTAAAGTTTCAATGTTTCCGTCGTCTTTATACGTTATTTCTGCAACTTTTATTGAACGAAGATGCGTGATACCTTTTGATAAGCTAGAGTCATGATAGAATAAATACCATGTACCATCAACCTCACAAATAGAATGATGGGATGTCCAGCCTACCACAGGGTTTAAAATACGTCCGCCATAAGTAAACGGTCCATAAGGATTATCTCCAATAGCATAACATATAAAATGTGTGTCGCCAGTTGAGTATGAAAAGTAATATTTGCCGTTGTATTTATGCATCCAGGAGGCTTCAAAAAAACGTCTATTGTTATCACCCTCTAAAAGTAAATGTCCGTTTTTGTCCAGAATTTTAATTTCTTTTGGTTCTTCTGCAAACTCTAATAGATCATCAGTCATTTTTGCAATAATAGGTAATAAAGCAGGTTCATTTGCATTTGGTAGTTCATTAGCTTCATCGTAAATATTATGGCGGTACTTTTGAAGTTGTCCGCCCCAAATACCACCAAAATACATATAATAACTACCGTCTTCATCTTCAAAAACAGCAGGGTCTATACTGTAACTTCCTTTAATTGCTTCAGGTTGAGGTGAAAACGGACCAACAGGAGACTTGGATGTAGCGACACCTATTTTAAAATGACCATCTTTACTTCTTGCAGGAAAAAATAAATAATACGTGCCGTTTTTATGTGCAGCATCGGGAGCCCACATTTGGCGTTCTGCCCAGGGCACATCTTTTATGTGTAATGCCATGCCATTATCAACGGCTTCACTATCTATGGAGTCCATTGAAATAACATGATAATCTTCCATTCCGAAGTGATCACCATTATCATTAAACGGAATTCCCGCATCAATGTCATGCGATGGATAAATATATATTTTCCCGTTGAACACATGGGCAGATGGATCTGCTGTATACATGTGAGATACCAAGGGTTGCGAAATAGCTCGACTGTTTAAATCATCAAAATTGATATTATCTATACTTTCTTCTGGCATAATTTTATTTAGTTACTTTAATGTTTCTTCTTTCTTTTAGCTCAGATTCAATTTGAAGTTCCATTGTTTTGTTTATTTCATAGAAGTATAATGATACAAGCCCTATTAAAAATGGAATAGCTGCATAGATGCTAATTGATAGTTTAATACCATTAATAGTACTTGCTGCTTGCGTTGTTAATGTAGAATCATAGTTGTAAAGACTTAGGATACCAGTAACGAATGAGGTTCCAAACGTAAGCCCTAGTTTTAAGCCGACCATCATAGCTGAAAAAATTATAGCGGTAGCACGACGATTGTTTTTCCATTCGGAGTAATCTGCTACATCTGCAATCATTGCCCAAAGTAGTGGAATTGTAATGCCATAAAAGAAACCATGACATATTTGGGTTACAAACATTAATGTGATGGATTCTGGCGGATAGAAATAAAATAACATAATGAATAGGGTTGCCAGTAATAAACCTATACCAAACACATCTCGTTTTCCATATTTATCTGCAAGCCTTTTAGAAAACATAATGCCAACTATCATAAAAATAATACCACCAGCATTAAACAAACCAAAGCCATACCCTACGATATCGTCATGGCTATTTACCCCTAAGCCTTCTAAAAAAGAAGTTAGATGCGGTAAGCTTATATAATTTTCAAAATAATATATAAGCATACCGCCTTTTAAGGCTAGAGAAATGAATAGTAGGGTTACTAAAAATAGCATAATAACCCAAGGTTTATTTTTAAAAAGGTCGGTTAGATCTTCCTTAATACTTGATCTTTGCTCAGGTTTAGGTAGTATTCTTTCCTTGGTTGTAAAAAACGTAATGAATAGAAATATGGTACCTATTATGACTAAAAATGTCATCACTTTTTCCAAACCAACGGCTTGATCGCCTTCTCCAACAATATTTACTATGGGGTATAATAATACTTGAATAATAAATTGAGCTACCATAACAGCTATAAACCTATAGGAGGAAATACTATTTCGTTCTGCCATGTTTCCTGTAATAACACCGCTTAGTGCAGAATATGGGAGATTATTTGCTGCGTAAAGAACAAGCAATAGGGTATAGGTAACCACAGCATAAATAACTTTACCTGTAGGGCTAAAATCTGGTGTACTAAAAGTGAGTATAGCTATTATACCAAAAGGAATTGTGGTCCAAAGAATCCAAGGTCTAAATTTACCCCATTTTGTATTGGTTCTATCCGCAATAGCACCCATAACAGGATTAAAAAACAAAGCAGCAAAAAGACCAACAAAAAATATAATAGCACTTGCCGTTTCTGGAGCTATCTTATAAATATCAGTATAAAAGAAAGCTAAAAATGTCATTAAGGTTTGAAAAATCAAGTTAGCCGATAGATCTCCCAGGGCATACCCAATTTTTTCTTTTACCGATAATTTCTGTGTATTAGAATTCATATATTGATGTTAAATTTTTGGTTAGTTATTGTTTTTTAAGGCTAATACACTTCGATAATCTGGTTTAGGTTTGTTTTCTCGGTCAAAAAAGCAGTGGGTGATTTGTTTTGATTCATTTTTGCAACCATAAAAAAGAAATGTAGGGGTGAAAAAAGCCAAAAGGGTATAGGTTTGTTTTATCATATATTTTATAGCTAATACTTTAGAAAAGTGAATTAAACTAGAAGTGAAATTTTGTGGTAATAAAATTACTTTTTATCACGTATTAACTATAAAACAAAATAGACCAATAGTAAAACAATTGTTGCGGAAATTGACTAATATTTTACATGATAACACAGAGCCTACCTGTATTATTAGCTTTTTCAGATAATAGGGGTTTTAATAAGATAAAGTTATAATTCTTAATTGATGTACATTAGAGGAGTTTAAGGTAGACTATGAAACAATACAACGAAGGGTTTTTAGATTTGCACCACTTTTAAGTATTTATCTGTTTATTTTATAACCCTTATTGACTTCTTTAGAACTTTAACGATGTGAGGTTTTATTTTAGAATACTTTATATTAATGTTTTGGATATTATTAACAGCACTCTAAAAGATACTATTGATTATAGGTCTTGTTTAGTCTTTTTTTTCTGATTTTTTAAAGAGATTAACTGTTTTAAGTATTCATTTTCAGGGTCTAACATCTTTATAGCATCATGGTATTCGAATCTAGTCCTTTTCACTATCCTTGAATGATCAAAAAATAGTCTTTGATACGCTTTGTAGATAAATTCAAGTTCTAACTTACTACTAATCTTTTTATCAAATATAGCATCAAAGGAAGGCGACCTAAAACCAAATTCTTGTATTTGTTTTCCTATTTCTATTAATTCTTCACTTTTATTATATGCCAAATTAAGTTGTTTTAATTCGTACAAAGAGAATTGAGATAATACGCCGCTTTGTTGTGCTGCTTTCCAATTTTTATTTCTAAAATAATCACTATGAAGTTGTATGATAGAAGACATGTTACTAAGTCGCATTCGAAGATCCAAAAGTTTTACTTCGTTTAAGCTCGTATTTCCTTCTAGAAAAGAATTAAAAAGTTGATCTGTTTCCTTTTTCTCAAGATTAATATTATCATAGAATACTTCTTCAATATACCAAAGCCCTTTTCTTAATTCACTTACTATGGCGCGTTTGTAACTTTCCTTCTTTTTGTAATTACTATAATGTTGAAAACCTATATAGCATATAGCTACAAATATTAAAATAATTAAACTAATACGAGATTGGTTTTTATTTTTCATCATAATGCGTAGAATTATAAAGAATAGAAGCCTTCATATATTTACTCTAAATTAAAACACATTCTAATCAAGAAGATCTATTGTTAAGCCTTTTTCTGATATTGTTAATTGCTTAATGCAGGAGAAAGGGAAAAATTCGACAGCTTTTCCTTTGAAAATAAAACCTGTTTCTGTTAATGAAATTTTTAGATTTTCATATTTGTATAACACGTATTTAGAATTTCCACTCTCAAAGAATACCTTAATATTCTTTATGAAAACTTTGCTAATTTCGTCAAGTGAAGTCTCTTGCAGAGTTATAATTTTTTCAACATCCGACTTTGTGACCTGAGCATAGGATATTGTTGAAAAACTGAGAGCGAAAAATATTGCAAGAGCCAAATTTATAATTGATTTTTTCATAATTATTTAGTTTTTATTGTTTTTAATTTCATTGGTATATTCAGATTTCTATTCTTAGTTAAAACTTGTGTATTACTAAGGAAAGAGGCTAGGCTCATAACTTTGTACAGACCTTTTATTTTCTGTAAAGGTATTATTAAAATAAAATAACGGGTTGTCAAAAAATTACTATTTTGTCTTGATCCGTAATGATCTTATTGGATTTCCGTAGCATTTGATATCAATTGAAAGTAAGAAAATAAAAAAGCCTGAAAACATTATGTTTTCAGGCTTTTTGAATAATCTTAGAAAGATTCTTGTGACCGGGCTGGGGCTCGAACCCAGGACCCTCTCCTTAAAAGGGAGATGCTCTACCAACTGAGCTACCAGGTCAATATTTCAATACTAACATTACTTTGTTTGTTGTTAGTAACTACAAATTTATAATACTGTAGATTTTTTTATTCAAATTAACTAGAGTTTTTACTCGATCCACAATTAGCCTTGATCAGATAAACTTCTATCCCTTGTTAATGGAAATAAAAAATCCTCCATTTCCATGAAGGACTTTAATTAAGTGACCGGGCTGGGGCTCGAACCCAGGACCCTCTCCTTAAAAGGGAGATGCTCTACCAACTGAGCTACCAGGTCATTATTTCAACACTAACGCCACTTTGTTTGTTGTTAGCGGGTGCAAATATAGAACGTTTTATTAATTAAACAATACTTTTTTAAAAAAAAATTTGTTTTTTTGCACCGCTAAAATGTATGTTTTTAATAATCAATTTATAGCGAGAAAATGATTGTAGTTTTAATTGGGTATATGGCTTCAGGAAAGTCAACTTTGGGTAGAATATTGGCAAACAAATTAAACTACGATTTTATAGACCTGGATGATTATATAGAAGAAAAAGAACAATTGCTTGTTAGTGATATTTTTAAATCTAAGGGAGAACTATATTTTAGGAAAACCGAAACATTATACCTTAAGGAACTTTTAGATAGCAAAACCAATCTGGTTTTATCGTTAGGGGGAGGAACACCATGTTATGGAAATAATATGGATATACTTAAACAAGCCACTCACGCAAAAAGCATTTATTTAAAAGCATCCATACCAACTTTAGTAGCAAGGCTGAAAGATGAAAAAAGTAAACGTCCGTTAATCTCGCATATTGAAACCGAGGAATTACTAGCAGAGTTTATAGGAAAGCATCTTTTCGAACGTTCCCCATTTTATAGTTTATCTGAAGTTACCATAACATCAGATAATAAAACAGAAGAAGATATTATTGAAGAATTGGTTTTACAGCTATTCTAAAACAGCCTCGAAAGTCTTACCCTCTAAAACCACATTAACATGTTCATGTAAGGAGGTAGATAATGAAATGCCTTTAAAATCTGCCTTAACAGGATACTTTTTATGATTTCTATTCACTAAAACAGCCGTTTTAAACTGTTTTAAAGGAACATTTAAAAAATGTTTAACACCATAAATTAAAGTAGTACCAGAATTTAAAACATCATCAACAAGCACCAAAGATTTATTTTTGTAGTCTTCAGGTGAAATAGATGTTTTTATATCTGAGGAAGGATTCTTTTTATCAATACTAACTTTACAAAGTGTTGGCTGTATTTCAGATATTTTCTGTAGTGCCGTTTTTAATTTTTTAGCAAATATGTATCCGTTTTTATCAATACCGGCTAGAATAACTTCTTTTTCATTTACATTGCTTTCGTATATCTGAAAAGCAATACGTCTTATCTTATTGTTTATTTCGTTATGATTAAGGATGATATTATTCTTAACAGCCATAATAGTCAATTCTAAAATTAAAGGGTAAAATTACTCATTTTCATCTGTAAAACTATCAATATCCCTTCTATCTTTTTTAGTAGGCCTGCCAATCCCTTTTTTTCTATAATAATCCTTCGAATACTTTAAAAGCTCTTGAGCTTCAAATTGCTCTTTTGGCGTTATATCTGTTCTGTAAATATCAACAAGTTTAGCACCAACTCTGCTTTGCGGAATATCATTTACAACAAGCTTATAGTTTATTTGGTTTTTCCTTAATTCAATGGTATCTAGTGCATAGACCTCTCTGCTTGGTTTAACAATTTCTTTATTGACCCGTACTTGACCTTTTTTACAGGCGGTAGTAGCAAGAGTTCTTGTTTTGTAATACCTAATACACCATAAATACTTATCAATTCGCATACAATTATTCTAAAAACTACGTTAATGTTCTTGTGCAAAATTATTTAAAAATTGTATCTTGCGCACCAAAAATAAGCAATATTGGGACATTCATAGCTTAAACTTTTAAAAGGAAAGCTAGTTGATTAAATGAATGTAACATTTGTACTCTGCGAACCATCAATATGGTCGTTCTAAACAGCAAATAAAAACAAATATGAAATTAAGAAAAATAGCTTTTATTACATTATGCTTGGTAACTTGTTTTTTGTCTTGTAATAAAGATGACGATGGAGAAACTATTGAACCTGTTCCAGTTAGAGACAGAGCAGAGCAACAAGTTGCAGATAAAGCGGTTTTGTTGGATTATTTAGCAACTCATTATTATAATTCAAGTGCTTTTGAAGCGATTGAACATCCAACTATTAAGGATATAGTTATTACAAAACTTCCCGAAGGAACTACAACTGCTCCAGATGGAAACACATTATTGAAAGATGCAACCAATCTGGAAACCATAAGTATTAATTTTGCAGATATAGAATATGAATATTATTTACTTAAATTAAAACAAGGCACAGGGACAGAATCGCCAGAATTTGCAGATAATGTATTGATAGTACATGAAGGGAGATATGTAAGTAATACTGTTTTTGACAGTGCCATAAACCCGATAACTTTTGATTTAACAGGAGAAATGCCTGGATGGGGCAAAGTATTTCCTCTATTTAATGTTTCAAAAGACTTTATTGAGAATACAGATGGCACAGTTAGTTTTCGGGGGCAAGGCATAGGGGTTATGTTTTTACCATCAGGACTAGCGTATTTTGCATCCCCACCATTTGGATCAACGATTCCGCAATATTCGCCACTCATTTATAAGTTTGAATTATTACAAACAACTCAAAATGATCACGATAATGATGGAATACCTTCTTATTTAGAAGATGTAGATGGTGATGGAAATTTATTTGATGAAAATACAGATAACGATTTAGAAATCAATGGGTTTACTCCAAAATTTAATTTTGTAGACTCAGACGATGATGGTGATGGTATATTAACCATTAATGAAGATATAGATGGAGATGGAGACCCGACAAATGATATAGGAAAAAATGGTATTCCGAAATATTTAGATCCAGAAGAAACAGAATCAAAACTAAATAAATAATAGTTTTAAAAATTAAAAACCTCGCATTAGCGAGGTTTTTTTGTTTTAATAATCCTAATGGTAGTCTATTTATAAAATTAAAGAAAAACTCAAAATTAATTGACTCGGCCTGGTATCTAACCTACTTACGTTAACATTGTTATTGCTTAAAAAAGTAGCTTCGTTTTTACTAAAGCCTCTTTCGTAACGCAGATCTACACCAATTCTTTTAAGGTTAAAACCAACACCAAAATTAAGGCCAACCGAAAAATCATTCTTTACATTCTCAATAGAAATACCATCAAATTCAGAATCCAGAATATATTGAAGAGATGGACCTCCAAATACACTAATAGGACCAATTATTCTTGTACCAACTAATAAAGGTGCATCTAGTTTCTGCATCTTAAAACTATCGTCGGTATAATCACTTTTAGTAGCAGTATAAACAATTTCTGGTTTAAAATAAAGTCTAGGATTTCCTATTTTACCAAATACACCAACGTGGTATCCAACATTTCCATCGGGGTTTTCAGAGTTACTGTTAATAGATTCAATATAATCACCATTAGCGTTGTAATTCAATCCTGCTTTAATACCCACACCAGTAATCATTGAAGATTGTGCCATGGTAGTCGCAGGAATAATTAAGATTATTGCCAAAATAAAAAATAGATGTCTCATAATAATTCGTTTTTTAGATTTGATTCCTAATATCAAAAACGTTGCCAAAGGTATATTATTTTCCTCTTTATATTATTGTTATAGGTTTTCGGTTATTTATATTTACTACCATATGTGGTTTCAATAGAGTATAAGCAAGAGAACTTAGACTAATTAGATAAGATAAAACTAATTTAAAACTAAAAAAATATGTAGGTTTGCCAACTTATAATGCTGTAGAGATGAAATTTGAATTAAAGGCAAAAGATGCTCAAAGTAAAGCGAGAGCAGGTAAAATAACTACCGATCATGGTGTTATAGAAACACCTATTTTTATGCCAGTTGGTACAGTAGCCACTGTAAAAGGCGTGCACCAACGTGAGTTAAAAGACGATATAAATCCCGACATTATTTTAGGTAATACGTACCACTTGTACTTACGTCCGCAAACAGATATTATTGAAAAAGCAGGCGGACTTCATAAATTTATGAATTGGGATAGAAATATCTTAACAGATTCCGGTGGATACCAAGTATATTCCTTATCGGCCAATAGGAAGATTAAAGAAGAAGGCGTAAAATTTAAATCGCACATAGACGGAAGCTATCATATTTTTACTCCAGAAAATGTGATGGAAATTCAGCGAAGCATAGGTGCCGACATTATTATGGCTTTCGATGAGTGTACACCATACCCATGTGACTATAATTATGCAAAACGCTCTATGCACATGACGCATCGTTGGTTAGATAGATGCATTAATCATTTAGAAAAAACACCCTTAAAGTACGATTATAATCAAGCATTTTTTCCAATAGTACAAGGAAGCACCTATAAAGATTTGCGCATGCAATCTGCAGAATATATTGCAAACTCTGGTGCTGTTGGTAATGCTATTGGAGGATTGTCGGTTGGTGAACCAGCAGAAGAAATGTATGCCATGACCGATGTGGTTTGCGCCATTTTACCAGAAGACAAACCACGATATTTAATGGGTGTAGGAACACCAATCAATATTTTAGAAAATATTGCGTTAGGAGTAGACATGTTCGATTGCGTGATGCCAACAAGAAATGCCAGAAATGGAATGCTATTTACAGCTTATGGTACCATTAACATAAAAAATTTAAAATGGGCAGAAGATTTTTCACCCATTGATGAAATGGGTATAACTTTTGTAGATACAGAATACAGTAAAGCCTATTTAAGACATTTATTTAGTGTTAACGAATTGTTAGGTAAGCAAATAGCAACCATACATAATTTAGGGTTCTATTTATGGTTGGTTCGAGAAGCAAGAAAGCATATATTAGCAGGAGATTTTAAAACATGGAAAGATAAAATGGTAAAACAAATGGATAACCGTTTGTAGTATTTATGAAAATTCTTGATTGGTATATATTAAAACGCTATTTGTTTACATTCTTAATGATGTTACTGCTCTTCATTCCTATTGGAATAACAGTACATCTGGCAGAAAAGATTGGTAAAATATTGGAAAATAATGTGCCTTTTGGTGAGGTTATGCTTTATTTCCTGGATTTTACAATTTATTTTGCGCACTTGCTTTTCCCATTATTTTTATTCCTATCGGTTATTTGGTTTACATCTAAACTTGCCAACAATACAGAAGTTGTTGCCTTTTTAAGTTCTGGGGTGTCATTTACGCGTTTTTTACGTCCTTACATGATTGGAGCCTCCGTAGTAGCTGTTTTGGCAATTATATTAGGTTTATTTTTAGCACCTAAGGCTAGTGAGGGGTTTAATGACTTTAGTTTTAAATATTTTAAAAAACATAAAAGTGCCGTACAAAAAACAAATGTGTTTCGACAGATAAACGATAACGAGATTATTTATGTGAGCAGTTTCGATGTAAAGAATAAAGAAGGAAAAGATTTTACTTTGGAACACTTTAAAGATAACAAGCTCATACACAAAATCACTGCGAGTAAAATAAAATATATAGAAAGTGATACCATATATCGATTAACTAATTATCTTAAAAGAGATATTGGTGCAAACGAAGATGAATTAGATGTAATTAGAAAAAAGGACACACTGTTTTCTTTTCATGTAGACGATCTTATCCCTGTAATATATGCAGCCGAAACCAAAATGTATGGCGATTTAAAGCGTTTTATCGAAAAAGAGGAAGCCAGAGGGTCTTCCAATGTAGGACGTTTTAAATTGGTTTTATATAGAAAATGGAGTTTACCGGTTTCAGTATTTATTCTAACAATTATAGCAGTAGCAGTGTCGTCAATAAAAAGGCGAGGAGGTATGGGTGTTAACTTAGCCGTTGGTATTTGTATCGCTATGGTTTTTGTATTTTTCGATAAGATTTTTGGTGTTATGGCCGAACAATCCGATTTCCCACCATTGATTGCCGTATGGTTTCCTAATGTCATTTTTGGTATTTTAGCGATTTACCTTTTGTATAATGCCAAACGCTAAAATTAAAAATTATTTACACCTTCACTTTTTAGTTTTTATTGCAGGATTTACAGCTATTCTTGGCGAGTTAATTACAATAAAAGCAATTCCACTGGTTTGGTATAGAATGGTGATGGCATCTATTTTAATGTTTATATATATTAAGGTAGCTCAGGTTAAATTAAAAATCAGGCCAAAATCTCTTGTCAGGCTTTCAATAGCAGGAATTATTATAGCATTACATTGGATTACTTTTTTTGGAGCCATAGACGAATCCAATATATCCATAGCACTAGCCATGTTCTCTACCGGAGCCTTTTTTGCGTCCCTTATAGAACCCATAATTTATAAAAGAACCATTATTTGGTATGAAATTCTTTTTGGAATTATTGTAATAATAGGGGTTTTTATAATTACACAAAGTGAAATAAAATACCTTACTGGTATTTTATTAGGGATTTCCTCGGCGTTTTTTTCTTCATTGTTTGCAGTATTAAACGGAAAGTTTTTAAAACAACATACAGCCACAGTTATTTCGTTTTACGAATTTTTAAGTGGGGTGTTATTCATTTCAATTTACATCATGTTTTTTGGTGGTGGATTTTCTTTGAGTTTCTTTACATTAAGTATATCCGATTTCGGATACCTCTTTATATTGGCTTCCATTTGTACTGCCTATGCCTTTATTGCATCAGTACACGTAATGAAGCTCATTAGCCCCTATACAGTAGTGTTAACGTATAATTTAGAGCCTATTTATGGGATCATTATGGCATTGATATTATTTCCGGAGAAAGAACAAATGAGCGGATCGTTCTACTACGGTGCTATAATAATTATAACTACAGTAATTTTAAATGGGATTATAAAAAACTCAAGAAAATTAAAAAGAAAGCATACTTAACAGTACAAGAAAATTAAAGTTTTTTATATTTGTACGCTAACTAAAAATTAATAGCCTAAACAGAATTCTTATGGAATATTTAGAATTTGAACTACCTATAAAAGAGCTAGAAGATCAACTACAAAAGTGTAGAGTGATTGGCGAGGAAAGTGAAGTAGATGTTACTGAAACTTGTTCTCAAATAGAAAAGAAACTTAAAGATACCCAAAAGGATATTTATAAAAACCTATCGCCTTGGCAACGTGTACAATTGTCGCGTCACCCTAATAGACCTTATACTTTAGATCATATAAAAGCGATTTGTGGTGATTCTTTTTTAGAATTACACGGAGATCGTAATATAAAGGATGATAAAGCTATGATTGGTGGTTTAGGAAAAATAGGCGATCAAAGTTTTATGTTTATTGGTCAGCAAAAAGGCTATAACACAAAAACCAGACAATATCGAAATTTTGGTATGGCAAACCCAGAAGGTTACCGTAAAGCTTTACGTTTAATGAAATCTGCCGAGAAATTCGGAATACCAGTTGTAACCTTAATAGATACCCCTGGCGCATATCCTGGCTTAGAAGCAGAAGAACGTGGGCAAGGAGAAGCCATAGCCAGAAATATTTTAGAAATGACACGCTTAAAAGTTCCTATTATAGCTATAGTAATAGGAGAGGGTGCATCTGGTGGCGCCTTAGGTATTGGTGTTGGAGATAAAGTATTAATGTTGGAAAATTCCTGGTATTCTGTAATATCGCCAGAAAATTGCTCTTCAATACTATGGCGCAGCTGGGAATATAAAGAACAAGCAGCAGAAGCCTTAAAACTAACAGCCACAGATGCTATGAAAATAAAAGTAGTAGATGGTGTTATTAAAGAACCACTTGGAGGCGCACATAGAGATCGAGAAAAAACATTTTCGGCAGTTAGTAATGCCATTGTAAAATCTTACGAGGATCTAAAAAACTTATCACCAACAGATTTGATTTCCCAGCGTATGGAGAAATATGCAAATATGGGCGTGTATAAAGGCTAATCCTTTTAAAAACCTAACATAAAAAAATCTGAAACATCTAGTTTTGGATTTTTTTATGCTTATCAACAATATTTTTTAGTTATTAACAGTTAGAATGTTAATGACTGGTGAGTAACCAAAATTCAATTTTTGTTTTAAAACCCTTTCTTTTTAATTACTTTCGCAAGTATGAAACAACCCAAACAAGTCCAAGGATATAAAGTAGATAAAAGTACTATTATTAGTCTTGAGAAAGGGAAAATACCCCCGCAAGCACTTGATTTAGAGGAAGTTGTGCTTGGGGCGATGATGATCGATAAAAAAGGAGTAGACGAAGTAATCGATATTTTAAGTGCCGAAGCATTTTACAAAGAAGCACATCAACATATATTTGAAGCTATATTTCAGCTGTTCGAAAACAGTGAACCTATTGACTTATTAACCGTTTCTACACAATTAAAGAAGAATGCAAAGCTAGAAATGGTAGGAGGTGACTTCTATCTTATTTCCTTAACACAAAAGGTGTCGTCTTCTGCTCATATCGAGTTTCATGCTCGTATTATCCTACAAAAATTCATTCAGCGGAGCTTGATTAAAATATCAAGCGAGATTATTGAAGACTCCTACGATGAGACTAAAGATGTTTTCGATTTGTTGGATGCAGCAGAATCCAAATTATACGAAGTTACCCAAGGAAATATTAAAAAATCTAGTGAAACGGCTCAAGAGTTAGTTATACAAGCTAAAAAGAAAATTGAGGAAATTTCGAATAAAGAAGGATTAAGTGGTATTCCAACAGGGTTTCACAAACTAGATAAACTAACCTCGGGTTGGCAGCCTTCCGATTTAATTATTGTGGCAGCACGTCCAGGTATGGGTAAAACCGCTTTAACGCTCTCGATGGCAAGAAATATTGCGGTAGATCAAAATATAGGGGTTGCTTTCTTTTCATTAGAAATGGCATCCGTACAGTTAATTACCCGTTTAATTTCTAGTGAAACTGGTCTTTCTTCAGAAAAATTACGTACTGGTAAGTTAGAAAAACACGAGTGGGAACAACTCAATGTAAAAGTAAAAGGTTTAGAAAAAGCACCGCTCTTTATTGACGATACCCCATCACTTTCAATTTTCGATTTAAGAGCAAAAGCCCGTCGTTTAGCATCACAACATGATATTAAACTAATCATGATTGATTATTTACAATTAATGACAGGTGGTCCTAGTCATGGTGGAAACCGTGAGCAGGAAATTTCCATGATTTCCAGAAACCTTAAAGCATTAGCTAAAGAATTAATGGTACCGGTAATTGCCCTGTCGCAATTGTCGCGTGCTGTTGAAACGCGTGGAGGAAGTAAACGACCATTATTATCAGATTTACGTGAATCTGGTGCTATTGAGCAAGATGCCGATATTGTATCATTTATTTATAGACCTGAATACTATAAAATTGACGAATGGGATGATGAAGAACGTTCACCAACAGAAGGTCAGGCAGAGTTTATTATAGCAAAACATAGAAATGGTGGTTTAGAAAACATACGATTAAAATTCCTTGGTCATTTAGGTAAGTTTGATAATTTAGATGACTTTGACTCACCTTTCGAATTCCATTCGAAAATGAATGCTGCGGCTAACGACGATACTTTTAAAACAGACGATTTTAAAGCAAGCCCAGATCAGGCCTTTGGTAGTTCATTTAACGACGATGACGACAACGAAGTACCATTTTAAGAACTAATCTTCTGTTAAACATATTAAGAAAGAAGAAAATTTAAGTATCTTTCAACTAAAATAAGATTTCTGTCATTTCGAGGCCTGCCTGTATCAGACAGGGAGGAACGACCGAGAAATCTCTTAACGTTTAGCTTCATATTGAAAAAGATAGTATTCGTATTATTGTTCATATTAATAGGTGTTAATGCCTATGCATCCTATATTCTTGTTCCGATGGATGCCGAAAGTCAAAAGAATCATTTAAAAGCTTATGGCATAACCTATTGGACACTCAATAAAGGGTTAAAAGTAAAGTGGCTTTTAAATTATAGAGGTGGTTCATTTTTATTGCCCGATACTAACGATATTCAGCGAGAATGTCAAATACGAGGTATTTCTTTTGAGGTACTTTCAAATTCCAAAGTAGAAAGTATTTTAGAAGAAATAAGCAGCCCCAGTAAAAATATGGAGGCCGTAGTGTTAGAAAAAGCTCCAAAAATAGCGGTATACACACCAAAAGGCAAGCTCCCTTGGGATGATGCCGTAACCATGGTATTGCAATACGCAGAAATTCCATATGAAACGGTTTATGATGAAGAAGTATTAAATGATGGATTACTGCTATTTGATTGGTTACACTTACACCACGAAGATTTTACAGGGCAGTATGGTAAATTTTATGGAGCATATAGGGCAGCCTCATGGTATATTCAAGAAAAAAAGGATGCCGAAGCATTGGCTGCAAAATTAGGTTATAGTAAAGTATCTCAAGAAAAATCGGATGTTGCTTTAAAGATTAGAGACTATGTCGTTGGGGGTGGATTTATGTTCGCTATGTGCAGCGCTACAGATAGTTTCGATATAGCCTTGTCTGCCGAAGGTGTAGATATCTGCGAACCTATGTTTGATGGCGATGGTAGCGATCCGGCTTATCAAAATAAAATAGATTTTAATAAAACCTTTGCATTTACTAATTTCATCTTAGAACGAAGCCCGATTGTGTACGAGTTTTCTTCGATTGATATGACACGTAAACGCAGAGTACCAAAAACAACCGATTATTTTTCTTTAATGGAGTTTTCTGCAAAATGGGATCCAATTCCAACTATGTTATGCCAAAATCATACAGCGTTAGTGAAAGGTTTTATGGGGCAAACAACATCATTTACAAGAGATGAAATAAAATCGAATGTATTGGTTTTGGGAGAAACCAAATCAAACGGAGAAGCTAAGTATATCCATGGAATAAAAGGAAAAGGATTCTTTACATTTTATGGAGGGCATGATCCGGAAGATTATCAGCATCGAGTAGGAGATGCGAAAACAGAATTAGATCTGCATCCTACATCTCCTGGCTATCGACTTATTTTAAACAATGTACTGTTTCCTGCAGCAAGAAAGAAGAAACAAAAAACGTAATAGTTTAAGCTAAAAACTATGGAGTAATAATTTCGATGGTTCTGTGAAATGTATATACAAAACCATCAGCACCGGTGCCTTCAGACAAGTTGTTTTGATTTATTATTAGTCTCTTTTTATCATCAATTTCGAATTCACCAAACTCATCTTCATTAATAATAAGAAACGTTTTATCATCAACTTTTTTGATAGAAAAGGGGTAAGTACCAGCATCAAAAGCATCCTGTTTGGTGTCGTCGGTGTTTTTATTTACCACCATAAGCTTTGAGTTTGCATCATCAAAAGTCCAAATTACAGTTTCCAAAGGAAATTCATGGTCAACACCAGCAATACCACCAGTAGTTTTAATTAAATGCCAATGAGGTACTCTAATTCGAGGATCGGGATTGGGGCTGTCATTTATAGAGCAACTTGTAAAGACAAGGAGGCTAAACAAACCAATAAATAATACTTTTTTCTTTTTCATGTGTTCTTAAAATATAATAGGTTTATTATATAGATGAAGAACCAAATGAAAGGTTGCGTATAACAATAAATGATTCGTTTAGTTAATTATTGAGCTTTTAATGCGTCTTTGGCGTTTACCAATTGTTCCAAAATATACTCAACCCCGGCATTGTCATTATTTTTGGTTTCAAAACGAGCAGTTTCTTTTACGTTTGGATGAGCATTTTGCATAGCATAACTAAAATATCCGAGTTTTAGCATTTCTAAATCGTTATTATAATCACCAAAAACCATCGTTTCCTCTTCGGTAATATCGTAAGCCTTTTGAATCAGGCTAATGGCATGACCCTTATTGGCTAAATCTTCAGAAATATCTACCCAATGATTTGCAGATACCTTTACTTTATATTTCGATTCTAAATGTTTTACATGCGGATAAACATGTTTTTCAGAACTTACTTCATGGTATAAAGCTATTTTAAATATATCTTCTTCAATAGCATCAACATGGTCTATAATTGAATAATTAGTATAATATTCAGATAGCAGATCAACTAAAGGTTTAGATGTACTCATGGCATAGGCTTTATACTGTGTGCAAAACACAGGATGTGTATTGTCAAGAGTGCTAATCAAGCTGACTATTTCAGGCAAATTATCAGGCGATATGGGGGTAGACAAAAGCGTGGTATCATTTTTAACAGCCAGGCCTCCGTTTTCTGAAACAATAATGATGTCATCTTTTATGGTGTCTAGCTTGTCTATCATACTGCAATATTGTCTGCCGCTAGCAGCTACAAAAATAATATCGTGAGCTTTGAGTTTTTTAAATAAATCAAAAAAATGTGTGCTAACTTCGTGTTTGGAGTTTAGTAAAGTGCCATCCATATCGGTGACAACTAATTTTACTTGGGATAAATTCATGGTAAAAAATAATTAAACACAAATGTAGTTCACAAACCTCTAAAAGCAGTATTTATTTTAATATGTTAACGATAATTTGTTAGTGGTCGTTATTTTATCCCCCATTTTCATATGAAGCGTTTAAAATAGTATTGCGAAACTGCATGCTGGAGAACTGTGGTTGCCTAAACTACTTTTTTAAGACACGAATTTATACCAATAATTAGATGTAAGATTGACTATGCTAATCTATGGTCACGAATAATACTTTTCAGCCAGACATAAATTCAGGTAAATTTGAATTCTAAATAATGCTTTTACAATTAATATTTATTAATTATTAAACATGGTTTATTTTTAATTAAACAGATAAAGGCTATGATAATTTGTGAACATTCGTGAAATTCGTGCCTTTACTTTTTACAGGATTTGAAAATACCTATTGCATATCTCATGAACTTGCCTTGAGGATAATTCATCTTTAGTAAAAAAAGAAAAATGCTTACACTATTATTTTAATAAAAGCGTGATAATATATACTTTGGTTGTACGTAAGCATAAAACCATATTGTTATGAAGTTTTTCCAAAAGGAAATTAGGTTAAAGTCCTATCCCAGGGGCTTCCATTTAATTACAGATACTATTCTGGACGTTGTTCCGGATATTAAATCAATAAACATGGGGCAATTACAAGTGTTTATTAAGCATACTTCGGCCAGTTTAACCATAAATGAAAATGCAGATGCAACAGTAAGAACAGATTTCGAATCGCATTTCAATAAGATGGTTCCAGAAAACGCACCATATTATAGGCATACTTACGAAGGTTCAGACGACATGCCGGCGCATATCAAATCATCATTGCTGGGAGCATCAGTTAATATTCCTATTACAAATGGTAAGTTAAACTTAGGTATTTGGCAAGGCGTTTATTTATGTGAGCATAGAGATTATGGAGGTTCAAGAACTATTGTAGTTACTGCTTTTGGAACTTAAAATAATAACTGTTTAGGTCTATAATAAAAGTATTATTTTCTATTTTTAACCAATCCCAAAAATCATGAATCGTGGTATTAGAAAGAATCAACAATTGGTTTAACCTATCCAAGCAATACTTTTTTACATATAAAGAAGGGTTTTTCAATCTGTCATTTTTAGCAAATTCTCCAGACATGATTGTTAAAAGCTGCATAAAAATGCCATTCATGAAAGTTGATGAAGAAAGACAGATGCTTTATTCTGATACGCCGTTTGTAAAAGGAGAATTTAGTTATGTAGAGTTGGAGCCTGGATTATGGATAATGAATTCTACAATGCTTTATAAGAATAATGTGTCTTACAGGCCTATTTATGATAAAATGTTAGAATCAAATTACTATTGTGTAACCATTAGTCTTGTTGAAAATAAATTTAATGCTGATTTTTATGAGTTTGATAATTATAAAGTTGAGAGCCATTCAATAACCTTTGTAAAACCAGCAACAGATTTTTTGTTTTGTCATTTTAAAGGTTCAAAAGAAAAAATGTATATCCTGTATTTTAGTGAGACATGGGCAAAAAACAACATTATGAATTCGCCAAGTATATCTATTGGTGTTAAAAACTTATTTTCTAATAAAAGCATTGAGGTTTTAAATTATATATACGATAAGAAAGAATTTAGTGGGTTAATTAGAAACCTTTCATATTATTTTAATAATTCACCCAAACCCAATCTTTTAGAATTAAAAAAAATCACGTATCATTTTTTTGACTTATTTTTTAGTTCTTTAGAGAAAAGAGATACACGAGAATCATTTAAACTGAGTTTAAAAGAACAAATGAAAATTGAGAAAATCGAACATTTTTTAAAAGGTAATTTGTACAACAAATTTCCTGGAATTGAAATAATATCGGATAAATTTAATATAGCGCCCTCAACACTTAAAAGGAGCTTTAAATTGGTTTATGGTACGTCCGTTTTCAAATACTTTCAAAACAAGCAAATGGATTTAGCTCTCGATTATTTTAAAAGCCATGATACTATGGTGAAGGATGTTTCTCAAATATTCGGATATGAAAATGTAAGTAAGTTTTCCTCAGCGTTTCAAAAAAGGCATAATATGCTGCCATCAGAAATTAAATGATAAATATTTCCCTACTTCTGAGCCTATTGGGCTATTTAGAGCTTTTTGGAGCATTCGTTTAAGATGTGCTTAAATAGATTTGTCTTTAATTAAAAACAAATCTATTTATGAAACAGAAACTTTACTTTTTATTATTGGTTTTACTTTGTCAATGTATATCATTCGGGCAAATTTTAGATCAAAGCAATTTTAATCCAGACTCTCCAGATTATGAGTTTGCTTTTGGGGATAAATATCATGAAGCTATAGGGCAGTCTTTTGTAGCGGGAATTACAGGGGAATTATCTAGCATTGCTATTAAATTGGATGATACAAATAATTCTCAATCACATAACCCGCCAATAGGAGGAACGGCGACATTAACTATTTATCAAGGACATGGTTATGGTGGTAACGTTTTGGGTGTAACAACGTTTACAACAGATGGTACAGAGAATGGGGAATATAACATACCTGTATTTTCTCAAAAAATCAAACAGATAAAGGATTCTGTTTATACTTTTAAATTAAGCGGAGCAACTGGGCGCGTTATTGCCAATGCCAGCCCTAATGCTTATTTCCAGGGCCTCTTATATACAAATTCCGGGGAAAACGGATCACCTAGTTTTGATTTAAAATTCAAAACATTTGTTACCCCACCAATGGAAGTAAATGTATCATCTCAGATAAACGTAAGGTGCCATGGAGGGAAAACAGGAATGGCAACTGTGGTGGCCTCTGGAGGCACACCGCCATATATGTATATATGGAGTAATGGAGTTACGGCAGCTTCAATTACAGACGTGGAAGCAGGAACTTATGAAGTTACAGTCACTGATGCTAATAACTGGGAAGCAAAAACATCAGTCACAATTTTAGAACCAACAGTGTTGAATTTAAGTATTGCTTCTCAAACAAACGTAAAGTGTAACGGAGGAACTACAGGATCGGCAACAGCATCAGTTACAGGCGGCACGTCACCATATACATATGCATGGAGTAACGGGGCAACGACATCTTCAATTACAGATGTGGCGGCAGGGATATATGAAGTTACGGTAACAGATGACAATGGCTGTACAACAACAGCATCTACAACTATTACACAACCAACGGCATTGCATGCAAACATTGGTGACCAAACAAACGTTAAGTGCAACGGAGGAACTACAGGATCGGCAACAGCATCAGTTACAGGCGGCACGTCACCATATACATATGCATGGAGTAACGGGGCAACGACATCTTCAATTACAGATGTGGCGGCAGGGATATATGAAGTTACGGTAACAGATGACAATGGCTGTACAACAACAGCATCTACAACTATTACACAACCAACGGCATTGCATGCAAACATTGGTGACCAAACAAACGTAAAGTGTAACGGAGGAACTACAGGATCGGCAACAGCATCAGTTACAGGCGGTACGTCACCATATACTTATTTATGGAATAACGGAGCAACAACAGCTTCAATTGTAGGTGTAGCAGCAGGGATATATGAAGTCACGGTAACAGATGACAATGGCTGTACAACAACAGCATCTACAACTATTACACAACCAACGGCATTGCATGCAAACATCGGTACCCAAACAAACGTAAAGTGCTACGGAGGAACCACAGGGTCAGCAACAATATCGGTTACAGGGGGCACATTACCATATACTTATTTATGGAATAACACAGCAACAACAGCTTCAATTGTAGATGTAGCAGCAGGGGTATATGAAGTTACGGTAACAGATAATAATGAGTGCACAACAACAACAACAACAGTAACCATTACAGAGCCAATGCCTTTGGCGCCACCAAATGTTATTACTCCGGTTATGTACAACCAGGGAGATACCGCATCGGCCTTAACCTTAGACGAAGAAGGAGTGGAGGTGTTATGGTACACTACCGAATCAGGGGGTACAGGAAACATAGATGCTCCCGTACCAAATACAGAAACTGTAGGCAGTACGTCGTATTGGGTTTCAAGTGTTAGTTCAGACGGTTGCGAGAGTGAACAACGGGCAGAAATAGTTGTAACCATTAGCGGGACGCTTTCCACATCAAAGAACGACAAGGGAAATGACCTTGCGCTATTCCCAAACCCGACAAGTGGAACTATAACCATTGGTAATAACCAATTACTAAAGGAGGCTCAGGTAACGATATATGATTTAAAAGGCAGGGCATTAAAAAAAGAAGCGTTAAAGAACCAACCAACCGTGGTTGATATATCCGACCTATCAACGGGAATCTATATTTTCAAAATCAAGACAAACGATTCAGAATTCGTAAAGCGAATTGTAAAGCAATAGCTTTTTTAAGTTATTAATAAGTGGGTTAAACAAAAAAATCCGATTCAATTAAGAATCGGATTTTTTATTAAGCGAATAATATGTTTTACAATAGGCGAAACGCCTTATTTTACTTTCTCTATTACAGCTTTAAAAGCCTCAGGGTTATTCATAGCTAAATCTGCTAAAACCTTACGGTTTAATTCAATATCATTAGCTTTTAATTTCCCCATGAATTGAGAATAAGATAAACCATGTTCTCTGGCACCTGCGTTAATACGCGTAATCCATAAAGCACGGAATGTTCTCTTTTTGTTTCTACGGTCTCTGTACGAGTATTGCATCGCTTTATCAACCGCATTTTTAGCTACCGTCCAAACGTTTTTACGTCTTCCAAAGTAACCTTTTGCTTGTTTTATTACCTTTTTTCTTCTGGCTCTTTTAGCTACAGAATTTACTGATCTTGGCATAATTTTAATTGTTTTTTGTAGTAGGCGCCCCGAACTTGTTTCGGGAACTTTTTATCAATCGGCCTAACTCCAGGGTTTATAATTTATTTAACCGGTTAAAAGTATATTACTTTAAACGTAACATCGTTTTAACATTGTCCTCGTCAGACTTATGTACTAAAGTATCATGAGTCAGAGCAAGTTTACGCTTTTTAGACTTCTTTGTTAAGATGTGACTTTTAAAAGCGTGCTTTCTTTTAATCTTTCCAGTACCTGTTAACTTAAAACGTTTTTTGGCACTAGATTTAGTTTTCATTTTAGGCATTTTCTTCTCCTAGTTTTAATTATCGCTTAATTATCGTGTGCTGAACTCGTTTCAGCATGTTATATCTTATTATATTATACTTAATTTATCTATTCTTCGAGCTCCGAGCAAAATCATGGTCGCCGAGCGAAGTCGAAGCGTTATTTTTTTGGAGCAATAAACATGGTCATTCGCTTACCTTCTAAACGTGGCATTTGCTCTACTTTTCCAAGTTCTTCTAAATCTTGAGCTAAACGCAACAATAAGATCTGACCCTGTTCCTTAAATATAATGGAACGTCCTTTAAAGAATACAAAAGCTTTAAGCTTGGCACCTTCTTTTAAGAACTTCTCGGCATGTTTCTTTTTAAACTGATAATCGTGGTCATCTGTTTGAGGACCAAAACGAATCTCTTTAATAACAACTTTAGTCGCTTTAGACTTTAAAGCCTTATCGCGCTTCTTTTGCTCATAAAGAAACTTCTTATAATCCATAACCTTACAAACAGGAGGATCGGCATTAGGTGAAATCTCAACCAGGTCTAACCCTTGCTCATCTGCTATTTTTAAAGCATCTCTTGTAGAATAAACACCTATATCAACATTGTCTCCTACAAGACGAACGTTAGGTGCTGTTATCTTAGAGTTAATCTTATGTTTATCCTCTTGTATAACCCTTCTATTGGGTTGATTTCTTCTTCGAATTGCTATGGCGTTATCTTTTTAAATTAAACTTTATTTTTTTAGAACGATTTTAACGTTTTACTTATCTCTTCTTTTACAATTTTAGAGAATTCATCAATGGAAATCATTCCTAAATCCTCTCCACCATGCTTACGCACAGTTATTTTATTTTCTTTCTCTTCTTGCTCGCCAATAATGATCATAAACGGGTGTTTCTGCATTTCGGCCTCCCGAATCTTCTTTCCTATAGTCTCATTTCTATGGTCTACAAGGGCGCGAATTTCGTCATTTTCTAGCAAATTTAAAACTTTTTCAGAGTATTTTTCGTATTTCTCGCTAATTGATAGTATTATAGCCTGTGTAGGCATTAACCAAAGCGGGAAATTTCCAGCCGTATGCTCTAATAAAATTGCAATAAAGCGTTCCATGCTTCCAAAAGGAGCACGATGTATCATTATAGGTCTGTGCAGCTCATTATCGCTACCTTTATAAGTTAGATCAAAGCGTTCGGGTAAGTTATAATCTACCTGTATGGTTCCTAACTGCCAACGTCTACCTAAAGCGTCTTTTACCATGAAGTCCAATTTAGGACCATAAAAAGCAGCCTCACCTTCTTCAATAACATAATCTAAACCTTTATCCGATGCAGCACTAATAATAGCTTGTTCCGCTTTTTCCCAATTTTCAACATCTCCAATATATTTATCCGGGTTTTCCGGATCCCTTACAGACACCTGAGCTGTAAAGTTTTCAAACCCTAAAGATCCAAAAACATAAAGTACTAAATCTATAACATTTTTAAACTCTTGGTCTAATTGATCAGGAGTACAAAATAAATGTGCATCATCCTGTGTAAAACCTCTTACTCGGGTTAAACCATGTAATTCACCACTTTGTTCGTATCTATATACAGTTCCAAATTCAGCATAACGCTTAGGTAAATCTTTATAACTCCATTGTGCACTATTGTATATTTCACAATGGTGCGGACAGTTCATGGGTTTTAATAAAAATTCCTCGTCCTCTTTAGGCGTACGTATCGGTTGAAAACTATCTTCACCATACTTGGCATAATGCCCCGAAGTAACATATAATTCTTTCTGTCCTATATGAGGAGAAATAACCATTTCGTAACCCGCTTTCTTTTGGGCAGCTTTTAAAAAGTTTTCCAGGCGTTCGCGTAAAGCAGCCCCTTTTGGCAACCATAAAGGTAAACCTTGGCCAACTTTTCTCGAGAATGTAAAAAGCTCTAATTCCTTTCCTAACTTTCTATGATCACGTTTTTTAGCTTCTTCCAATAAAGCTAAATACTCTGTAAGCTCTTTCTGTTTAGGGAACGATATACCATAAACACGGGTTAATTGAGGCTTATTTTCATCACCCCTCCAATAAGCACCAGCAACAGATAAAACTTTTACAGCCTTTATAATGCCAGTATTAGGAATGTGTCCCCCACGACATAAGTCTGTAAAAGAAGAATGATCACAAAAAGTAATCGTACCGTCTTCCAGATTTTCTATCAGTTCAGTTTTAAACGCATTGTCCTTATAAAGTTCTAAAGCCTCGGCTTTAGTTGCAGAACGCATTTTAAAATCATGTTTCCCACGGGCAATCTCAAGCATTTTAGTTTCTATAGCCTTAAAATCTTTTTCAGAAACTATGTGTTCTCCAAAATCTACATCATAATAAAACCCATTTTCAATAGCAGGTCCAATAGTAAGTTTTGCACCAGAATACAATTCCTCAATAGCCTGTGCCAATACGTGTGCCGACGAATGCCAAAAAGCCGTTTTACCCTCATCATTATTCCAGGTGTATAAAACTAAAGAACCATCGGTGGTTAAAG